>JASJDN010000010.1 GCA_030065205.1 Crocosphaera sp.
CGGCGCGGGGTCGCTCGTCTTGTCCACAGGCGTAACTTCGGCCATAGCTTGACCTAGTTTTTTGAGATTTTTGGCTGCGTTTAAATCTCTATCTATTTGATAATGACATTTCTCGCAACAAAATACTCTTTGTGATAATAGTAATGAGTCTTTTTTTTCTCCACAGTTAGAACAAGTTTTACTCGAAGGATAAAACCTATCCACTATGAGCAGTGTTGACTCATACAATTGACTTTTATATTCTAACTGTCTCCTGAACTCATAAAACCCCATATCAGCTATCGCTTTGGCTAATTTATGATTAGCCATCATCCCTCTTATTAATGAGAGCTAATAATGTGAGTAATTTTAGGTAAGATTGAGTCGGTTTTTGGGAACAGAATCAAGCCCCTCCTATTCCCCTCCTGGGAGGGGTTAGGGGTGGGTTAACTTCCTTACCCTTGAGGAGTTAACCAACCTGCGCTTAAAACAATCGTCAGGGCAATAAAAACGATACTGAGAGTCCAAGTAATCTGATTTAAGGTCTTCTCAGCACTTTTAGCAGAGGTAAATAACTGCGCTTGTCCTCCAATCCCTCCTAAACCGTCTCCTTTGGGACTGTGTAAGAGGATGAGAACCACCAATAAAACCCCTGAGACGGTCCATATAATTTGTATCAGTTGTGGTAGTGTCATAACTTCTTTAAGAATTGTTTATGTTTTCTCATCTTACCTTAACGGGCAATGCGAACAGGGGTACGATTGGCTCGAATTTCTATCTCTGCGGGTTCGATGATCGATCGCCCTGTCATTTCAGCCGGTTGAGGGAGTTGTAAAATTTGTAGGATGGTGGGGGCAATATCAGCCAGTTTTCCATCATCTCTGAGTTCCACTAAACCGCCGTGGCCAGGGATTTTCCGTTGTTCCCCTTCGACTAAGATTAAGGGGACTGGGTTCGTTGTGTGTGCTGTCCACAGGTTGCCCTTGTCGTCCCTCATAGTCTCAGCGTTGCCATGATCGGCAGTAATAAGAACGGTTCCCCCTAGTTTACTGACACTAGAAAGGAGTTGGCCTAAACAATTATCTACCGTTTCAACAGCCTCAATAGCTGCTTCTGTATTCCCAGTATGACCTACCATATCGGGGTTGGCATAGTTAATAACGATCAGGGAATAGATGGCTTTTTCTACCGCAGTACAAGCCGCTTGCGTAACGGCTTCGGCAGACATAGCGGCAGATTGATCGTAAGTCGCTACCATCGGACTTTGAATCAACTCCCTTTCTTCTCCTTCTAAGGGTTGTTCTAAACCGCCGTTGAAAAAGTAGGTGACGTGGGGATACTTTTCTGTTTCTGCTACCCGAAACTGTTTTAACCCCTGACGGGCGATCACTTCCCCTAAAATATTGTTGAGGTTTTGGGGTTCAAAGGCTACTTGCACAGGCAAGCGGGGGTCGTATTGGGTGAAGGTAACAAAGCTAAGGGGAGTGATGAATTCCCGCTTAAACCCGTCGAAATTGGGCATGGTCAGGGCAGAACAGAGTTGTCTGGCACGATCAGGTCTAAAATTGAAGAAAATGACCCCATCTCCTGGTTCTATGGCTCCTGGGGTGATACGGGTGGGGGGAATGAATTCGTCGGTTTTGTCTTGTCGGTAAAAATCTTCTAACACTTCAACGGCAGAACGACCGTCTCCCACACCGTCTTGGGTGATCAGATCGTAGGCTAGTTTTACCCGATCCCAACGGCGATCGCGGTCCATTGCATAGTAACGTCCACTGATAGTAGCAATGCGTCCTAAACCGAGTTGTTCGATGTGTTCTTTAATTTTGGCGATCGCTTTGACCCCGTCGGTGGTATTGGTATCCCTTCCGTCAGTGATCGCATGAACGCAGACATCGGTAATGCTTTGTTTTTCGGCTAGGTTCAGCAGTCCCAGTAAGTGATCTAAATGAGAATGAACTCCACCTTCAGAACATAACCCGATTAAGTGTAGTTTTCCCTTGCGAGAACGCACCTCTTCGCAGAGGGTAACTAGGGCTTGATTTTCGTAAATTGACCCATCTTCGACTGCATCGGAGATCCTGACTAATTCTTGGGGAACAATACGCCCTGCACCTAGGTTCAGGTGTCCTACCTCAGAATTACCCATTTGTCCTTGAGGAAGACCGACATCTTTCCCTGATGTTCTGATCAGGGTTCTGGGATAGGTAGTCCACAGGCAGTCCATTACTGGAGTCTTGGCCATTGCGATCGCGTTATCTTCTTGTGTTGGACGATAACCCCAGCCGTCTAATATTACCAGCACCACTGGAGATACAGGTGCTTGTGCCATGTTCATTCACCTATGTTCTATTTGCCATGCTCACTAATCATAACATTTTTGCTATGTATTTATCTAGAATTTGTCTGTATTACTGATTACTTTAATTATCTAGTCATTATACTTATCTTGTTTCTTTTACAATTGTCATATTTTCTGGCCAGAAAATACTAAATAAATCCTTTCTGTCCATTGAAATCTTCTTTTGTTGGACGTTTTGGGCTTTATTCACTATTTTTTGATAAACTTTAAGATAAGATTATCTTGCCTAAAAGTCATGAAATTATAATATAGTAGGCGTTTTGATTATGGTATCTCAGTTTAATTCTTTAGAAAATGCCCTTAAACATTTCTTTGGTTACGATCAATTTCGTTCGGGTCAAAAACAGATTATTAATGATGCTTTAAATAATAAAGATTTATTGGTAATTATGCCGACAGGAGGGGGAAAATCTCTATGTTTTCAACTGCCTGCACTACTCCAACCTGGGTTATGTGTGGTGGTATCTCCTCTCATTGCTTTAATGCAGGATCAAGTTGATGCTTTATTGGACAATGGTATCGGCGCAACCTTTTTGAATAGTACGTTAAATCGAGAGGAGTTACAGTCAAGAGAAAATGCTATTTTAAAGGGTAAAATTAAGTTGTTGTACGTCGCCCCTGAACGGCTATTAAATAATAATTTTTTGAGTTTTTTGGATTTTTTAAATGAGAAAGTGGGCTTATCTAGTTTTGCCATTGATGAAGCCCATTGTGTTTCTGCTTGGGGTCATGATTTTCGTCCTGAATATCGACAGTTGAAAAAACTAAGATTTCGTTATCCAACGATTCCTATGTTTGCTTTAACGGCAACAGCAACGAAACGAGTTAGAGCAGATATTATTGAGCAATTAGGGTTGCAAAATCCATCAGTTCATCTTGCTAGTTTTGATCGGCCTAATTTGTATTATGAAGTCCAGCCAAAATCGAGAAGAAGTTATACTCAACTATTAAACTATGTGCGGAGTCAAGAAGGATCAGGAATTATTTATTGTTTAAGTCGTAAAAATGTTGAAACGGTTGCTTTCAGACTGCAACAGGATGGAATTGATGCGTTACCCTATCATGCTGGAATGTACGATGATGAAAGAGCGATTAATCAAACTCGTTTTATTCGGGATGATGTGAGAATTATTGTGGCAACGATTGCCTTTGGTATGGGAATAAATAAACCGGATGTTCGTTTTGTTGTTCATTATGATTTACCGAGAAACTTAGAAAGTTATTATCAAGAATCAGGCCGTGCCGGAAGGGATGGCGAACCGTCTAACTGTGCTTTATTCTTGAGCTTTGGGGATTTAAAAAGAATTGAATATTTTATTGACCAAAAAAGTAATGAAACAGAGCAAAAAGTTGCTCGACAACAGTTAAGACAAGTGGTAGATTATGCCGAAGGAACAGAATGCAGAAGAAGTATTATTTTAAGATACTTTGGACAGCAATATAAGGGAAATTGTGACAATTGTGATAACTGTAAACATCCGAAACCCATTGAAGATTGGACGATTGAAGCACAAAAATTTTTATCCTGTGTTGCCCGTTGCCAGGAAAGGTTTGGTATGAGTCATATTATCGATGTTTTAAGGGGATCTAAAAAGAAAAAAATTGAAAGATATGGACACCATTTATTATCAACTTATGGTATCGGAAAAGAGAGGAGTGTGGCAGAATGGAAGATGTTAGGACGGTCTTTAATCCATCAAGGTTTTGTTAATGAAACCACCGACGGCTTTCCTATTTTAAAATTGAATAAGTATAGTTGGGAAATCTTTAGAAACGAGAGAAAAGTAGAAATTGCTATTACAGAATCTCTAACTTCCAAAGCATTAAATGATTACAATCCTAGAAAAGCAGAAAGTGATTTATTACTCGATAAATTAAGACAATTACGAAAACATTTAGCCGATCAAAATCGGATTGCACCCTATGTTGTTTTTGCCGATTCTAGTTTAAGATTAATGGCACAAATCAAACCCCAAACGATAGACGAATTTAAAAAGATTTCTGGAGTAACGACTTATAAAGCACAACAATATGGTGATAGTTTTGTGTCTGTCATTAGAGAATTTTGTCAAGAACAAAGTTTACCGACCCCCTTACCTACTTCCAGTAATATGATCACCTTACAATTGTATCAACAAGGGTTAACCATTCCAGAAATTGCGGAAAGAAGGAACTTAAAAGAATCCACTATTTGTACTCATCTTGCTGAGTTAATCGAAATGAATCAACCCATTGATATTGATAAGTTTATTACACAAGAGAAAAAAGCCATGATTATTAAATGTATTCAAACTATTGGGGATGGGTCATTAACCCCTCTAAAAAATCATTTAGGAGATGATTATAGTTATAACGAATTAAGGTTAGTTCGGGCTTGGTATCGACGGGAAAATAAGTAATTTAAGTCATAATTAAATCAACCATTTGGGTTAAAATAGTATTATAAAAAAACTTCTGACTTCTTTATTTCATTACCTCCTATTTCCATTAACGTTGTACAGCAAAATCTGCGTATTAGGACTATTTTATGACTTGGACTCGCCATCATGTTTTAGGGTTAAACGATTGGACACTGGAGGAGTATGATATCCTACTAGAAACCGCTTCAAGTTTCCGTGAAGTCTTATCGAGTCGTACCAAGAAAGTTCCGGCCTTGCAAGGGGTGGTGGTAACCAATATGTTTTTTGAACCGTCTACCCGTACCCGTAGCAGCTTTGAACTCGCGGCAAAACGTCTGTCTGCTGATATTTTAAATTTTGCCCCCGGAACCTCCTCTCTGACGAAAGGAGAAACCATTTTAGACACCGCTAAAACCTATCTGGCCATGGGAACAAACCTCATGGTCATCCGTCATAAACAAGCAGGAGTCCCCCACGCGATCGCACGAGAAATGGATCGTCTGCAGACTGGGGTCAGTATCCTCAACGCAGGGGACGGACAACATGAACATCCCTCTCAAGGATTATTAGATTTATTTACGTTGTGTTGTTTATTAGACTTTGATAACCCAAGAATAGCATTATTAAAAGGGAAAAAAATAGCCATTGTTGGGGACATTTTACATTCACGGGTGGCCCGTTCTAATATTTGGAGTTTAACCGCAGCCGGTGCAGATGTCCATTTAGTGGGTCCCCCCACATTAGTTCCGGAATGGTTTAAAGGGATGGAAAATGAGTCCCATGAAGGTAAATTATTGGTTCATTGGAAGTTGAAACCTGCGTTAGAAAATGCTGATTTTGTGATGACTTTGCGTCTGCAAAAAGAACGCATGACCGATTATTTATTACCCAGTTTAAGGGAATATCATCAACAATATGGTATTACTCATGAGCGTTTAGAATGGTGTAATTCTGGCGTAAAAATATTACATCCTGGACCGGTTAACCGTGGGGTAGAAATTAGTTCAGAATTGATGGATGATCCTAATTTTAGTTTAATTCAACAACAAGTTACCAGTGGTATTGCTGTTAGAATGGCTTTATTATTTTTAATTGGCACTTCATCTTAAAGCAATTTAGAATTTAGAATTGTGAATAAATGAAAGCTATTGTATGATGATTAAACAGTTAAAAAATAGAGCAAAAAATGGCATCTCAGAAAATTATTCCTTTAAAATTATCAGATGGCGAAACCATCAAAGTTGAAGTAACCCAACTGGGTGAACAACCGGTATCCGCAGAAACAAGAGTTTTTAAGAAAGCAACCGGTATTATTAAATCTATTGCTAATGACGTTGCAGAAACATTAAAAGAAGTGAAACAAGAAGTTAAACCTGATAAATTTAGTGTTACCTTTGGTTTAGAAATTGCTGTTGAAAGTGGAGAATTAACTGCTTTAATTGTTAAAGGTAGTGGTAAAGCTAATTTAGAAATTACGATGGAATGGGGAGAGTGATGAAGTTAGAAGTCAGAAGTCAGAAGTCAGAAGTTTAATATTATTACATGGTTAAAAATTAAGCCCATAAAAAAGGTAAAATTAGCTGATGAGTTCTGAAAAATCTTTACAAGAATGTACCGTCCGTTTAAACTATGGCGAGAGTCAGGGAACGGGTTTTTTTGTTGCTTCGGGGTTGATTTTAACTTGCGCTCATGTTGTAGAATATGCAGAGTCTAACCTGATTAATGTTTTCTGTAAAGCTAATAATAAAACCTATCAAGCTAAGATTAAAACCTTACTAGGATACCCCCTTGATTTGGCATTGCTACAATTAGAGGGTGATATTCCTGAACATGGTTGTATTAATTTTGAGGAAAAGGAACCAAAAATTAATCAAGAATTATATATTTTTGGCTATCCCAAAAGTGTAGAAGTCGACTATCCAAAGGGAGACTCAGCAACCTTTAAATATGAAGGGGAAAGTTTTCAGGAAACAGTTATCCGTTATAAGTTAAAACAAGGACAACTTATTGATGGGTTTAGTGGTTCTCCATTACTTAATTTAGCAACGGGAAAAGTGTGTGGAATGGTCAATATTTCCCGTGATACCAGCAGTGATTTAGGGGGACGCGCTGTTCCAACTCAAGTCATTTTAGAACAATTTCCAGACATAGCAGAACTCAATCAACGCTTTCATCAGCAACAACAGTCTAGAGATATCAACCCCTTTCAATTTGGCTCACCTGTGCCACCTGAACGCTTTTATGGGCGACGAAAACCGATTTTAGACTTAAAAAACCGAATTGGAGCAATAGAGCCTCAGTGCATTAATATTGTAGGATTACGGCGCAATGGAAAAACCTCTCTCTTGCGCTATATTAAGGAAAGTCCAGCAGAATTTTTTCAACCCGACCAACACCCCTTAATCATTGCGCTAGACCTCAGTAACGGCAAGTTTCACAGTCCAGAAGGTATTAGAGAGGGACTGAGACGGGGTATTAAAAAGCAGATAGGGGAAGAACCTTGGTCACGGGAAGATAATGACGATGCTTTTGAGGTGGAAGATAGCTTACAGGAATTAGTTGACCAAGAATATCGCTTAATTGTTATGTTAGATGAATTTGAAGCCATTAGTCGGCGACTCGAAGCATTTCAAGACTGGGGGGAAGATTGGCGTTCTAAAGCGTCTGCTGGTCTTTTAACGATGGTTATTGCGAGTAATCGTCCTGTCAGTGAACTTTATCAACCGTTGAGTTTAACCTCTCCCTTTGGCAATATTTTCAGTACCACTATTCTCGGTGCATTAGAAGTAGAAGCTTGGCATAATTTAGTAGACAATGGCTTTAATAATGATTTTGCACCCTTATCATGGATTGATAAGTTAGCCGGTGGGTTGCCTTATTATGTACAAATGGCAGCCTCATTATGGTGGCAATATGGGGATGATGAACAAGCGAAAAAAGAGTTTATTTTCCAAGCAACGCCGAGATTTCAGGAACTATGGAACGATTTAATCGAAGTTGAACGTCATGCTTTACGTTATTATGCAGGGGTGTCAGGGTTAGCGGTTCCCAGTGCAGCTATTATTGATATATTGAAGCGTCATGGTTTATTGCGTCAGGATGATAGTTTATTTAGCAGTATTTTTAAAGAATTTATTACAAAACAGAGATGATAGATGTAGGTTGGGTAGAGGAACGAAACCCAACAAAACCCTAATATACTGTTAATTTGAAGAATTAGTAATTTTCGCAGCAGTTAAAAACATGAATAAAGAAGATTTAATTACGTTTTTAAAGCAAAATTTAACGGTCATTAAAAGTTATGGAGTAACGTCATTAGCCTTATTTGTTTTTTTGTAGGTTGGGCAAGGTTCTCAAGGGTGAAGTTAGTTTAGATAGGTCTTTGACTTGCCCACCTTACCGTCTTAAGATTCTATTTCTAAACAGTTTCTAATAGACTCTTTATTAAGAGAAAATAAAAATAAATTTTCTAAGGTGGGCAAGAATTCCAGATATAGGGTTAAGATAAATACTTTTTAACTTGCCCACCCTACTGTCTTGCTATATGGATTTAAAGTTTTTCTTAGAAGATAGTTTAGGATTATCGGTTGATTGAGTCAGTCGCAAAATGTTAAAATCTCAACTGCTTGAGTCAGTAAAAAAGGATGCTATTTATGTCTCATAGTTTAAGACTTTATTTTGATGATATCTTAGTCATTTATAATAATTTAAGTTAGAATAAGGTTAGTTGTAGATATATTCTTGTTCCCTTAGAATGACAATTAAAGATATTAATAAGGAAAATGATTATGACTGAAACAAAATCAACTCCGAAGGTTCCTACGAAAAGAATATTTCCTGAAAATCAATGGTCGCAAGAAAAAATTGATCAGTGGAAAACGGAAATAGTAGAACATCGCCAGCGTTGCCAAGCAATTTTTAACCGTCTTCAACCTCAGTTAATCAAGACTCATTATAATTGGTATATAGTCATTGAACCTGACAGTGGTAGCTATATCATTGACCAAGATGAAATGACGCTTCTTCAGAAGATACGCCGGACTTATCCTAATACTAAAACATTTCTTTTCCAAATTAATGAAACAGGGGTTTCTGGTACGATATGATTCAAGGTATATGTGGTAATGAGTAAGTAGAGATTACGATTATTGTTTAACTTCTCCTTCATATAAATCATCACAAAATAATTGAATTTCTTGGATAAGTTGATGATGATAACTTAAAAAAGTATTAACTACAATTAACACTTTTTCTTGATCTAACTGAAAAGAATAAGCACTTCTGATTACATGACGGAACCGCCGTAATTCGTCTAATATAGCCCTTGTTTCTTTTGTAATAACTTCTGTTCTAACATTGGTAATATTAACTGCCATTTGGTCTAATAAATCTCTGTTCCATTTGTTGCCAGTAGGTAAACTCAAATCAATTTCAGTCGCAATAACTTCAAAAATACGCTCTATACCTGTGTAAATTCCATGAAGATTAAGGGCAAGAAAATTCACTAAAGCTTCTTGATAAATTGGATTGGAAATATCATTTAATTGTTCCATAAATATTTCTAATTGTTGAATAGCTTGGTATATTTTATTGAGTTCTTGACTAATTCTTTCTTTGACTAATAACTCACTCATAATTCAATCCCTTGATGAATTGCATCTAAAATATACGGGCGTGCTTTTTGAATTTCAACTAAATCTATTTCAAAGGTATGTCCAGAGTCTAAATCAGCCATGGCCCTAAAATAATCCTTTTCAGAAAGATTACTTACTGCTAGATCAATGTCAGAATGAGAAGTCATTTTCTCATGATTTAATAAGGAACCAAATAAGATAACTTTGGTAACTCCATACTTTTTCTTTAAGAGATAAGCACATTTTTTAGCAATATTTAATCCTTCTTCTTGCCGTTGCTTCATCTGTAATAAAAATTGTTCACGATTAGCTCTAGCTGTTAAAACTCTCTCAATAATTTCTTGTTTTTTATCTGGAGTTAAAGGTATTAAAGGTCTGCTCATGGTATTATTCTTGGGGATTCAAGCTAAAAGGCTATTGCAGTCAAGTGATCTTATTGTATAAGAATCCGTTTTTGTTGAAATATTTCAGTAGGGTATATTAGCATATAGCACTACGCATTTTGGTGTTTGACATTGACAAACCCTGAAACTCTTTTCCGACCTACTTTTGACTTTTGACTTTTGCGTAGCGATATAGCGTAATACACCAAAAATCCTGATTTTTGTGCGTTACTGTATAATCAACATTAACCTTTGACACTTACTAAAAATCCTCCGAAGCAATCTCTAAATGGTGGGTTACGACGGATTCTTATATTCCTGTGATAGCCTAAATTATAGCCGTCTAACCCACCCTACTTAAATCTTTTATTTATAAACATTCTATGAATCGTTTTCTGCGCGAAACTTGGGAGTTATTTTATTGGGCAATGTTTCGTCCTTCCAAGCTTCAGCAACGTATGAATGACTTGGCTCCTTATAATGATGGGCAATACTTACCAAAACGAGATGTCAAGTCTTTTGAGATTCTTGTTCCCAATCTTATTTTAGAGTCTTTTAACTTTCGTTTTATTGCTCAGCACCTTCTATTATTACTTTGTCTCAGTTTTCCTCTAACTATAAATATTACTATCCAAGGTCAAGGAATAGATTGGTTACAGATACCTCTTCTATTACTAATAGCTTATAGTGCTAGTTGTTGGTCTTTATCATATGGATTGCCTGTTCCTTTGATATGGTTAATCATTTATGTGCAAAAACCTAACTTTTGGTTAACAGGATTAAATGAAGCACTGAATATCTTACCCCCTTTGCCACAAATAGCAAGTGGTTTATCCGTAGGGATAGTTCTTTTAATCATTACCAGTATCCTCATGTTGTGGTTTCTACAAAGCAATCACCTTTATTTATCTCGTACTATCTTTTTTATTGGTGGAACAGTCAGCTTTTTTGTGGGGAGTTGGCTAGCCACTGAAAACTGGCTGTTTGTGTTATTGCTTAGTGTGGGGTCAGCTTTCTGGTTTTATACGGTTAAAGATACATTGAACATTGATGACGATATCTTCGTTATGACGGTCGGAGTGACGGTCTTAGTGGTCGGAGCAGTGATAATCGGAGTGGTGGTCGGAGTTATGGGAGCAGTGGTGGCTGGAGTAGCAATCGGAGTGGCGATTGGCGTGGAAGGATTAGTCGCAGCAGGAGTAACAGGAGTTATGGTAGGAGTGCTGGCAGGAGTTATAGTGATTGGAGTGGCAGGAGTCGTGGCAATTGGAGTAGCAGGAGTTCCTCATTTACCTTTACCTCTATTTATCTTCATCTGTATCTTAGTCGCTTTCAGCCTTGCAGCAGAACAGAAAAAATTGCAGGGTATAATAATCACAATAGGAATATTAACCGTCCTTAGCATTGAAAATCTTGGCTCTAAATTACTGTTAACTATTCCTCTTGCATTAATCTTTTATTATCGACTATTACCAGACTATTTACTCTTAACGCCCATCAGTCTTTCACCATCACTCCCCTTCATTAAGCGTTTTAGCTTCAAACCTCTACAAAGTTTAAAGCTTCTTCCTCCCTACACCACAGAGTTACTCTGGCTACCTTTACCGAATCATGATCGCATTTTAGCTGCTGCTTTCCGTCAAGATGTTTTAGCAGCAATGGAAACCTTTAAACAAATGCAAACCCAACCTTTACCTGGTTTCCAAAAGACCATCAAACAAGCATTACCTCAAATTATTGCCGATCAATTAACCACCTTCAAAACCTTTGCTGAACTGGTATCTATTACCAAACCTGACCATCCTTTATTAGATTTGTTGGTTCCAAACTTTTATCGATCACAAAGCCAAGAAGAAAACGCGCCGCAATCAGAACTTTCTATGGTTTTACCGCGCTTACAAGAGGTGGCCAGGGATCTTGAGGCTGCCCTCGAAGCCAGCAACGCAGCCTTGAGAGAACGGAGCTTGGAGCGCGTTTTAGCTAAGTTAGGAAGGCTACCTACACGACTTCTAGGAGTGGGACTTGAACTACCCAAGCTCAAGCGTTGGCAACCTGTGATTACAAAATGGCAACGAGTCATTGAACTGGAACTAGAAGAACAGCAAAAACAGTCCCAAGGGGAAATACTTAACCCCTTTCAGTTTGGCAACCCTGTCCGTCTTAATCGTGATTATCTGTTTAAAGGTCGGCGAAAGTTCGCTGATGATATTGTACGCCGTATTTTAAATAGCGATCGCCCCACCCTCATTCTTTACGGGCCCCGTCGTTGTGGCAAAACCTCTTTTTTATATAATCTTCCCCGTCTCTTTCCCAGTGACGTATTGCCTGTTTTTCTGGATATGCAAAGCGCGGCCATTACCACCAGTGAAGCAGATTTTTGTCAGGGTTTAGTCCGTGCTATGTATAAAGATAGCAAAGCTCAAGGAGTTTTGTTACCGAAACCTCCGCAGCGTAACCAGTTTAAAGAGAGTCCTTACACTGTTTTGGAAGACTGGTTGGATGAAGCATTGGAGAAATTAGAAGACAGACAACTCTTACTTAATTTAGATGAATTTGAAAAGATTGGCACGGCTATTAGTGAAGGACAAATAAGCTTAAAATTGTTTGATGAACTGCGTCATCTGATTCAACATTACGATCAACTAGGGTTTCTTTTTTCTGGTGTCAAAACCCTCGATGAAATAGGACCCCACTGGAGTAGTTATTTTATTAGTGTGGTTCCCATAGAAATGCTTTATCTTGAACCAGAAGAAGCCAGAGAATTACTGCTTGATCCCGATCCAGAATTTACCTTACGTTACGATGAAGGTATTGTCAAAGAAGTGTTGAAATTGACCCGTTGTCAACCCTATTTATTGCAACTGTTGGGTGCAGCAATGGTGACTCAAGCTAATCTTCATCACACTGATACTATTACAAAACCACTGTTACAAGCTGCCATTGAAGACAGTTTTATTAAGGGTGAACCCTATTTTACCAATATTTGGACAGAGTTTACCGGTGAGTCGGAAACTGAAATTTTATCAGGACAAAGTTTACTGTTGAACTTAGCTAAAGAAGAACAACCAAACACAGATAGAAATAACATCACCGAAGCAGCTTTACAGTATATGTTACGACATCATATTCTTGAGGAAAGAGATAATCAATATTATTTTGAAATTCCCTTAGTTAAAATGTGGGTACAACAAAAAGTAATGTGAGTTCAGGGTTCAGAAAATTACTTTATGTTAAACTTGGCTTAGAATGTCTATCAATTAATGTCAGAAAGGAAACTCAAATGACTTTAAACAATACCAAAGAAATTATTTTTCTAGTTGAAGAAGATCCAGAAGGGGGTTATACAGCGACAGCTTTGGGGGAATCAATTATTACTCAAGCAGATGATATGAAGACGTTAAAAGAAATGATTAAAGATGCTATTACTTGTCATTATGATGATCCTAAAAATTATCCTACAATTATTCGTTTACATATCGTTAGAGATGAGGTTTTTGCTCTATGAAGCTACCGAGAGATTTATCAAGCGATGATTTAATAAAAGCGTTGTCTAAATTAGGTTATGGAGTCACTCGTCAAACCGGTAGTCATATTAGATTAACAACTTACTAGAAAAACTTCTGACTTCTGACTTCCTACTTCTGACTTCGAGCAAAGCGATAAGGGTTTATCCTCCAATTTGTGACATGGTACGCTGATAAATTCCTGTATCGTTTCCTGAGTCCCTTTGTTTATAATTAATCTCTGGTTTGATGTTTAATAAATGAGCAACTTTTTCCTTAATTTCTATTGTCTTTGTTCCACTTCTTAATAAGGTTTTTAAATCAATTTGTCCCGTTTCATTGAGTAAACAAGGCCGTAACCAACCATCCGCAGATAGACGCATTCTATTACAACGATCGCAGAAACATTCTGACATCTGACTAATAAACCCTAGCGTCCCTTTTGCACCAGGAATTTTAAACACATCCGCCGGTCCATTTCCTTTAATATTACTCTCTATTAATCCCCATTTTTGTCTTATTTTTTCTCTGATTTCTTCGGAAGGAACCCAAGCGCGATCGCTAAATAATTCCGGGTTTCCTATTGGCATAAATTCAATAAAACGAATGTGCCAATTTTTATTAATACTGAGTTCCGCTAAGGCTTCAATCTCCGATTCATTGACCCCAGGAATCACCACAATATTCAATTTTAAGGGGTCAAAACCGACTTCATAAGCAGCTTGAATCCCTGACCAGGTCTGCTGCCATAAATTAGCTTTTTTGCGACCAATAATTGTTTTAAAAGTGTCTGGATTTAAGGAATCTAAACTAATATTAATACGCTTTAATCCTGCGTTGTATAAATCTTCTGCTAAAGATGATAATAAGAAACCATTAGTGGTCAAAGATAGGTCTTCTGTTGCTGATAATGAGGCAATATCTTTGACTAAATCAACAATACCTGGCCGTAATAAAGGTTCTCCCCCTGTTAAGCGAAATTTAGAAAATCCAAGGGGAATAAATACCTCTTTTAAAAGGGTGATAATTTCTTCATGAGCGAGTAATTCTTGACGTAAAATATAGTCTAATTCTGTTCCTTCCGGCATACAATATTGACACCGAAAGTTACAGCGATCAATTAAACTGATCCGAAGATAATCAACTCTATTCATGTTTTAGGGGTGTACTTAGCTGCAAGTCTATCTCTAGTATATCAATTTTACTGATTTTAACGCAGCGAGGTGTGAGTCGAGCTTAATATTATTCAGTTCCTACGACAGTTATTAATAATAATTATAACTGTTTTTGGTTAAACCATTCTGTAATTCCATTGGCTAAAGTAGCGGCTAAATTTTTCTGTTGTTGTGTATTGGTTACCCATTCAAATTCTGTAGGATTGATCATAAAACCTAATTCTAATAACACAGAAGGTGCAGTATGGGGACGAGTTAATGCTAAGTTATTCCAGAAGACTCCATAGGAGGGACGCTTGCCTTTTTCTACTAAATAATCGTGTAAAAATTTGGATAAATCTTCTGCTTGAGGATGATACCAAAACATCCCAATTCCTGCGGTATTAATGGCATCCCCATTATCAGGTAACGCATTATAATGAACAGATAAAGCAATCGCAGGTTTAACTTCATTAATCATCTTCACTCTATCTTGTAGAGAAACGTTTTTATCGGTTTCTCTGGTCATATAAACCGTTGCCCCACGCTTTACTAATTCTTGTTTTAATAACTTAGAAACGACTAAATTAACGAACTTTTCGGGATAACCATTTGGTCCTTTTGCGCCCCATTCATCCCCTCCATGACCAGGATCTAAAAGGATTTTAACATTTTTTAAAGGCTGATTGGTTTGCTTATCTAATTGTGGAGGATGACGTAGGGTAAAAATCAAATTAGTGCCTTGATAATTGAGATCATATCCCCACTGTTGATCTTGATTTAATTCAAAATAATATTCAATTTTATCAGGACTGACTTGTTGCCAATAAAAACTTTTAATTAAGGGTTCATATTCTAATTTAATGGTATCAGTTTGAGCCGTAGTATTGTATAAAGTTAATGTAATTTTATTACCCATTTGGTTAACAGAAACAGGAACGGGTAACGTTAGAGGGAAAGTAACCTTAGTTTCTGCATTATTTTTCTCAAATTTTGCACTTCTAATAATTGCTTTGGCTGAGGATAAATTAGGAATATTTCTCGTCTCGTTTGCCTTAATCCAGGCACCATAATCAAGTTGTAACCACTCACCTTCTTGCCCAATAACTGATACAATAGTTCCTTTAGGTAGAGGCGTTAACCGAGAATAATTCGTACTTGGTCCCGTTCTGGCAACACCCGCATCGGCGATAACTTCTACAATTTTTAATTGATTAGGATTGAGAATATTAACCGTTCCTTCTCCTCTTTGAGTAATAATATTATTGTTTAATTTGAGTTGAAAGTTAGGTTTTCCCAAGTTACCAATTTGATTAAATTTCCTACAACCTTGATATTGATTAACTGCGTTAATAATGGGTTCGTTAGAATCCGTTAAAATAGCAGAATTAGCAGGAAGTTTTACTAATTCATCTTGAGGTAATAGGGGAATCGTTTGATTAGCAATATTCACCGAAACTTGAGCATTAGGAGAAGCGATCGCACTAAAACAAACCGGCGTATTGGGTAAAACAGAGATAGATTGATTGGGGGTGATAGAACTATCAGCAAACCCGCCGCCTTGGGGAAGATTGGGAGTAACAGAATTACGAGTAACGGTTACATTAATGGTTTTATTATTATGGCGTAAAACAAAGCGATTAACCCCTAATTTTAAAGGGAAAGAGGGGGCAAAATGTCCCTGTTTACTCCGTTGTATGGTTTGTCCATTAACAGTAACATTGCCTTGAGGGGAAGCCGTTCCAATTAAAAAAATTTGATCAGCAGTGGTTTTATGATTGTTAGGAGGATAAGCTAAATATAAAGGTTGTTGTGCCTTCGCTACCGAAGTAATCATCAAACTACTTTGAACCGTGAGAAAGCTAATAACTGTTAATCCTAATAATCTTGACATAATTCCTTTGATAGCTGATTTGCTCAACTTATTTTACTCAATTCTGATGCAAAAAGAGATCCCCCCAACCCCCCTTATAAAGGGGGGCTTTTCGGAAGATGCAAGATACAGTTAGAGTTAGATAAAGTAACTGCTTGCGGTTAACGTGCTATTGGGAACACCAGAGGTGAGGTCACCGGCAGCAAAGGTCATTCCTGTCACGTTAATAACAAGGTCTGTATTGGGGTCAAAACCGGCTACACCGTCATTATTAACCCCAAGGTAGAGGCGGCCTCGTGAACCGTAAATAACCGCTTCATTCGTCCCTAACGCTGTTCCTGTGCCATCTTTATTGGCAAACGCAGCTTCCGTTAACGCAGTGACAGTCCGCTCACGGAAGCGAGTTCCGGCGTAAAATAGGCCCGTAATATTGGTAGGAAGATCAATGCGATCGCCTTCTTGAGAGCTAAAATTACAGATGTAGTCAAGCTCATTAACCCTCGATTCATCAAAGCTATCGTATTGATAAACATCGGGTCCCTCTTGGCCGAAGAGATAATCAGCACCAGCACCCCCAACTAGGGTATCACTACCAGTTCCCCCGTAAATATCATCATCTTCACTACCCCCCAACAGCAGATCATCTCCTGCGTCTCCTAAGAGGGTATCGTCTCCTAAACCGCCTTCTAGGGTATCATTGTCTTCTGGGGTTGCATCTTTGAGACATTCTGCTAAAGTTCCGCTAATTTCCGCCTGATCTTGATCGTCTTCAGACAGAATATTATTGTTAGGAGTTGAATCAAGATCGTTTTGATCCATACTGCTAACTTGAGCAGTATTGACATAAATATTTGAACCGGTATTTTCGTTGACGATCGCATCAATGGTTAATATTGCCGAAGAATTAGCATTGACGGTATCAATAGTCCAGTTACCACTTACCTCATCATAACTACCCAGAGAAGCCACCCCATTGCTAAAAGTATAACCACTAGGAAGTAAGTCGGAAACTGTAACGTTGGTCGCTGCAACCGATAAATCTTCGTTGCTTAAGGTGAGGGTAAACGTCACCGTATCCCCCGTATTAAACACCGTTGTCCCCCGTCCATTGGTGCTAACGGTTTTCATTAACGCTAAATCGGTTATAGTGGCAGCGATACCAAAATCGTAGTCATTGGCGGCGGTATTCGCTTCTAGAATGATGGTGTTGGTGGTGTTCGCACTTCCAGTTCCCCCCACATTTCCCACATCAGCAAGAGAACTGGTATTACTGGTTTCGGTGACGGTATAACCGGTACCATTAGATGGCCGTAAATTATTGAAGATATAGTTACCATTAGCATCGGTCATGACGCTGACATTAACCGCTTCTCCTCGGTCATTGGTTCCGCTTAACTGAATGGTCTCATTAGCCCGTATTGCATCGGTTCCTGCATCATAAACCCCATTATTATTTTTATCAATGTAGGCTGTTCCCTCCAGACTACTAGCGAGAATTTCCCCGAAGTTGAAGTTAATTGCGTTATTGACTTGACCGCCAGAAAATGTAATGACACTAATTTGGGAGGGATCGTCAGTTTGGTTAATAACAATGTTTTGATCGCTATCTGTCCCTGTTCCTGCTTGTTCTAAACCATCGATATATTCTGATGGTTGAGTCCCTTGAACAACCCGATAGGTTCCATTAGGAAGGGGAACGTTATCGGTAACATTGCGACGATCAAAGAAGTAGTTGCCATTAACATCGGTGGTTGTGGTAGCAATGAGGGTGGTTCCTTGATACAGTTCCATCGCCACCCCAGCAATGCCAACGGTTTCTAGACGAGAATTATCAAAAGAGTCTATATCGAGAATACCGTTCCCATTTTCGTCGTAATAGACGGTTCCTGAGATGGTATTACCGGTGGGAATTTCGCCAAAATTGTAGTTAACCCCTGTACCCCCCACAGGAATAACAATATTCGTGATGGTATCAGCGCCGGTGAGGACGTTGCGATCGCCTTCTAATACCCCGTCAACGGTTCCGCCGTTATTGGTACCGGTTGGAGCATTAGTGGCATTATCATTAAAGTTGGCTGTTGTCCCCGGATCGTCGGTTTCGGTGATGGTATAGGTTCCTGGCCGTAAGTTATCAAAGGAGTAGTTACCATTAACATCGGTTTGCACCACGATGGGGGTAATCGGTCCGAAATCGTTGCTTCCGGTTAAGGTAATATTAATCCCCGAAAATCCGCTTTCTCCAGGATCTTTGATGCCATTGTTGTTGAGATCCCGATACACGCTTCCAGAAAGACTCCCAGGAGACAGTTCTCCAAAATTATTCCCTGTAATATCGAGACCATTGTCAGGATTAGCGGTGAATGTGCCGGTGATGGAATCATTATTAACGGTGGGTGCGCTATCCCATTGATCGGTTCCTGGAAGGTAACTATCCATCCCATCCAGGTAGGTAGGGGGTTGAATTTCCCGAATTTCGTAGCTTCCTTCGGCAACATTAGTAAAGGTATAGTTCCCATTGGCATCGGTTGTGGTGGTATCAACTAACATTCCCCCCTGATAGAGTTCTAGGGTAACCTCGGCAATACCACTTTCCCCTGCATCTAATACCCCATTATTGTTATCGTCTTCATAAACTGTTCCTGAGAGGGTATTGATAAAGTTAGTCTGTGTTGAGTCATTGGGATAACCAAAGTTATAGTTAATACCGTTATCCCCTGCATCTACCATAATGGTAGTGATATAACCGTTGGTAGCGGTATTATTGCCCCCTAAACTACCTAGATTACTCTCTCGTGGTTGTTCTGAAGGATTATCCACACCGACGGCGTAAGTACCAGGGTCAAGATCCCCAAAGTAATAAAATCCGTTGCTATCGGTGACTTGAGTCCCTAGGACAACATCATCGCCACCTCCAACCATACCATCAATGCCGAGATCCCAGAGGGTAACGGTTACACCAGGCCGTCCCGTTTCTGTGGTATCTTTTTCCCCACTATCGTTGGTATCAAAGTAGGTTGTGCCACTGATGCTACCTGGAATTAACTCCCCAAAATTATAATTAATCCCTCTATCCCCTGCCTCCAGGGTCACCACAAAGGTATCATTTTCGGGATTGGTACTGGTGATGATACCGGTTCCTAGACTATCTATTCCATCTTTATAACCTCCTGGTTGGGTTTCACTGATAGTGTAGGTTCCTGGGGCAAGATTGGTAAAACTGTAACTACCGGTGAAGTTGGTGACAACGGTTTGGGTAAGGGATGCCCCTTCATCGGTTACCCCGGTTAAGGTAATAGTAACCCCAGCAATACCGGGTTCTGTGCCACCTTGAACACCATTATTATCGATGTCTTGGTAAACAATACCGGAGACACTAGCGGGAATCGTACCACTGAAAACGTTAACCGTTGCTTCATCAGTATCAGATAAAGGAAGAAAGTTCGATCCCCCTTGTCCCTCGAAGTTATACTGACCATTGGTCGTCGCCGTATTGATAATGGTTCCGACTTCATTATAGGTAACATCGGCATAAAAAATGACCACCGGTCCCTCTGTTACCCCTGTCGTGGTGGGATCATCGGCGGTTAAAAGATCGTCGAAGACATTATCTGCTTGTTGGTCTGTGGAACGGCCTAAAGTAGTGTTTCCTAGCAAAATACCTGTGGTCGGAGGATCGTTAGCCAGTCCCGTTCTTAAATTAGGATTAGGGCCAGCAAGAGCATAAGCGGTTCCTGTAGCGGGATTATCGGTGAAATTATTGTCCTGGTTGCTTTGAGCGTCATAAACAACAAAATCATCACTCCCATCGTTGGGAGTACCGTTATCGTCGTAAATCTCAATATCTTGAATATCGATATCCCCCACATTTTCGAGGCGATAGAGATAACGAACAGTGGTACCCGCAAGGATATCAAGAGTATCCACCCCAACGGTATCGCTTCCATCTAAGATGGTGGTGACGGTTTTGGTCAGTTTTAATTCTGCATTGGCGGGAGGAACCGTGAAATCGGCAAACTGTTTAAAGGGAATGGTTTGATTTCCCACATTGATCGTTGGGGTTCCCGAAGATCGAGAAACCACTCGCGCTGCTTGGGTATCCGCTTGTAGGTTACCTGTGGGACGGGTTCCTGGATCACAATCTAACAGGGTATCCACCCGAACCACGATTTGTTCAAAGGCTTCGATATCGGTGACGCGAATGGTGGCATCTAGGGTTGCACCGGACTGAAACTCGGTTCCATTAATGGCTTGACTGACGAGATAGGCGATACTTCCCCCATCATCTGGGGTATATTCGGTGGCGGAAAAGGCTTGGTCTAAACGACGGTTACCGGTATCGATTCCCCCATGATTAGGATCACCATTTTGTACGGGTCCATAGTTAACCCCTACATAGGTGACTTCGTGATGGGACACCCCTCTTTGTCCGGTGGTGTTGGCCAAGAAGGAGAGATCAATTTCAATGGTATGGGGGTCATCGGTGTTACTGGCACCGTCGTGGGAAATCACCGCAAAATAAGTAACAATATCCCCGCATTGAAAGTCGCCGGCTTCCAGGGATTCTACTGCATCTAGGGTTTTACCAATGGTGCGATCGTTATAGGCACCCCCACCTGTGGCATGATCGTAGGTAAAGGGGGCAGCCGCAATCCAATCAATGGAAATATTGCCCCCGGAGTCGGTAAAGGTGTGTACCGCTTCTTCTCCGGTATTTAATCCGGTTGCGGTGAGGGTAAAGGTTTCATCTTCAGAGTCATCGGGGTTAACGTACCATGTGGTCACAATTTCCCCATTTTCTTCCCCGTCTAAGTCATTGATTCCTCCGTCGATGACTTGCCAAGCATTATGACCTAACCCTCCTAAAATCTGTATTTCTCCCGTTTCGGAGTTGATATGCTGAACGTCAAATTCAACGGTTTCCCCCGGAGCAAACCCTGTGGCTGTAATGATGGCCGTTTCTCCAGGGCCGTAGTCTTGTTTATCGGTGGTAACGGTGGCATCCCCCATCACCTCAGTTGATGGACTATGGGTTTGGGATTCTCCGAGATAACTATCAGCGAATTTGAAAATTTTTGATTTAAAACTGTTTGAAGAACGATTAAAAAAACCTGAAAATTGATTAGGGTTTACCTTAAAGTCTTCTAGCATTAAAGGCTTGAGGAATTGTTGTAAAATGTCTCCTTCGTAATTCATCATTAATCTCCAAAATTAATAGTTTTGTGCATACAAAAAGGATCAAAAATCTTCCGAACATTGGAATTATTTTAAAGTTACTGCAATTACGGAATTTAATTCAAAAAGCGATATTAATTTTTAAGATTACAGTCCATAGATTCTTCACAATTAAGAAATCTCTAGTCATCACTTATTCTTTGGCTAAGGACTGAAGGTAATTAGTGAATAATAACTGGCAAGATTAAACCAAGAAAAATTATAATTGACCCCGTAACTAAACCACCAAAACGATGATAACTTTTTATGGTTTTTTCTTTATTAGATAACTCCATAAAATCAAACCAGGGAGCGACTCCACGACGAAACCAACCCACAGTCCCGATAGGAGTTCCGATTAAACTTTCTACTTGAGTTGCACCAAAAAAGAAGTTACCGATCGCACCAAATCGAGAGGCATAACGCGTAAAAATCATGCCGGTTTTATCCTGCAATTTCATATCTGAACCGAAGGCATAACCAGCCTCTCCTCTGCCAATTAATTGACCTTTTAATTGCACTGGTTTACCCCAAACAGGACTCCCATAGGGGTCAGACATTAATGTTAAAATATCAGAGTCTTTAGCTTTCTTGAAATCGGGATAAAGTAAAATGGTTTTAATAATAAATCCCGAGCCAAAGCCAAAAGCAATAAAACTAATCAACAGTTTATAGTTTTTCAACGAAATGGTTAATATTAATCCAAAAATAAATCCAATAATTGCCCCAAGAATATGACTATTACTAATCAGCAACTCGACCAAAAAATTCGTCATTAACTTTTTTTTGTCCAGTTTATTTCCTTCTTTAATAATACTAGCCATATTAAATTGAGAACCAATGTCCATTTGTTCAGCATAGGTACATAAGGCTTGAATTCTTTTTCCAGTCAAGGGATGGGTTGAATTTAATTCTACTAATTTCGCCCAAGGATTAAATAAATCCCAAACAAATATCTTGCCTAACCGTTGAACATCAGATTTACTTCGATAAAGGGTTCCAGCAGCAGCAGCCCCTTGTGCGTCACAAATACCCAATGCACGAGTCCCTTCTAATAATCGACTGGGTTCAGAATTATTTTTAAATTCTTCTGTAATGCCATAAGCAATTTTAATTAAAGCCCTGGAAAGTCCGTTGGGATTACCGGTGGTTTCAGCAGCAAAATGATCAGCATAATATTCTCTGGTTCGAGATAAATAAAGCATCAAATAAGTGCCAATAATATAAAAAACATAGGCAGCAATTGAAGCAACTTTTAACCCATCTTTTAACTTATTATCATTATTTCCTTTATCACTCCATCGACGGGCAAATAAGTAAATTAAATAGGTGATTTGCACGAGGGTAGAAGCTAGGGTCATAATGGCAAAATCCCAATGGACAATATGACCTAATTCGTGGGCGTAAACGGTAGCAATTTCATCATCGTCTAAATAGGTAAATAACCCTTCACTGACTACTAAACGAGCATTTCCTGGCAGGGAACCATAGGTAAAAGCAGTGGGGTTTTGATCCTCAATAATGCCTAAACGGGGATGGGGTAATTGTTTTTCTCGACATACCCGTAAAATCATTTCGGCTGCTTCGGGACTATGTCGCTTAATCTCGGCTAAATTGACCCAACGGGTCTTATATAGCCATTTTTGACTCAAATCCATGAGGAAAGGGGACAGAAAAAAGGTCACTCCGTTGAACACCAACGTCACTGCTATAGAAATCATCAACCCTAAGAAGGGATGTTGACTATCAAAAATTAAAAACACCCCTAAAGAGAGGGATAATACCATTCCTAACAGAAGAATAATAGTAAAGTTGGAAGCAAACTTAAGACTGTCAGCTATTCTCGGCATCATTAACCTAACACCGGTTTGTGCTGCCCTTCCTGCTATTTTCGTAAACTCCGGTTCGTTACTATGGCCACTGCTGTTCATTTCATCTTGATTAACGATGGATAAAAAGCCTTTCGCCCATTCTTGAATTTCGCGGTTAGAGTGCTTTTGTAAAGCTTGGGCGAGGGTGATAGCTTTCTCCTGTTGTCCATTACCCCGATAGGCCCTAGCTAGGGCAATCAATCCTTGAACGTAAAATTCAGAATTGCGATCGGGATAATGTTGACAAAAATTACCTAATAAACTAACAGCTTGGGCATATTGCTGTTGTTGTAAGGCTTGTAGTCCCTCATTGAGTAAATCTATTGACATGGGTTGCCTTTGAAGATTTGATCACAGTGTCTATATCTTAGAAGTACCCAATTCCTACTTGATAATTGACAACCGATCATTAAAATTCCTCAGATGAACGATCACAATACAAATTCTTCCCACACTTCCCACCCCTCCCCACATTCAACTTCTGGCCCCTTCAAGCTCTCTTTTTTTCTATCTATCCACACTTTTTTCTACTTATCGAAGAGCCATTTCTACGTAAATACTGGAAATTAATTCAAAAATTCCACTTTTTTTAGGACTGACATCTAAAAAAAAATTCAGTAACTTTATAAGAGACAGCCCAAAAACGGGCAAAAACAAAACAAACTTCGTGTGGAGTGTTCTAATCATGAAAAAGGTAATCATTGCTCTCTTAAGCTTAACTACTCTTGGTGTTGTAACCGGTTCTGCTGTTGCCAATGAAACAGAAGTGTCAGGGGATAAGGTTATCATCCAAAATTCCTACCAAGGTAGTTTCCAAAATGGAACTAGCAACCAAAATCTTCAACAAGGAACCCAAGTTCATCGTGAGGTGAATGGCAAAAAAACACGACAAGGTGGTAGTTACGGCTCTGTCCAAACGATCGATCAATATCAAGAGCAAATGGGAGAAATGAATAGTTCTCAACAAACTATCATTCAACGGACTGAAATGAGAAATCGTCGAGGACCTCGTCGCTAAGCTATCTCTCTTATCTTCAACTGTGCTGAACACTAAAAAAGACAGGCTGAACGATGAGTTTAGCAGATCCCATCATAATCATCTTCTCCTGTCTATTCTTCCTTTTTTTAGTTATTTTCTAGTGTAGCATAGTCCAGTTCTCAACTTTGTGTGTTGTTTCATTTTTACCAATAGGAGGGCAAACCATGCACGGGAAAGCCTTCATGATTTTACTGGCCGTTATCATGAATTTTTCAGTCTCGATGAGGTCTGGTGCAGGGGAAGTTCAAGTTCAAACCGGCAGAATGAATGTTGAACATCGCCGTTACGGGAACACGAATATTGATACGGACAATATCAGACTTTCTGTTCCCAATCATCGCTCCCGTTTCCAGAATTATTTCCCTGATAATTCCTCACAACCATCGACTTTTAATGGGTGTCGTAATGGTCATATAGTCCAGCAGTCTAATCAACAAGTGAATTACTCGAATCGGACTAGCAGCCATAGTTCTAGCTCCCATCATCAATGCAACTAAATTAATTGCTTGGTGACCAGTTTTATGAATCAAATGCTAACCACTCAAGCATTTGATTCACCCTAACTTTATCCGAATTTAGAGGAGTATTTTGGATGAAAATAATTATATCGTTTGGCAAGATTTTTCTATTTTTTTTGATGTTTGAGTCTTATTTAATTCCCTCAGTTAAGGCTCAATGTGTACAAGGAGATGTATCGGTTCAATATAGTATTAGTGGGTCTGAAAAACCCAGTCAAAGAACTAATGATGTCATCATGGAAAGTGACCCTAAATGCCGAGGTAATACCAGTGTGACGACAGGGGTTCAAGGCCATATTGGCCCTAATAATGCCGAACAAAATCGTCAGGTTCATCAAGTTCAACAGGGAAACAATAAATATCCCCAAGTTCCCAATGGAAGAACGGTCCAAATCCGCTCTAATGTACAAGCTGATGTGGATAATCCTATCGATAGATTTCCCCATCATCCCAAAAAATAAAGGTTTTTTTTGAGGTATTGATATGTCGTTAAAACCTTTGGCATTAGCTGGTCTATTGACTATCATTTTATCTAGTATGGTTTCAGGGTTTCCTCAAGACATTGTTGCAGTTGCTCAATTTCAAACTTCAATTCAAAGCAGTTCGATTAACTTGAATGCTAGTGAACTGAATCAACCCCTTTGGTTAGAGATTAAAGCTTTGAATGGGGCTAATTTGCAAGGACACGTTAAATTAAATGGACAGGTTATTAAAACCTTACAAGGTCATCATAATCAGGTTAATTTGTCTAACTATTTAGGTCGAGGAAATCACGAAATTACTGTTAAAGGTAACTATTATCCTTCTCGGGGGTCAGTAATGATTGAATTGAAGGGAAATGAAACTCAAATTACTCAACAAACCAGTGGTAATGGGTTACTTAATCAACAACTAAATATGGAGGTAAGATAAGTCGTATGTTGAACAAAATTAGTCACATGACATGGGTGAGTTTAACGTTACTCAGTTGCTTAACGTTTCCCAGTTTCGCACAAACGACTACCAGTCAAACAGGTAGTATCGAAGCGAATGTTGAAGGAGATAATAATCAACTTTACCAAACCATTCACCAAACCATTATTAATCATCCTGGTAAGGGGTCTATTAACAGAAATCAAGGAAATTACCCTAAAAGACCGGAAAAGAGTTCTCGTTCTTCTTCTCATCGCCATTCTGATACCATAGAACATCCCCGTAATAACCGTCATTAACCTAAGTTCGGTGTTAGGTGTTATTTTACCTGAAGTTTAGATGATTGAGGCTAAACTTCAGTATTCGTTGTTAGGTACTGGGAATTATCTTGTTAACATGATTGATAGCAGTTTTCATATCAATAGACTAATGATAAACATAAAAATTCCCCCCCACACTCCCCACCCCTCCCACACTCCCCACACTCAACTTGACTAGAATATTGATACACTCAATTGAAAACTGCTATGAAGTACCATTGATTGCTTTTAAGGGATGAAAGTTTATTTAAAAGACGATATTTTATATATTAATCAAGAAGATTTACCGGCTTATAAAAAGGGTGGTTCCATCGTTAGAAATAGTTATTTTTGGGCATTAAAATCTATTAGTTGTTATTCTAGAAAGGGAAGGGATTGGGAATTTGATGCAGTGGTTTGGGTTGCATTATCTCGGATGTTGTTATCTTTTGCACAGTCGGGATATTTAGGAGATTCAGAAACAGTATTAGAGTTTGACCTAGATACTCCTATTCCTCCAGAATTACGATTAGTTTCTACCTGGTTATGACCAATTATTATCTGTTCTAAACATTATACCAATTCTAAAAAGTTATCAGAGACTTAGAGACTGTTCCTAAAGAAATAATAACAACTAATTTTGTAAGGTGGGCAAGGTTTTCAAGGGTCAAGTTAGTTTAAATCAGTCTTTGACTTGCCCACCCTACCGTCTCAAGATTCTATTTATAAACAGTAAGCTTTGACTTATACTGAAGATACCCCGAAGCAATCTCTCCAGCTATTTCTGAGAACTGGTATTACTTAATTTTATAAATATAAAATAATGGGGTTTCTTTAAATAATTCGTATTGATGATCAAAATTCTGGAAATTTTTAGACAGTGGTTTTGTTTCCTTAAGTCGATAATCTCCTAAAGATTCGTATTTGGGATAAAGTAAATAAAAGTCTCTTTCACATTCCGCTATAAAGGTTAAATCTTGTTGATTTATATACTGGTTAATATATTCTTGATTACGAATATTTTGATATCTTTCTTGTGGATGACAAAGGGTTGATTGAGGAGGAATATTTTCTAATGCTTTGCTAATATCAGAAGTATTAACAACTCTGGGTATCCCTCCACGACTATTAATATAATTGGTAAAGTATTTAATATTAGCCAATAGAGAAATGGTTATAAAGACAATAATAAAGCCGATAAAAATTTTTTCTAAATTTTTGGAAAAATTGAGATAGGCTAAACTACACATTGTGAAGAAGATAGGAGATAAATAAATCAGAATTTTATAAAATACAGGATTATAAGTTTGTTCTAAATCCGTTGACGAATAAGCTAATAGGAAAACGACCCAAACTGTAATCAAACTGTAAAAAATTGTTTTATTTCCTTTAAACTTATAAATACCTACCACTAAAATAAATAATAAGAAAATAATAGAAATTATTGCGCTTTTTTCAGAACCCCCAATAAAGTAAACATCCTTTCCTAAATCAATATAACCTGAAAAAATTGCTTGAAATCTTTGCAATAAAGAAACACTACGTCCCTCGTCTGTACTAGAATCAAAAACCAATTGAATAATGCGTTGTGTATTAATCCAATTACGGCCTAATTCCCCTATCCAATAAGGGGTTAACGTGATTAAGGTTGTGAGAATAGAAAGACCAGGTAAAATCCATTGTTTTTTCTGTTTTGGATTTTGAAAAATATAATAAATGATACTAATAATAGAAATAGCAGAGATAACATAAAGAGAAGAAAAATGTAAGTTAGTAATAATGGCAATAACAAATCCATAAGCTATCCAACTTAGTATTTCTAATTTAGGAGATAATTTTCCATTAAGTTGATAATCATATAAGAGAACTAAACACAGTAAAAAAAACGGAATAGAAACTGGATTTCCTCCTAAACTATCCCCCGTACTCATGACAATATTTCTAAATAGAAAAATATACCAAAATCCCGATAATGCAGATAGGAAAAAACGTTTATCTTCTTCGACATTTTCCAACAATCTATAAACCGTAAATCCCAACAAAGGAATGGTTAAAAATGTAAAGAACGCATTGGATATTGCTTGAGCAGATAAGTCAGGGGTTAATAAGGTTCCAGGAAAGACTAAATAATAATAAAGAGGGGGTAAATACACCTCTCCAACCAGTCCCGACCAAGCAGCAGGTCCAGGACCTAAAGTGGGCCAAGAACCTTCCCAAATACCCATAACACGATAAGCGTCATTGATTTGATCCCCACTGTAATTAGTAAAGTTGACAACAACAAAACTAAGAATTAATATCCCATAAATTAAGGATAAAATAATCAGTATTTTTCCAATATTTTTTAAGTTTTTTTTCATATTTTTTGATTGATATATGATTTAATTTTAAAACAATTATAATCCGATTAATTCTCTATTACCTTGTATCACTTCTCCAATTTTATAAGCTTTAATTTCTTGACTTTGAAACCACTTTATGCTATTTTCTACTTCAGTTTTAGAAACAATAATAACAAAGCCAATTCCCATGTTAAATGTATCAAACATCGCCGAAGTTTGAACATTTCCCATATCAGCAATCCATTGAAAAATGGGTAAAATTGGCCAAGTTTTTGGCATAATTTTGATGGATTGATTTTCCCCCAAACAACGGGGTAAATTTTCCGGTAAACCACCTCCTGTAATATGAGCCATAGCCTTAATTTTCATACCCGAGTTTAACGCTTCGAGAATGGGTTTAACATAAATTTGTGTGGGGGTCAAGAGAACATCTCCTAATGATTGATCCCCTAATTTTTCAAAGCGATCGCTCCAATTAAAGCCCTGAACTTCAACAATTTTACGCACCAAGCTAAAACCATTACTATGCACACCACTACTGCTTAAACCAATGGCCACATCCCCAATATTAATCTGTGATCCATCTAGCAGTTTACTTTTTTCGACAACCCCCACACAAAACCCGGCCACGTCATATTCACCCACGCCATAAAAACCGGGCATTTCTGCCGTTTCTCCCCCCAATAAAGCGCAACCACTTAAACGACATCCTTCCACAATTCCTGTTACCACATCACTCAATTGTTGAGGGTTTAATTGTCCGGTAGCCAAATAATCCAAAAAGAATAAGGGTTTGGCCCCAGAGGTTAAAATATCATTGACACACATGGCCACTAAATCAATGCCAATGGTATGATGGGAATTCATAGCTTGAGCAATTTTTAACTTCGTTCCTACTCCATCAGTCCCAGACACCAAAACAGGGTTTTCATACCCCTGGGGTAACTCAAAATAGCCCCCAAACCCCCCTAATCCTCCTAAAACCTGGGAATTATGGGTACTCTCCACAGAACGACGAATTTTCTCAACAAATGAGCGGCCGGCTTCAATATTAACCCCTGCCTCTTGATAGTCCATAGAACACTGAAGAAACTCTTAGAAGTTGCACTCAGTCATTGTAACTGATATTGTCTTAACCATCTTAGAAAAATTCCTAATTGAGAAGGAACCAACAACATTCATCAAAGCTATCATAATTAAATTATTTCTGAACTCGTTACAATCTATTTAAAACTCGTTATAACATTATGTCTTTTAATCTTAATCAAGTAGAAATATCAATTATTGTCCCTTGTTACAATGAGGAACAGGGTCTTGATTTACTGTTTGAGAGACTGCTGACGGTATTAAACCGCTTGAATCTATCTTATGAAATTGTTTGTATCGATGATGGTAGTAAAGATGAGACGTTAAACTATTTAATTGATTATCATCGTCGTTATCCAGCCATTAAAGTCATTAGTCTGTCTCGTAACTTTGGTAAGGATGTTGCGTTAACGGCGGGGTTAGAAAACGCTCAAGGACAGGCTATCATCCCCATTGATGCCGATTTACAAGATCCGCCCGAATTAATTGGACAATTGATTGAGAAATGGCGAGAAGGATACGATGTGGTCTACGGTAAGCGTCGTTCACGGCAAGGGGAAAGTTGGGTTAAACGAACCACCGCCAACGCTTTTTATCGCATTATTAGTCGTATTAGTAGTGTTCCCATTCCTCGGGATACGGGAGATTTCCGTTTACTAGATAGACGAGTGGTAGACGCGATCAAAACCATGCCGGAACGAACTCGTTTTATGAAAGGGTTGTTTGCTTGGGTTGGCTTTAAACAGACTTACGTATTGTACGATCGCCCTAACCGAGTCCAGGGAACGACGAAATGGAATTATTGGAAACTGTGGAATTTTGCTTTAGATGGTATTACTTCTTTTAGTTTAGTCCCGTTAAAAGTTTGGAGTTATTTGGGGTTATTTTTATCGTTATTAGCCTTTACTTACGGCAGTTTTCTGATTATTAGAACGATTATTTTAGGCATTGATGTGCCAGGTTATGCTTCTTTGATGGTGACTATGCTGTTTATTGGCGGCGTACAGTTAATCACCTTGGGAATATTGGGAGAATATTTAGGCCGCATTTACGAAGAAACCAAACAACGACCCCTTTATTTAATTCGAGAACGTTATGGGTTTCACGATGGCCTGCAGTCTAGAGAGTTAGAAAGAACGAATGGAAGATAACGTATTTCTTGATTGTCATTGCGAGGGGGTGATACTAGATCCGCTTTAGATAGTAGATAATCAGATTGAGAAGGCAGGGGGCGCAGAGGAAGCAGGGGGAGAAAGAATATTGCTCTACGATGATAAGTGGATTTGGGGTGAAACAAGACTATAACTTAATTTATAGTCATTATTCCCCCGAAGCAATCCCCAACAACATCTAGCAGAAACCTAAAGATTGCTTCGGAGGCAGAATTAAGTGTCAAACAAAGTTCACTCAAGATTTTGCCTCCTCGCAATGACAGTTCAGCTTTCAAACCCCAGACTCTAGGCTAAGGCGACCTCTGCTTGAGGCCAACGATTAACAGTTTTACCGATGATGGATAAATCCTGCATGACCCGGTCAAATTTATCAGGAGTCAAAGATTGAGGTCCATCGGATAACGCTTTGGCCGGGTTGGGATGCACTTCGATCATTAAGGAATCCGTTCCCGCCGCGATCGCAGCAGCGGCCATTGAAGGAACATAATCGGATTTTCCAGTGCCGTGACTGGGATCGATCATGATGGGTAAGTGAGTCAAAGACCGTAACACAGGTAACACCGATAAATCTAGGGTATTACGGGTGTATTTCCCGTCAAAGGTGCGGATGCCTCGTTCACAGAGAATAACATTGGGGTTACCAGCGGCCAAAACGTACTCAGCAGCCATTAACCATTCATCGATGGTGGCGGACATTCCTCGCTTCAGTAACACCGGTTTATCTTGAGCGCCGACTTTTTTGAGCAGGGAGAAGTTTTGCATATTTCTGGCCCCTACTTGGATCACATCAGCCACTTCACCAATTTTGTCTAAGTCGGCTGCATCCATCACTTCTGTGATAATGCCTAAGCCACTAGCTTCTCTAGCAGCAGCGAGTAATTCTAAGGCACTTTCTCCGTGGCCTTGGAAAGCGTAGGGAGAGGTGCGGGGTTTGTAAGCCCCACCTCGTAAAAATTTGGCACCGGCTGCTTTGACTCGTTTGGCGGTTTCAACGATCATGGCTTCGTTTTCCACGGAACAGGGGCCAGCCACCACGGCAACGGGATGATTTTTACCGACACTCACCGGTCCGTTGGGGGTATTAATAATGACTTCACTGTATTCGCCATGACGGTATTCTAAACTGGCCCGTTTAAAGGGTTGTTCCACTCGTAGTACCGTTTCGATCCAGGGGCTAATTTCTTGTATTTGTAAGGGATCAAGGGAAGCGGTTTCTCCAACTAACCCAATGACCACTTTATGCTTACCGACAATTTTTTCAGGACTTAAGCCCCAATTGACAAATTCTTGGCTAATGCGTTCAATTTCATCAGCAGGTGAACCAACTTTCATGACAACAATCATAATTTCTTTTCCTCTAGGGACAATAGTAAGAGTTTGTTTGGATTTTGCTCTCTTTGTTTCTGTTATGTTTTAAGATTTGGGGGACTTAATTAAGGAACAACCAACAAGAAACATGATCCTTGTTGTTTGCGTCTGTATTCAGTTTATCTTGCTTATAAGCCTTAATGGGTGCTGTGAACAAAAGTTTAACAGAGTGGGTTGATCTGTTTTCCTGAAAAAAAATCCTGACCGAAATCATATCGACCAGGAACAAGACAATAAATATCAACGAAAAAAGCCTTAAGCAAGGGCAGCTTGGCGTTCCTTGGCTTCTTTAATCACTTCTTCGGCTACATTGCTCGGACAAGGAGAATAGTGGGAAAATTCCATGGAGAACTGACCTCGACCAGAAGTCATGGTTCGCAGGTCCCCAATGTAACCAAACATCTCGCTTAAGGGAACATCGGCCTTAATACGGGCCCCCATAGGCGTAGAATTCTGGGACTTAATCATGCCACGACGACGGTTAATATCGCCGATGACATCTCCCATATAATCTTCAGGGGTGAAGATGTCCACATTCATGATCGGTTCGAGGATTTGAGGACTGGCTTTGGGAACCGATTGACGATAAGCGGCTTTGGCTGCGATTTCAAAGGCGATGGCAGAGGAGTCAACAGGGTGAAACGCTCCATCTGTTAAGGTAACTTTGAGATCCACACAGGGGTAACCGGCTAAGACTCCTTTATCGATACTCTGTTCAAAGCCTTTTTGAACGGCGGGCCAGAATTCTCTGGGAACGTTACCACCAGTGACCTTAGACTCAAACTCGAAGCCACTTCCCGGTTCTCCAGGTTCAATCACATAATCGATCTTACCGAATTGACCGGAACCCCCGGACTGTTTCTTGTGGGTGTAGCTATCGTTAATGGTTTTGGTAATGGACTCCCGATAGGCAACTTGGGGTTTACCCACTTCCACTTCGACCCCGTGGGTCCGTTTGAGAATGTCCACTTTAATATCTAGGTGTAATTCTCCCATGCCTTTGATGATGGTTTCACCACTTTCTTGATCCGTTTCCATGTAGAAAGAGGGATCTTCTTGTACCATCTTGCTCAAGGCCATGGACATCTTTTCGTTGTCCCCTTTCTTCTTAGGAGAGACAGAAACAGAAATGACCGGATCGGGGAACACCATCGGTTCTAGGGTGGCAGGGGCTTTAGGATCACAAAGAGTGTGTCCGGTTTGTACGGTTTTCATACCGACAATGGCCACAATATCCCCGGCTTGGGCGGTTTCGATTTCTTCACGGGAGTTGGCGTGCATTTCTACTAAACGACTCACCCGTTCGCTTTTCCCGGTGGCGTTATTGAGAATGGTGTCCCCTTTGGAGATGGTTCCCGAGTAGAGACGGGTGAAGGTTAAAGCCCCGAAGCGATCATCCATGATCTTGAAAGCTAAGGCCCGTAGGGGTTTTTCGGGGTCAACATAGGCAAAGGCCCCTTCGATTTTGTTTCCTTCTTCGTCCATTTCGGGCTGAGGAGGAACTTCTGTGGGGTTGGGGAGGTAGTCAATGACTGCATCGAGAACTAACTGTACCCCTTTGTTTTTGAAGGAAGAACCGCAGTAGGTGGGGAAAAAGGCCAGTTCACGGGTTCCTTTACGGATACAAGCCTTAATTTCATCAATGGTTAATTCTTCTCCTTCGAGATATTTTTCCATCATGGCATCGTCTTGTTCGATGGCCAGTTCGATCATGGCTTCCCGATATTCTGCTACCTGTTCCTTCATGTCTTCAGGAACGTCTTTAATTTCGTAGTTCATGGGATCGCCAGAATCATCCCAGATCCAAGCTTTTTCTGTCAACAGATCCACCACACCCTTAAACTCAGTTTCGATCCCAATGGGAAGTACCATGACTAAGGGGGTTGCTGCTAAGATGTCTTCAACTTGTTTGACAACGCTGAAAAAGTCAGCACCCGTTCTATCTAATTTGTTAACGTAGATGATCCGTGCCACTTTAGAATCGTTCGCATAACGCCAGTTGGTTTCAGACTGAGGTTCTACTCCCCCTGAACCGCAAAAGACCCCAATTCCACCGTCTAAAACTTTTAAGGAACGATATACCTCAATGGTGAAGTCTACGTGACCAGGGGTGTCAATAATGTTGAGTTGATGGTCTTTCCAGAAGCAACTGGTAGCCGCAGACTGAATGGTAATCCCCCGTTCTTGTTCTTGTTCCATGAAGTCGGTGGTGGCTGCGCCTTCGTGAACTTCACCGATTTTATGGATTTTCCCTGTTAATTTAAGGATTCGTTCGGTTGTGGTGGTTTTTCCCGCATCTACGTGAGCAAAGATGCCGATGTTTCTATAAAGAGTAAGGTCTTTTTTCATATTTACTTCTAGCGTTAGGTTTGATAAATGGTTAGCATCTACTGAAAGGGTGTCCCGACAGAGGATTGGGCGTTGCCTTATAATCGCCTAATTGAGCTATGCTAAACCACTCTCGATGATAAGTTTTGAGGTTTTGGCTATCTCAATTTTAGACAAGTCTTTTGTCGCCTTTTTCATTACCAATTGTAATCAATTTTGACATACTCCACGCCCTATAAGTACGTGGATTCTCCAGACATCACTGCCAAAGGATTTCTGATTCAACGAGTTCGCTTACATTAAAGTCTTCTCAGTCTTTAACCCAGAGGCGATTCTCTCCTCAGACGTTCACCCCATTTCAGAGGTCTGTTCTCGTATGCCCTACGATACAGTTCAAATTATACACATTTTTTCATATTCCCTAGAAAGCTGTCCTCTGCGCTGCTCAGGACAAGCCTTGAGCAGCGCAGAGGGATGGGGCTTTAAACTAAGGTTACACTAGCCTTAAATTGGGATAGTTCAGTAAAACGTCGTCTCGGCTGAGGGTGTCTCCTTGGGCTTGAGGAGTCCACAAAATTTCAATGGCCAATAAGCGATCGCTCCCAATGGCGGCTATTTGTTGCAGGGCCTGTTGAAGATGGTTGACTTCGTTGATTTCGGGTAAGTCTAATTTGCCTTGAACCCCAACAATGATCGAGGCCACAATATATTCTCCTGTTTCGGTAAATTTGGATAAGTCTCCTTTCCCTTCTAATAATTTTTCGGGGGAACTCCCTCGTAATTGATTATTAACGTTAGAAAGGGTTTCGGCACTAAATTTACTTCTTTCGGCTAGGGCTAATTGATTGAATTTTGCTTCGGCTGCATCAATACCGGTGGTATTGGTTTCGGTTAACCCGGATACCCAATATTCAGGATGACGCAATAGGGCTAAACTAGCCTCTTGTAGTACGGTTGCTCGTCCAGATGCACTATTCGTGTCGGCGGTTTGGGCCAGTTCATCCAGTTCTTTTTGTAGGTAACGGCCACTGGCTAATAATCCTACTTGAACTTTAGCCACGGATACTTTGGGGTTATCGTAACTGTTTCCCATGCTATCCCCCCCGAAGTTCCTGACGCTTTTAATCAAAAAGTTGGCGATCGCAATGACGATCAGGACGGTAAAGAGGCTACCAAACCCCCCAAAACCAAAAAAGGGAATCAAAAAGGGAAAGCCAAAGCCTCCACCTCCATAGCCGTAGCCGCCTCCATAGCCACCCCCTCTAGGAGCAGTATAGGTACGACTCGGACTTCTGAAGGAACCTCCGCCAATTCTACCCCCTGTACGGGCTGCTAAGGCACTGCTAACGTCTCCAAAAACCAGGGTAATGACTAAAACGGCAATAAGTAAGGGTTTCAAAAAGGATGGGATTTTTTTAAACATACAATGATTATTAAGTGACTCTATTTATAGTTTATCGAGATTTCTGGTTTAAGTTCCTTATCAACTGTTTAATTTTTGCTGAGGGTAGCAAAATTTGGATGTTGTTGGACTCAACCGAACCGACAACATAAACATCAAAATATGTCAATGAAATATTAATTATTTTACTTTATTTCATATTTTGTATCAACTAGACATAAATCTACTTAATTATCAATATTTTTTGAGTAATGTAATAGTTATTGCGACGTAAATATGGGATTTTAAGCCTTAGCAAAATTTGTGAATTTTTTTCTATAAAGAATATTGTAGATAAAAAATGTAAATTAAACTAATTGATCACTTTTAGGAAAAATCATGATATATCTATGGTAGATTTCAATTTTCTTTATTTTTTGTGGTAGTGAATTGTAATAATTCACCTAAAAATTAGGTGATTGTGAGCAGTGTATCAGTGGATAACACGAGGTAATTATGCCGATGGACATGATGACTTATTTAATTCTAGCTAGAAAAAAAAAGTCTGAAACTGAAGAAAAATCAAGCAGAAACCAAAATGAATTAACGACAATCAAACCTGAGTCAATTACAAAAGAAGATGAGTTGATGACCATTGAAGCTGAGTTAGTTCCTAATCAAAGCGAATTAACTGTAATATCGTCAAACTCAGCCACCCCCAAAGCTTTAACCCAGATTCAACCAGAATCACCCATCACTTACCAATCATTAGTGATGACACGAAAACCTTCAACAAAAATGCAACAGGAGTTAATGAAAATGAATGAACAATCAAGCATTATGACCAGTGAGCAAATGCAAAAAGAAGCAGGGATTGCTCCAAGACGTCCCTGGAAAATCTACGGGAAAATTGCCGAGGCACTAGAGAAATATGAAAATGAGAAAACAGGTGATCCTGTCCAGACAATCACCAACTTAATGACAGTTGTTGATTTAATTAACGTATGGATAAAAAAAAATATTAAGGATATCCAAAAAGGAGACCCAAAAAAGGTCAAAAGAAAACAAGTTCTAGAAAACTTACAGATTCAAATCGGGGATGAACTGGAAAAATTAGTCCACTTAGAAGGAGTGGCCTCACGGTTAGGGTCCGATCTGGTTGGACTTTTGGTACAAGGGCCGGCTTATGCGAAGTCACCCACCCCTTTATTTACCTATTTGATGCAGAAGCTCATTTCAATCTACAAAATAGAAGAACTAACAGGGGATATCTTTAAAGCGGAATTGAGAAATTTCTTAATAGCAGATAATGATGTCATTGGTGCCACCAGTTTAGCTACCCAAGATATCGGAGGAAGTGGAGGGGTAAACATTGGTTTTGATGTGGGTAAATTCATTTTACCTTGTCTTAAATTAAACATTGATATCGGTGTTAATGCCAAGGTTGCTGATAGTAGTTTGATTATCACCGAATGTCAATCTGAACTGAATAACCCTGATGGTTTGCAACGATATTCCCTGATGAACATGAAAGGACGAACCATGGAAGGGAAACTGATTGCCAAGGTTACAGCTGGAATAGATGTATTTAGTTGGGAAGGGCAAAATATTGAAATTCTTGAACAAGCTTCCTTAAAGACTTCTGCTAAAATAGAAGCCTCAGCCGAACTTGCGGGGGATGTGGACTGTGTTTTTATGCAAGCGATAGATGCTTTCCCAAAACACTTCAACGAGGTTAATGAAATAGATGATGATCTCTTTGATATTGTCCAAGATAAAAGCAAGTCCGATAGATTAAAATTACCTCGACAAACCTTTACCTCTCTAGTTTCTAATGGTTATAGTGGTGGAGTTGGTATTGGTGCAGAAGCAAGTCTTGGTGCTGAACTCAATATGGGAGATCAAACCTACGGAGGAAGTGCAACAGCAGGAGCTAAGGGAAGTCTTAACGGCAGTGTTAAGTTTACCACTTATACTTATCAGAATAGGCTCTCTAACAAGACCTTTAAGACTCAAAGAACTAAAATGTTCTTGAAACAAGTTTATACGCTGGCTGAGATTTCAGGTTCCATTAAAGCAGGGCAAACCCCTTTGTACGAGGATAGCAAAGAAAAAAGATACGATCTCGTCAATTCTTTGTCCTATCAATCGGGATTTCTTTTCTGGGACCAAAAGACTCAGACGTTGAGTCAAGATGGTATATCGGGGTTTGCTGTTGGTCATTCTTTGATTAGCGATGAGTTAATTAAAAATGTCTATGGTTCAGATGCAACAAAACGCTCCGAATATGTTAAAGCTTTAGCGAAACAATTAGGCTTTGCTGAAACAGATGAATCGATTATTACTAATTTCTTAGACAAGTATAACAAGGACGGTTTATTAGAAGATATCCTGGATCAGCAAACTGGCCCAGTGTTCCTAGAAGCAACCTACCTTGCTCCAACTGGCATCAGTTTTCGCTTAGATTCTGATTTTAAATCCAATACCCCTGAAGCGGAATGCTTTGAACAATTGGGAACTGAAAACAAAACCCTTCAATCTTTGCGTTTTCGTACCGCACTGGAGGACGATCTCAATATGAGTAAAAGTCGCTTTAATTTTGGGTTTAATGCTGGCCTTTTTAAAGTAGGAATTGACCTAGGAACCATCAAACAAGCGGGTACCCTGAAACTATCAGACCTTGTGATTGAATGGTACGATAGCAATGGCCGACCAACGGACAAGCAACCTGCTAAGTATGTTCCCAGTTCCTTTTTAATTCTGTAGTAATTGTTGATATTACGTTGGTGTGGGGAATTTTTGAGGGGTGTAAAGGTTCTAGGAACCTTTAAGATTTCTAGGAATTTTCATGACATTATTAAAAGTTCATTTTTAACAAGATGTAACTTAATATTAGGAACAGTAGGCTGATCAAAATAGTAACCTTTTACAGCTTCTTTGACGTTGGTTTTCAGTTCTTCCCAAGTATCTCCTTGAGTAAAGATTTCTTCGGTTAAACATTCTGCAATAAACCCACCATCTTCTTCTTGAGAAACTTCAAAAACAATGATTTGATTCATTTTATTTAACTATATGTAAGCTAACTTTATATGAGAGTTAGCATAACACAACAAAATTAATTGCATGGGGGGCAATGCCCAGTAAAAAGCTAAAACTCTTATCCAGAGCTTGTTGTGGCCAGTGCATCGGCCTACATTTTCTGTGTTTACTTGACTGTGAACTATAATTCTATTATAACGGCAATTAAAACCAACTGAAAATGATTTTAAAAAATTCAAGAATTATTAGTGTATCTTCTGAGATTATGAGTGGAACCCCTGTTTTTGCAGGAACCAGAGTTCCCATACAAACCTTACTAGATTATTTAAAAGCAGGAGAATCAATTGATGATTTTTTAGAGGGATTTCCTAGTGTCAACAAACAACAAGTTATTACCTTACTCGAAGAAATTGAAAAACAATTAATTGGTCAAGTCGCTTAACATGAAAATACTGTTAGATGAATGTATTGATCGAAGATTAGCAACATACTTGATTGAGTACAATGTTAAAACAGTATCACAAATGAGATGGTCGGGGACAAAAAATGGTCAATTACTGGGTCTTGCAGCAGTAGAATTTGATGTTTTTATAACAGTGGATCAAAATTTGCATTTTGAACAAAATCTACAACAATTTGATCTTGCTATTATTGTTTTGCAGACTTTTTCTAATCGATTAGCTGATTTAAAGCTATTAGTTCCTCAGATTATTTCTAGCTTACCTAAAATTTCTAAAAGAGAAGCAACGATTATTAAACAACAAAATTAATGTCAGTCAGTAGCAATTTTTATTCATTTCCTTTACACTGGGATCTCTAGAAACGCACCTGAATCTAAATTTCTTTAGACACCATGACTAAAAGTCCCATCAAACCCTTCTATTTCGACGTTACAGAGGAAGAAATCGACTTTTTCGCCGAAGCGTCCAAAACAATCCTTAAGTCTGGTAGGCTCATTTTAGGGGAGAATACGGCGGAGTTTGAAAAAGCGTTCGCTGAGTACGTTGGTAGCAAACACGCGATCGCAGTTAATACGGGTTCTTCGGGTTTAGAAATTATCCTACGTCTGAAAAAAGCAACAGGGACAACGGTTTTAGTCCCCACCAACACCAATTTTGCCACCGTTGCTGCGGTGTTGCGAGTGGGGGGAGAGGTACAGTATCTAGATATGGATGACAGTACATTTGCACCCTCTTTGCAAATGGTGAAAGATGCGGTAGAAAAGGGGGGAACTCCTGGGATTTCAGGAGTGTTATGGGTGCATATCGGGGGGGTGATTTCTCCCGAGTTTCCTCAAATTGTGGAATATTGTCATGAAAATGGCTTATTTATCCTGGAAGATACAGCACACGCCCACGGAAGTCAAATTAATGGGGTACAAGCTGGAAATTTAGGAGATGGTGCAGCGTTTTCTTTCTTTCCTACCAAAATTATGACCACCTTTGAAGGGGGAATGATTACCGTTAACGATGATGAAGAAGATTATATTGCGCGATCGCTGAGAAATCAAGGAAAGCGAGGAATGGATTTCGGGGGGTTACATACGGACTTTGGCAATAGTACCCGTATGACAGAAATTCATGCGGTCTTAGGACGCATTCAACTGGCTAAGTTACCTCAGATGATAGCACGTCGACAACGATGTTATGAGTTAATGACGGCCCCGTTGCGCGAAGCAGGAATCAAGTTTGTTTCCACCGATCACATGGATCATGCTTCTCAGTATAAGTTAATGGTACTACTACGAGAAGGAAAAACGGCCAAAGAGGTAAAAGCAGCGTTAGCAGAAGAGGATATCTTTTTAGGGGGAACGGTGTATGAAATACCTTGTCATCTGCAACCTGTTTTTGAAGGGGTTTGCCAGGGACAAAGTTTCCCCAATGCTGAATATTGGTGTCCCCGTCATATTTGTCCCCCGTTGACTTCGGGGATGACCGATGAAGAAGCAAAAATAGTGGGAGATGCGTTAGTTAGACATTTAACCTAAGCCAATCAACCCTATGCTACCCTTAAGTATAGCAGTTCCCATACTTGTGAGGGACAAAAGTGATGGCGTTGAGGCAGGAGGCAGGAGTTAGATGTACCTCATGAGTCCGAGAAACGTTATAATTTCGGTTAAAACTTTTTACTTTTAGTCACGAGTCTCAACCTCCCACTGTATTGATACTTCTGACTTCAAACTTCTGACTTCTGACTTCTTCAAGGTTGACTATGGTTTTCTCGTCGTTAATTCGCACCCTACAAAAATCCCCCTTAACTAAGGAATTATTAGAGAAACTTAAGGGAAATAATGAATTAGGATTAAAAGGAATTAATCGACTACCCAAAGGGTTAGTTTCTTCTACTTTAGCCCAAACCAACCAACAAAATTTATTGGTCATTTGTGCAACATTAGAAGAAGCGGGACGATGGACCGCACAACTGGAAATAATGGGGTGGAAAACCGTCAATTTCTACCCAACAACTGAAGCCTCTCCTTATGAACCTGTAAACCCTGAGTCGGAAATGATTTGGGGACAAATGCAGGTATTATCTAACTTAAATTTTTCTCAATCTGGGAATAATCATTGTGCAATTGTAACCACAGAAAAAGCGTTACAACCCCATTTACCACCTCCAGATATTTTTCATAATTACTGCTTAAATTTAGAAGCAGGAATGACAGAAAAATCGAAAAAGTTTGACGAAACGTTGGTTAAGTTAGGCTATGAAAGAGTTAATTTAGTAGAAGTAGAAGGCCAATGGAGTCGTCGCGGTGATATTGTTGATATTTTTCCCGTTTCTTCAGAAGTTCCTGTTAGATTAGAATGGTTTGGAGATGAATTAGAAAAAATTAGAGAATTTGATCCGGCGACTCAGCGATCGCTTGATAAAATCGATCATATCTTATTAACCCCTATTAGCTTTAATACAATTATTACCAACGTCATTAAAGAAAATAATAATAACTTAGATGATTATTTATCAGAAGAGGAAAAAGAAGGACTAGACAATTATAATTATCCCCCAGGAATGCAGCGATTTTTAGGCATCGCTTTTGATGAACCTTCCTGCATTTTAGACTATTTATCCCCTGATACCCTCTGTGTTTTTGATGAAATCGAACAATGTGAGTCCCATAGCGATCGCTGGTTAGACTATATAGAAGAGAATTGGCAAGATCGGGAAAAACCGTTGCCAAAAATTCATCGCAGTTTTCAAGATTCCTTTAAGTTAATTCAAGAATTTCCTAAATTATATTTGTCTGAACTATCAGAAGTTAATAATAAAAATGCCCTAGATTTATCCAGTCGTCCCCTTCCTACCACTCCCCATCAATTTGCTAAATTAGCAGAAATTTTAAGGGGAAAACGAGAAATTTATAGCGGTATCACCCTCAATAAATACACCACTTGGTTGATTTCAGCACAACCGTCTCGTACCGTTTCCTTATTACAAGAACACGATTGTCCAGCACAATTTATTCCTAACCCCCGTGACTATCCAGCCATTGATAAATCCCATATACAAGGAACAGCAATTGCTTTAAAATATTCGGGGTTAGCTGAATTAGAAGGCTTTATTTTACCCACATTTCGCATTGTTGTTGTTACTGATAAAGAATTCTTTGGACAACACGTTTTAGCCACAGCAGGGTATATTAGAAAGCGTCGTCGCGCTGCTTCTAAAAAAGTTGACTTACAACAACTCCATCCTGGGGATTATGTGGTTCATAAAAATCATGGTATTGGTAAATTTTTAAAGTTAGAAAGTTTAGCCACCCGTGAATATTTAGTGGTGCAATATGCCGATGGAATTTTAAGAATTCCCGCCGATTCTTTTGATAGCTTATCCCGTTATCGTCAGACCGGTTCAACCCCTCCCCAACTCCACAAAATGACGGGGAAAACTTGGCAAAGATCGAAACAAAAAGTCCGTAAAAATATTAAAAAACTAGCCGTTGATCTGATCAAATTATATGCAAAACGGGCAAAAAATACAGGGTTTACTTATCCCCTTGATACCCCTTGGCAACAGGAACTAGAAGACTCTTTCCCCTATCAACCCACCCCCGATCAACTAAAAGCCATACAAGAGGTTAAAATAGACTTAGAAAGCGATCGCCCGATGGATCGTTTAGTGTGTGGTGACGTGGGTTTTGGTAAAACAGAAGTAGCGGTAAGGGCGATTTTTAAAGCGGTTACCAGTGGTCATAAACAAGTGGCCTTTTTGGCCCCTACCACTATCTTAACCCAACAACATTATCATACCCTCAAAGAACGATTTGCTCCCTATCCCATCAATGTTGGACTATTAAATAGATTTCGCACCACCTCAGAGAAAAAGGAGATTATCCAACGGTTAGCGACAGGAGAATTGGATATTGTGGTTGGGACTCAACAACTATTAGGAAAAAGTGTAAAATTTAAAGATTTGGGCTTATTAGTGGTGGACGAAGAACAGCGATTTGGAGTGAATCAAAAAGAGAAAATAAAGGAATTAAAAACCCATGTGGATGTCCTTACTTTAACCGCCACACCTATTCCCAGAACCTTATATATGTCCTTATCAGGAATACGGGAAATGAGCTTGATTACCACACCTCCGCCATCCCGTCGTCCCATTAAAACCCATTTATCTCGCTATAATTCTGATGTGGTTAGAACGGCTATTCGTAATGAATTAGATCGGGGGGGACAAGTGTTTTATGTGGTTCCTAGAGTAGAAGGAATTGAAGAAGTGGCAGCCGAATTAAAAACAATGGTTCCCAATGCTAGAATTGCCATTGGTCACGGTCAAATGGATGTTAATAACCTAGAAATGACCATGTTAAGCTTTAATAATGGGGAAGCAGATATTCTCGTCTGTACCACCATTGTTGAATCAGGATTAGATATTCCTCGGGTTAATACAATTATTGTCGAAGACGCTCAAAAATTCGGGTTATCTCAACTGTATCAATTGAGAGGAAGGGTAGGCAGATCCGGCATTCAAGCCCACGCTTGGTTATTATATCCTAGTAAAGCTCAACTAACAGAAACAGCAAGGCAAAGATTAAGGGCCTTACAAGAATTTAGTCAGTTAGGGTCAGGTTATCAATTAGCGACCCGTGACATGGAAATTCGAGGGGTTGGTAACTTATTGGGGGCTGAACAATCGGGACAAATGGAATCCATTGGCTTTGAATTGTACATGGAAATGCTGCAAGAAGCGATTCGGGAAATTCAAGGTCAAGAAATTCCCAAAGTAGAAGATACTCAAGTTGACTTACAATTAACCGCTTTTATTCCTACGGATTATATCCCCGATATGGAACAAAAAATGTCCGCTTATCGGGCGATCGCGGTTGCTAATTCTAGAAAAGAATTAAGCCAAATTGCGGCAGAATGGAACGATCGCTACGGAAAATTACCCATTCCCGTACAGCAATTATTACAAGTCATTGAACTGAAACAATTGGCTAAATCGTTAGGATTTTCTCGTATTAAACCCGAAGGAAAACAAAACATTGTCCTAGAAACCCCAATGGAAGAACCTGCTTGGAAACTGTTAGAAGAAAAATTACCTGAACATTTGCGATCGCGGTTTGTTTATACCCCGAAAAAAGTTACGGTGAGAGGGTTAGGCGTCATGAAACCCCAAAAACAACTGGAAAGCTTATTGGAATGGTTAGGAAAAATGCAAGATGCTATTATTGAAACTTTGACAAATAATTAATCATCCATGTCATCAAATAACAATTCTTCTAAAATAAGTTGCATTTCTTCATCTTCAGGAGACACTAACTCGATTTTTCCTAATAAATTGTATTTCGCTAAAAAGAGTAAAGGAGATAACGGGGTATAGATAGAGTATTTTTGTTGTTGATGATAAAAATCTTTTAAAAATTGTAATTCTTCTGAATCTAAAGCTGGCCCATCGTTTTCTAATTCGAGGGTGAGAATACCGTCATCTTCGATGGGAGGCAATTCTCCTGTTATCGTTAACGTAAAAGCCGTTAATTTGAGGGTTAAATCTAACTCAGCTAAAACCGCTTTAGCATCGGCAAAAACTTCCTCAATTTCTGCTTGATCTTCTAACAAAATTGCATTACTAATTTCTTCACTATCATCCTCCTCTTCCTCCTCATTATCCCAGGATAAAATAACAACAGGAATATCTACAGGCATTAATAATAAATAAGTCCCGTCATTGCCTTCCATCGCGTTTTCTATGTAACAATCGAGGGTATGACCCGCTTCGTCAGTTAGGGTCACACGATCGATTTCCTCGAAATCCCTTTCTTGATTGTATTCAAAAGAGGACATGGTTTTAAATTAAGACTGCAATTGCATTAGAATATCATAAATTGTCATCAGAAATTGACTGATCTAAATAAACTACCAGTCTAACCATTTATGGGTCTGTAAATATTCAAAACTCGCCACATCGGTGAGATTGTATTGTAAAGGAGTCAAGGTGATATAATTTTGCCGAATAGCTTGAACATCCGTCGGAATATGGTTGGGGAGATGAATATGATTGGGTTGTTCAATTTCTGTCACGAGTTCCCCTGCTAACCAATAATAACTTTTTCCTCTGGGATCGAGGCGTTTTTCAAAGTTTTCGATATATCGACGCAACCCTTGACGGGTTAGCATGACTCCTGCGATCCCATCGGCGGCCACAGGGGGAATATTGACGTTGAGAAGGGTGTGATCGGGAAGGGGATGATCCTGTAATTGTTGAATCAAACGACCCGCAAAATCAGCACCGGGTTGGAATTGACGAGAGGAAAAACTGGCTAAGCTTAAGGCAATACTGGGAATTCCTTCAATTATCCCCTCCATCGCGGCTGAAACGGTTCCTGAATAGAGGACATCGGTCCCTAGGTTTGACCCTTGATTAATACCTGAGACGATAAAATCGGGTCGGGTATCCACCAGGGTACTCAGGGCTAATTTAACGCAGTCTGACGGGGTTCCTGAACAGGACCAAGCGGTAATGTTGGGGTTAAAAAAGTCTTCTACAATTTCTGCGCGGATAGGACGATGAAGGGTTAATCCGTGACCGGTGGCGGACCGTTCGCGATCGGGACAAACCACAGTAATATGATAACCGACTTGGGCTAAGGTATTAGCTAGGGTACGAACGCCAAGGGCAAAGATGCCATCATCATTACTGATTAAAAGGTTGATGTTAGAAGGGTTAGACATTTGAGTGCATTTGCAGTTATGTTCTGGGAACCTATTCTATAGAGGCAAGAATCTCCCGTTACAATCTTTGATTTAACGGTAGAGTGTCAATAAGTGTATAAATTACCCACATATTCCCCGTAACCATTGTAAGGTAAAGTTTCTTTTATTTCCCAAGATAAACCGGGTCCGGTACTAATAAATTTTTCCGTTGCTTGGGACCAACGAGGATGAGGTTTGGCCGGGTTAACATTAGCTTCAAAACCGTATTCGTTGGGGTCAATGGTATTCCAATAAGTTGCCGGTTGTTCGTTTAAAAATTCAATTTTGACAATAGATTTTGCGCCTTTAAATCCGTATTTCCAAGGAATAACCATCCGTAGAGGTGCGCCGTGTTGTTTGGGTAAATCATGACCGTAAATTCCTACAGCAAAAAAGGCTAACTCATTGGCCATTTCTTCAATTCTTAATCCTTCTTTATAAGGCCAGGGTAAATATCCCAGATGGAAACTGGGTCCGGTGGTAATTTCCTGATCATAAAAAGAGGTAAAACGGACGTATTTTGCTTCGCTGGTGGGTTCGACTGCTTCTATTAATTTTCTCATAGGAAAACCGACCCAAGGTAATACCATCGACCAAGCTTCAACACAGCGAAAACGATAAATTCTTTCTTCTAAAGGAAATTTCTTTTTTAAATCATCGATATCGTAGGTTTTGGGATTTTTGACTAATCCAGTCACTTCAACTTTCCAGTTTTCTGTCGGTAAATTTTGAGCATTTAACCATATTTTTTTAGTTCCGCCAAATTCATAAAAGTTGTTATATTGTCCTGCTAAAATTTCTGTGGTCATGGGACGATCCACTTGATTAAATTTAGGATTCGTTTTAACCCCTGGAATTTGAGGCTGTTGTAAGGTTGCTTCTAATGCGGTTTGAGAGGCTGATTTTTGACATCCTGAAAGGGGAATTAAACTGCCGGCAATACTTGCCCCAATTAAACCTTTTAAAAGTCTTCTACGGTTAAAATAAACGGTTTCAGGAGTGATTTTATTTTCAGAGATAGCCCAAGCAGGAGGGATACGAATTAAAGACATGATTCCAATAAAATAAATTGATTTTAAATTTTTTTACTTATGTCTATCATAGCATAATAACAGCTTATAAATTCAACGCTTTTAACTGAGCTTTTGCTTTTTGTAAGGACTCAAACCATTCTTTTTCGGGATCACTATCTGCCACAATTCCGGCACCAACTTGTCCCCAAACACTAGATAAATTAGGGGATAAGGGAGTATATAATAAGGTACGAATTAATATATTTAAGTCTAAATTACCTCGGTAATCTAAATAACCACAAGAACCATAGAACAAATTGCGTTTAACGGGTTCTAATTCTTCGATAATTTCTAAACATCTTACTTTAGGGCATCCGGTAATCGTTCCCCCAGGAAATAAAGCTTTAATTAGATCAATAGCTGTTTGATCTTGACGCAATTTTCCTTGAATATTACTGACTAAATGGATGACATGACTATATCTTTCAATGGTTAATAATTCGTCAACTTCTACGGAACCCCATTGGCACACTTTCCCTAAATCATTACGTTCTAAATCAACTAACATAATATGTTCTGCCCTTTCCTTGATATCAGAAGATAGTTCCATTAACATCTCTGTTTCTTGTTGAAAATTTTTACCACGGGGACGAGTTCCAGCGATGGGACGGGTTTGAGCAATCTTATTATTTAAACTCACTAATCTTTCGGGGGAACAACTGACTATATCTCCCCAAGGTGATCGCCAATAACTAGCAAAAGGAGAGGGATTAATTTGTTGTAATTTTTTATATAATTGCCAACTGGTTAACGGTGTAGTTGTTTGAAATCTTAAGGATAGATTCCCTTGAAAAATATCCCCTGCTTTAATATATTTTTTCGCTTGATGTACAGCATTCTCATACTCTTTTTGATTGGTATAAAAGGATAAGTGAGAAGATGGAGTTTTCAGGAGAGAAGGAAGGGAATAAGGCTTTGTTTCTAGTTTAGATTGTAAGTGATCTAACCCTTTTAATGTATGACTCGCTAACCATATTTTTTTTTCAAGATGATCTAAAATAGCAAAAGAGTTGGGTTCGTACCAATAAGCAACAGGAAAAGGTAGAGGATTATGATTATCATGGGGCAAAGATTCAATTTCCCAAGCTAAATCATACCCTAACCATCCTAACCATCCTCCCCCAAACGGAAGATGTTGAGGAGTCGATAAATGATCAGTTTTTTGTATTAATAATTGTTGTAAAAAAGGTAAAATATTGCCGACTTTGGGAGTCCATAATTGAGGTTTACCCTTAATAAGACGAGGTTCCCCTGCACAAATGGAATAACGAGATAGATAAGGATAATCAGATGGAGTCGGAAAAGGACTTTCTAACAAAGTTGCGATGGTTGCATCAAAAGCATATAACCTCTCAAAAACCTCCGAACCGGTTAACTTTTTGAGGGGAAGCGATCGCCAATGCCAAGATAATAAATGAGTCATACTAAACTATAATTGAATAACCCTACCGTGTAGACGGGTAGGGATTCTTTATGCGGAAAACGCAAAGGCGTATCCAATTGCCTCTAATACCTCACCCTAGAGGGTTTGGCTTTACTTTGTTTTCTTCTCTGTCTTGAGTGCGTCTTCTTTTGGTGCGCGTTCCCTAGGTGCTTACGAATCACCGAGGTCGCACCGCTATATTTGCCGTGCAACGACAAATTACGCACTCGCTTTTGTGAGAGACTTAGCCGAAGCTAATAGGGTTTGTTGGTTAGCTTAGTTTCGACCCCTGACCATTTTCGCTATTTTTAGTAGGTACTAGGCGGTTGTGTCCCTGTATTGCAACAGTGCCTTTAGACTTATTATAGCTTAATTCTTTTTGTTAATGGACGCGCGAGCGGTTTATATTTTAGTCGCCATTCATCCCTAACTTTTAGAAGATTAGGGTATTCTGGCGACATCAGGATAAAAATTACTGTCTAAAAAACAGGCTGTGAAAATTTTGCAAAATTGATATAACTTGTAGAGGTAGATTCACTGATTAAAATTACCCTATCTTGTTATCTGAGTCACCCTCGTTCCTTAACGCCTTGTTATCCCTGCGCTATCCTATCAGCTTAGTTATGCTCTATCTTGGGGTTATTATCGCCTTAGCTGAGGGATTAAACCGTTTATGGGGAACTGATGCGGAATTTACTCGAAAAATTGTCCACATTGGCTCAGGAAACGTGGTTTTGATCGCCTGGTGGTTACAACTTCCGCCGTGGGTACTGATGGGGGCTTCCCTCATTGCCAGTATTATCGCCTTAATTTCCTATTTTTTGCCCATTCTACCCAGTATCAACAGCGTAGGGCGTAAAAGCCTAGGAACCTTTTTTTATGCCCTCAGCATTGGCATTTTAGCCCAGTGGTTTTGGGCTAGAGGATATCCTCAATATCTAGCCATTGGCATTTTAGTCATGGCTTGGGGCGATGGTTTGGCTGCTATCATCGGCCAAAAATTTGGACAGCATTCCTATGAAATATTAGGAGTTAAGAAAAGTTGGGAAGGCTCATTGACCATGATGGGCGTTAGTTTTTTTGTTACCAGTGTTATCCTTTTATGGGTAGGTGAACCTATCTTGATAGTAGCCATCGTTTCTTTAACGGTTGCTATCGCTGCTATGGGGTTAGAAGCCTTTTCTAAGTTAGGAATTGATAATTTAACAGTTCCTCTCGGCAGTGCAGTTCTCGCCTTCTACTTGATTGATGGATTATTGTAATTATCAACAACAACTATGAGCTTTTCAATTTCTGCCAAACAAAATCAATATATTACTTACATTCTCTCTGATGAAAGTGCCTTATCTCGTCTCGAAGTTGTTCCCGAAAGGGGCGGAATTATTACCCGTTGGTCTATTGAAGGACAAGAAATTTTCTACTTAGATGAAGAAAGATTTGCTAACCCTGAATTAACTGTGAGGGGAGGGGTTCCCATTCTCTTTCCTATTTGTGGCGATATACCCGATAATGTCTATGTTTATGATGGTCAACCCTATCATGTCAGACAACATGGCTTTGCGAGAAATTTACCTTGGGAAGTGGTTGAACAATCCACCGATTCTTGTTGTAAAATAACCTTGAGTTTAAGCAGTAACGAAGAAACCTTAAAAATGTATCCCTTTGAGTTCGACTTGAAATTTGTCTATGAACTCCAGGGAAAAACCTTAAAAATTCATCAAGAATACATCAATAAATCCGATAAAGTGATGCCATTTTCTTTCGGCTTCCATCCCTACTTTCTGGTGAATAATAAAGAACAACTGTCCCTTGATATTCCCGCCTCTAGTTATCAAGTTAAGGACACCAAAGAAATCGCCCCCTATGACGGTCATTTTGACTTCAACGACGAAGAAATCGATGTCGCCCTCAAATCCTTAAAACGCTCTTCGGCTAGCATTACAGACCCGTCTAGGAGCCTTAAAATTCACCTCAAATGGTCTGAACAGTATTCTACCATTGTTTTCTGGACCCTCAAAGGCAAAAATTATGTCTGCTTAGAACCCTGGAGTGCGCCTCGTAACGCCATCAGTACAGGGGAAAACATCATCGAACTCGAACCAGGAGCTACTTGTGAGGCGACCGTAGAGATAGATGTGACCTCCCTGTAAAATTAATCCTTGCATCTGCAAAAAAACCATGCTATAGTAGGAAATCGTGTGCGGAACACACAACGGGTCGCTAGCTCAGCGGTAGAGCACTCGGCTTTTAACCGATTGGTCTTGGGTTCGAATCCCAGGCGACCCATTTTTTAAACCTTTTGATAACTCCCGTCGCTGAAATGGCAATAGTTTTTATTTTGCTGTTATTTTAGTGGGAAATTTACATTTAACTTCAATATTGAAATTGGCTTCACCTGACCCTTCTGTTAGCATAGGAATTCCAGTTTTGCCAGCAATTTTTATACCAAATTTAAGATTAATTTGTTCAATTTCTACCTCAGCAAAGTTCTTAAAAGCACCGATGGCATATTTTGTATAGATGCGAATGTATTTATGAATTTCCTGCATGGAAGCGATCGCAACATCCTGGGTCCTTTAGATTCATACTCCTGCTTCAACCTAGGGAGTCGGCTCCTTCTAGTCCACAGACTGAACAACTTTTTGAACTAGGAAACCACCTATCTACTATGGTTAACAAAAAGCCAAAACACTCTTGTTTATAATTCAACAATGCTTGAAAACGATATAATCCTAAATTAGATAAGGCATCGGATAATTTTTGAGACAGTTCATCAATCTATGTGCGTCATAAGGCCATCCTTTTTTGGGAGTTGCCTTAAAAATCTCTTGCAGTAAATTCTCGACTTCAGTTCTTTAATTGTCAAGAATTATTAATTGGCTATTGTTCAATTTAAAAGAATATAGTTGAATGTAAGACAGGTTGTCAAACTTATTGCAAAAAAATTACCTAGCTGTTGTTATTTAAACAGTTTTGATCGGGTCAAGTTTATTTAATTTTGAATACTGACGCAAGAGGTCAGTATCAGTATTTTGCGAATTTCCTTGTAGAGAGTTGCAAGGTAGTTTCGTTATGTTGTGTTATGCCAGAACTATCCAGAAAGGAGAGAAATTAATGACCGAACTCAATAATGAGCAGAATTCCCTAGAAACCTCAGAAGACAATAGTGTCGTTCCCAACCTAAGTAGACGAGCTTTGATTGGTTCAGGAATTGCTGCTGCTGCGGCCTTTGCCTGGCCTTCTGTGGTTAACGCTGACACAGAAAGATCCTTGCTCAGAAACGCAAAAAGAGAGAACAGAGAGAATAGAAGAGAAGAAGCAAGAGCCAATCGTCCTTCTCAACGGATAAATATCGTTGTTGCTCAAGGTCAACCTTTTAGTCAACCTCCCACTTGGAGTCCCTCTAATGGACTTTTAAACTTGAATATGGTGGAGAGTAATGTCTCCATGGCCAATGGCACGAATTTAGGCGTTTTTCGGACTTTCCAAAATGGAGGCAACGCTGCCACAGTTCCTGGCCCAACCTTAGTTGTCAATGATGGAGACAATATCCAAATTCTTCTGTCAAACCAATTAAGTCCCAATCCGATCAATTCTGCGGGCCAAGGTTCTGCTTCGCAAAATGATCCCTATTGCGGTTGGACAGGTAACCCCAATCCAGGAACATCTCCTCAGTGCTTTAATACTTCCAACTTACACTTTCACGGACTCCATGTTTCCCCTAGCACAACTTCAGGAGGCATTGCCTCAGATGATGTTTTGCTGACTTTGCAGCCTGGTCAACAACAACAATATTGCGTACAACTTCCCGTTAATCATGCCCCAGGAACCCATTGGTATCACCCTCACCATCATGGTTCTACAGCTGCGGAAGTTTCTAATGCTTTGGCCGGTGTTATTGTTATTAAAGAAAAACCTGGACAAGAAATTTATCAAGGCGCAGATGATTCTGTCTGGGTAATTCAAGAGTTAATTCTGAATGGAAATCCTCAAACTAAAGATATCAATCTTTATGGAGGAGGGGGAGGAGCAAATAAATTGATAGTCAACGGTCAAGATCAACCCGTCTTCAATATTAAACCCAATTCGGTTCACCGTTTCCGCTTTGTTAATGCGACCTCTACTCCTAGGGGGTTTATGACGTTGCAATTAAAAAATGCAACAAATGGAGGGGGATCTGCTGCCCCTGCCCAAACTCAAGGAATTTACCGAGTTGCTATTGATGGGATTACTTTTTATGGCAGTACGCCTGAAGCTCCTCCTACTGTAAATGGTAATGCTGTAGGTTATCCCCTTGCATCTGGCAACCGCAGTGATTTCATAGTTTGCCTACCTGCAGGAACCTATGAATTGTGGAATATGGGGTCTAATCTCGCTAACGCCTCCAATGGCAAACAACAATTATTAGCGACTATCGTAGTTGATAATAATGGTACTGGTTCTACTGTCACGACACAAGCACAGTTTGCAGCTTGGGCACAGAATCCCATCCCCACGACTGGTATGCCTGCTTACCTGTCTCCCATTACAACTGCTGATCTTGACCCTGGAGCTCCACAAAAGACAGTTAATTTGACTATTCAGAATCCTGGAAACATTATAACAGCAGGATTCGGTATCAATGGTACACCCTACAATCCCCAGAATCCCCCCATACAAGTAAACCTAGATGCTGTGCAACAATGGAGTATTGTTAATGCCACTAACGCAGCCCATCCCTTCCATATTCATGTCAATCCTTTCCAAGTTCAGGATTATACAGGTCAGTTTCGTTGGTACGATACTTATGCCATTCCTAAACAGCAGACCGTCCCGATTCAACATCGCTTCGATGACTACGCAGGAAAATATGTTCTGCACTGCCACATTCTAATCCACGAAGATGTGGGAATGATGCAAGAAGTTCAAGTCAATGATCAAACTGGTTCAGGGACTGGACCTTGTCAACCTCTTACCTTACCATTGGCATTAATCCCAGTTTAGGATCATTTAACTCTGAAAATGCGAACAAAAACTCTACAATTCTAAGGTTTATTCTTCTTTAGGGAAGATTGTTTAATTGATTCACTCAACAATTAAAATTAAGTAGGGGTTTAATTGAATTAAGCTCCTACTCATTTTTGTATAAGGCAGACATTTATGAAATACATAAAACTTATTTTTATCTCTTGCTGCATTATTTTATTATGTTTAGTTACCACAGCAACCGCCCAAGAAACCAAAACTTTAATACCGAGTAAAGATAATACTTTAATTGAAGATGTTACGGGATCTTTAAGCAACGGCAAAGGACAAATGTTTTTTGTTGGCCGAACCAATCAACCCCAAGATAGCGTGCGACGGGGAATTATTGCTTTTGATATTGCTAAAACGATTCCTAGTGGCTCTAAAATAACATCCGTTACCCTCACTTTAACCCTAAAAAAAACCCCAGGCGGCAATCAATCAGTGGAGTTACATAAAGTCCTAAAAAATTGGGGAGAAGGAACCTCAAATCATCGTGGAGGAAGAGGCGATCAAGCTAGTTTAGGGGACGTTACCTGGATTCATAATCGTTACGATAATCAATTTTGGGCTACTCCAGGGGGGGATTTTTTATCAACAATAAGTGGGATAACTGTAGTAGGAAATGAAGGCAATTATACTTGGGAATCTACCGAACAAATGATTACAGATGTTCAGAACTGGTTAGATAAACCTCAAGAAAATTTTGGCTGGTTATTGTTAGGAAATGAAACTCAACGGGGAACTGTAAAAGGGTTCGCTAGTCGGGAAATAATGGACTCTTCAGACCAACCTAAACTAAAAATAACTTACCTTAAATAACTAATCACCTGAGTTCGGAGTGATAGCTTTGATATTTCCTGTTTTCTTGTCCCTACATTTTAGGTGATTTATTTGGTTGATTAACTCAGTATATTAAGATTCATCAACAATTGTTAAATAAATGATGAAGGATGACAAAACCGTTCTAAAAAATAATAGGGTAAGGAAAGATTCTAAAGTAGGTTTCTTAGCAAAGTAAGCAGTGAAAACTAGCTGTGTCTCTTTTAACCACCAAGCTCAAGCACCACCACTCGCACCCAGGTTTATCTGAGGAATATTCTCGTGTTCTTGTTCAAAAGATTTTAGAGATCGCCTCCCTTGATCCAGAGAATTTGAGGCGTGAAAAAAGACAAAGGCTTACCCCAGGGTAACAACGAAGTTAGAAGTCAACCCACTGAATACGAGGAAACTTAGATCACCTTTAGAACTGCAATTTTCCCCTCATCTATCACCCTTAGTAATTTGATAATTATGAAGACATCCACACTCTTACCAGAGAATCAATTACTTTCTGAATTAGGTCAATCTTTAGTTACCGGTTCTTTGAGTAATCAAGGCATTTTATCAGAAACGGCCAGGGAAGCTCCTATTAAAATTCTACCCACTGCTAATGTCCTCAAAATTGGAGGACAAAGCTTTATTGATCGGGGTCGCGCTGCGGTTTTTCCCTTAATTGAAGAGATTGCCGAAAATTTAGGAACCCATGAGATGATTATCGGTACAGGGGGGGGGACCCGCGCTCGTCACGCCTATAGTGTGGGGGTGGACTTAGGACTACCCACAGGGGTTTTAAGTGTCCTGGGAACCTTTGTGAGTATGCAAAATGCCCGTATTATTTATTATTTGTTGGCCAAACACGGTATTCCCTTCATCGAACCGGTTCAATTTGGACAAATGGCCCATTATTTAGCCGAAAGAGGGGCGGTTATTTTCTTTGGAATGCCTCCCTATACCTTTTGGCACGAAAACCCCACCATTGGGCGCATTCCGCCCCACCGCACCGATACCGGCTCTTATTTAGTGAGCGAGGTGTTTGGGGTAAAATCCATGATCTTTATTAAGGATGAGGAAGGGTTATATACGGCCGACCCGAAAAAAGATGCCAATGCTAAGTTTATTAAACGCATTTCTGTTCAGGAATTGAAAGCCTTAGATTTGCAAGATGTGGTGGTGGAACGTCCCGTCTTAGATTTCATGGAACGGGCCCAAAATCGCCGATCTATTCGCATTATTAATGGACTGGTGAAAGGCAATTTAACCCGTGCGCTCAACGGGGAAGATATTGGTACTGAAATTTATGCAGATTAGATGAAGAAAATTGTTTTTTCTGTGTCCATCTTATGTCAACCATTTTTCTAATTAACTATGACTGAAACCGTAACGAATAGTGACCTGCGCCATCATCTTAATTCCCTGTTGATGCGGGAAAGTTTGCTGGATCGAGACGTTCAAGCATCAACAGAAGCACCAGTCATTCGGATGCTTCCTGATACCTATGTGGTCAAGATTGGGGGACGTTCTATCCTTGATAAAGGACGGGTAGCAACCACCCCCGTTGTGGAAGCATTAGGGGAGCTTTTAGCCTCAAAAAAATTAATTATTGGCACAGGAGGAGGCGCGAGAAGTCGTCATGTTTTCTCCATTGGTATTGATTTAGGAATGCCTTCTGGAGTATTAGCAGAATTGGCTCAAGCAGATGCTTTAGGTAATGCCCATATTTTAGGGGCTTTATTGGCTCCCTATGGGGTTGTAGCCATCCCTCCAGAGGTTTTTGGGCATTTATTACCTTTGTTTATTCGCAGTGTTCCTGGGGTTATTTTCACTGGGGTTCCTCCCTATTCTTTGTGGGAACATCCCCCAGAAATTGGCCGTATTCCTCCTCATGGAAGTGACTCTGGGGCTTTTCTTTTAGCGGAATGTTTTGGTTGTCAAAGTGTTACCTTAGTTAAGGATGTGGATGGCCTTTATGATTGTGATCCCAAAGAGAATCCGGGAGCCAATTTTATTTCAGAAATTTCAACAACTGAACTCAGAAAAGGTAACTTTGAAACCTTACCATTTGAACGGATTTTATTGGACTTATTGGATCATTCCCGTTTAATTAATCAGGTTCAAATTGTCAATGGACTCGAACCCGAAAAGATTCCTGCTGCGGTCAATGGGGAGCAAGTCGGAACCGTTATCTATCAGGATAAATAGTTATCTAAGGGACTGTTGGTTAAAGGAACATTAAAAACCAGTTTTGTAAGGCGGGCAAAGTTTTCTACATTATAAGTAGCTTAAATAAATCTCTGATTTACCTACCCTACTACCTTAAGATTTTGTTGACAAACAGTCTCTAAGGGTGGGTAATGCCACCCTTTTGCCAACCAGTTGCTGGAAGCAAAATTAGTTTGAGAGGATCTAGATGAACATACCAAGGAAAGGGACGCTGTTTGATTTCATGCCATTTTTCCTTAAAAACTTCTGCTTGGAGATGATAATCTAGGTCATGGTTTCCAAAAGAATTGAGCTTAAGATAAAGAGTGATACGGTGAGGTGTTTCACTGGTTTTGACTAACCAACAAGGAAAAGTATTTATCTTCTCTTGGTTGGTAACAAACTGAAGATGATGAGCGCGGATACCGATATAGACGAATGATGGGGTAAGTTTTTCAACAACTGTGAGGGTACAATTCCAGTCAATAGCGTTGATCTTGTTTTCTTCAACAATCTGAAAATGAGAAAAGTTTTTGCACTCGGTAAGTTGGGCAACTGTGAAGTTAGGGGGATGTTGAAAAATGTTTTCTTTATCACCAGAGCCAATTACTTTACCTTGATCAAGAATTACCATATCTTCACAAATACGATAAGCTTCCTCTAATTTGTGGGTAACAAAAAGAATAACCCCCTTATAGTTCGCAAAAACATCAGCCAACATTTGTTCAATTTGGCTGCGTAAATAATTATCTAGGGCTGAGAGCGGTTCATCAAGTAGTATCGCTTCTGGTTCAATGGCTAAGGCTCTGGCTAAGGCAACCCTTTGTTGTTGTCCTCCTGATAATTGATAAGGATAGCGTTGTTCTAGTCCCTGTAACTGCATCAAATTAATATACTTTTGAACTTGCTTACGTCTCTGTTGTTTGGATAGATGTTGTAAGCCAAAACCAATGTTACGAGCAACTCTCATGTGGGGAAACAGGGCATAATTTTGGAAGACAAAACCAATGCGACGCTGGCGACAAGATAAGTTAATTTTTTTGTCAGAGTCAAATAATATACGTCCATTGAGAATAATGCGCCCTCTAGAAGGGGTTTCTAAGCCCGCAATACAGCGTAAGGTCATGCTTTTACCAGAACCAGAAGCTCCCAATATTCCCAAAGGTTTATCATAGGCAGTTAAGTAAGTTGCCAGACTGAAACTAGGTAAATCTTTATGTAGTTCAATTATGAGTTCTTGATGAAATTCAGAACTAATTTTGGGTTGAGTATTACGGGTAGGATGAGGGATAGAAAACCAACGACTAACAATTGATGACCAACGACTAATAACCGATGCACCCAATCTGTCTAAAAGCTGATCCAACCAGCTATCGCTATTCGACCAATAATAAATGGTTGTAATGACTCCAAGAGCGATCGCGACTAAAATAATGACCCAAATCAATGCCTCATCCATCTTCCCTGCTTCTGCCGCAAAATAAATCGCTAAGGGCATGGTTTGGGTTTTACCAGGAATACTACCAGCTAACATCAAGGTAGCACCAAATTCTCCCAATGCCCGAGCAAAGGACAAAACTATCCCAGAAACGATACCTCGCCAGCTTAAAGGAAGAACGATTTGCCAAAAGATTCGAGCTTCATTTGCTCCTAAGGTACGAGCGCAGTTAAGAACATCTTTATTAACCTGTTCAAATGCACCTAATGTCGTTTTATACATTAAGGGAAATGCTACTACTGTAGAGGCAATGACTGTGGCTTGCCAAGAAAAAATAAGGCTAATTCCCCATTGTCGTAATAGTTGTCCGAGGGGGCTATTTCTCCCAAATAATAATAGGAGTAAAAACCCCATTACAGTCGGAGGAAGCACCAACGGAAGGGTCAAAATACCATCAATTATCCCTTTTCCTCGGCCTCGATAGTTAAACATCATCTCTGCCACGGCAATTCCTGCTACAAAGGCAAGAATAGTGGCAACAGAAGCAGTTTTTAAAGAAATCCAGAGAGGAGAAAAATCTAGAGGCATGAATCGGCATTTTAGAATTTAGAATTTAGAATTACGCTCTTTTTTCGGTCAGATGAAATCTTGTTGAATACCATACCTGAAAATAAGGTGAGCAAAGGAGGCTCCAGGGACAGAGGAAGTGGGGCAAGATGGATTATAGTTTACAATACGTGGGAATTATAATTTTTAATTTTTAAACCCGTATTCTGCAAAAACATTTTTAGCTGTATTACTAGAGAGAAATCGGCTGAAATCTTGAGCAATGTCTGGATGTTGACTATCGCGCACAATGGCAACTGGATAGATAATGGGAGAATGAGAATTTATGGGTGCGGTTGCTATAATCTTTACTCCTTCTGATATTCGAGCATCAGTGCTATAGACAATACCCGCTTCCACATTACCCGTTTCGACATAAGCTAAAACTTGGCGTACATTTTTGGCAAAGACTAACTTCGTTTCTAAGGATTGATATAACTTGAGGGAATCTAACACTTCCTTAGCATATTTTCCGGCGGGTACACTATCAGGAACCCCAATGGCTATTTGACTAACAGCATCGCTATTGAGTTGTGAAAATCCATCGATATTATGATTATTTTGTTTTATGATCAGAACCACTTCATTTTTTAGAAGATTTTGACGTGTATTGTTGAGCAACAAGTTTTTATCTTCTAAAATATCTAGATGTTGCCCGTCTGCGGAAATATAAACATCCACTGGTGCGCCTTGTTCGATCTGGTGTCGCAGGGAACCAGAAGAACCGAAATTATAGGTGAGCTTGATATTAGGATTTTGTTGATGGTACAAATTGCCAATCTCTTGAAGTGCATCTTGCAGACTACTAGCAGCAGAAATGGTTAAAGTTACTGCCGAGGAACTTTCACTGCTAAGACTCGAAGCCGTGCAAGCTGACAAGAATGCTAACAGACTTAATCCTATAAACTTCCGTCTTCCTATCATAAAAATCCTCAGTTATCATTAAGGACATGGATCTCCCCACACTTTACCTAAACAGGGTTTTAGAGACTGTTGTCAACAAAATATTAAAACGGGTTCGGTGGGCAAATTAGAGATTGATTTAAGTTACTTATAATGTAGAAAACTTTGCCCACCCTACAAAATTGGTTTTTAATATTCCTTTAACAAACACTCTCTTATATGTCGGATTTGGTATTAGTTAAGGCGAACCCCCTGGAGTCTATAGGTTTCTTCCGATTCGATAGGCTGATCGAGTTCACCAAATTTTTCTTGGGCCCAAATTTCCAGGCGATCGAGTACATCTTGCTTGAGTTCCTCACTCAGTTCCATACCCGCTAAGTTGGCCTTTCCTCGCCAAGATTCAAGAGACTGTCTGGGGGTATTGACGACTTTCCACCGAGATGCGATCACAGGTTCAATTACCGAGGCACCACTCTGAGTGAAACGTTCGATTAATTGACGCAGAAGTTGGTTTTTTTGGCGACCCTGCAACGTTTTTTGAGCCAGAAGGCTTTGCATCTTGTCTCTCATCTGATTTTTGACACTATTTTTCTGGCGTTGCACAGTTCCCATCAATACCACTGCTCTTTCTGCTTGGGCAATGCGCCAGCTTTCCTGGACAACCTGTTCTAAGTTTAGTAAATGTAAGGTGCGAGAGCTAAAGATGAGGTTAGCTGTGCTATCTTCAACGGGCCAATGCTGGTTAGCATCCCCTTGGACGAGATGAACATTCTCCTGCGGTGTGTCTAGATGCTGACGAAATTCTTCGAGCATGGGAGCAGAAAGATCGAACCCCAGATAGTGAACGGATTCAGGGGCGAACCATTGTCCAATTTGCCCGGTTCCTGCACCGACTTCTACTATGCGATCGCCTGGTTGAATTTTAGCGAGAGCAAGGGCAGTTTTGACTATCCCTTGGCAAGTCGTCTCGGATAAGCCAGTTCTCGTTTCAAATGTCTTGGCTTGGTCGTCAAAGTTCACTTTTCTTGATGTTAATATGGTGTTTAATCGGTTGAAAGAAATTCTCTGGCACAGCCAACGACAGGCTTATATTTTTAACTGATTTAAGGCAATAAACTTGATAAAAAAACAACTCCCCTTACCCAGTGACTTCTAGGGGAGCCAAAAAAGTCCAGTTCTTACTTGATCGTAGTGTACCTTAAGCCTTACGTGCTTCTGACTTGATTGCATTCAACTCATCTAATAGTGCAGGTATCTTTTGTTTTACTTCTTTCGTTACAAGATGTCGGGAGCTAATCCAATCTATAAGTATTTGTTTTTCTTCTGCTTCATCTCCTATATCTATTGACATAAAACGATAGAAGTAGGGAATGTCAAATGCCAAATAATGACTGACTATCTCATAACCTGAAACAGTCCAATCAATTTGCCATACTTGCCGTGCTAGTTGTACTATAATTTTTTCGGGCCCTTCTTTTTGCCCAATCAGCTTCACTAACGCACTGTCTAAGGATGATTTGTTCATGGTTTTTTCCTTGTAAGAAATTCTGTAAAAAATTCTGATTGATTTATCTTCCTCAATTATTCTACATGATCTGGCTATAGGGTCTAGAGTCAGAATTTTGTCTTGTAACAAAAATTCACCACTTGTAAATTTTCCGTTAAAAATTTCAGACATCTGAGTTGATTAAATAATTGATTTATTTGAATAATTAGCTTTTTGGCGATCGCCGTTTGGGTTCCAACAACTGTTTTTGAGCGCACCCCTTTGGTAAAATGGGCGAGTAGTTTCAATATAATAAAGTATATGGTTACTCGTTGGCTTTCCAAAAAACGATACCAACTGTCTTTATCTCATAAATGGCCGTGGGTTACTGTACCCTTGAGACTGTTTGTAGCTAGTTTTTTTATGGCATTAGCTTGGTTAGGACATCTCACGTTAGAAAACATACCTTTTCTATCTGCTCTTTTTCTTTGTTGGTTTCTTGTTTTACCTGAATATTTCCTCAATGTTTCTGCTATCCGTTCAGGCTATAAGTTCTATTCAGGGGCGCAAATGGCCTCTTTTCGCCTTTGTTCTGGGGTTGTTTGTATAGGGTTAGTGTCCCATTTTATCCTCCATGAAACTTTAAGTAATCGTCAACTTTTAGGGTTTTTTGTTATGCTGGTAGCAATGGCTTTAATTGCCCTTGGTGGCTCTCACGTAAATGAAGAGTCTTCCAGCAAGGAATCATGAATAGAAAGGTAACAAGCAGAAAGTAAAGAATAAAAAAGATAGGGTTTAATTACACTATACTCTTCATATTCCTTAGAAATATATAGATATGACTTTGCCAATTATTTTAGTCCCATTAATGTTATTTTTGTCTAGCGTCGTTATGGCATTTGCCTGGTTAGGACATCTTAAATTTCGTAGTCGCCCCTTTATCTTAGCACTCCTTTTCAGTTGGTTTCTTGTTTTACCTGAATATATACTCAACGTAATAGCAACTCGCTATGGTTATGGGGTTTATACGGGGGCGCAAATGGCCTCGTTTAATCTCTGTACAGGGGTTTTATGTGTTGCTTTGGTTTCCCGTTTATTCCTAAGAGAAATCATGACCTGTTATCAATTAGTTGGCTTTTTATTGATGGCTTTTTCCGTTATTTTAATCATGTCTGATTAAGAAAGGTGGGCATTGCCCACCCTACATATTAGCTTAATAATTCGCTGGCACGCTTGCTTAAAGCTTCGGCAGTCAAACCATTAAATTCCATAATTTGTCCGGCACTCGAAGCCGTTTCTCCCCGCTTCCAAGCAAAGGTATCCCGCTTACTATTACTGCGTAACATCACTGGTTCTAACATAGCAGATGTACCACCAGTTACCCCAATTAACGCATCACCGCCGAACAATTTTTCAAACCCTTCATCATCCAAGAAATGACTATCCTTTTCAGTGCAAGTCTCCCAAGCAACGTCATGGGGACGATATAAGCGACGGGGACTAATTATCGAAACAATTCTAACTCCAATACCTTCACTTTCTAAGTGTAAAGCCGCATCAAACACCGGAATTAAAGTCATGTCACCAATAACAGCAAACACAACTTTTTTCTTCCCTTCACTATCATGTAAAATAACACCCCCATCTTGTAAACCTTGACGGGTTTGTTCTAACGTTGTCCTAATAGGTAAGGGTGACTTACTCGCAGTAATAGTAATCCCTTTATTACTGGTTGTAACAGCCCATTCGTAACACACCTGAATGCTATTGGCATCACAAGGAAATAGAGGAAAGATGTTACCATTTCTCATCATTCCTGCGAAATAATTTTCAATTTCAGGCCGTTGATGAGTCCAACCATTACGGCCTTGTTCTAGGGCCCCGGCAGTGAATAAAGTAATAGTAGAAGGAGTGGGACGACGCAACTCAGCCATCGCTTGGGTCACCGTTTGCCAGATGGGTAACCCATTGATGGCAAAGGACTCATAAGAACACCATAGCGTTCTTGCCCCGAATAAAGCCAAACCCGCAGCCAAACCCGAACAAGCATCCTCACTCAACGGTTCATACACTTGTCCCCCTGGCCCCTGAAAATATAGGTCATCAACCGTCGGATGCACAATTTTTAAACCAATATTGATATTATTAATCCCTGATGCTGCATTCCCGTCGGCGTTAGCTACCACAAAGTTAGGGTCTTTTTGTCCCACATGAACCACTAACTCACCCATAGCAGTCGTGGCCACTTTTTTCTCCCCTTGCACTTCGTATTCGGTTAACGGTAACTGTCCCAACTCTGGTAAGGGTAACACCTTCTCTGTGACCACATGATGAGAGGCCGGTCCCCCAGCAGAGCGTTCAAAGTTAGTACGAACCAGTTGCCAAGCTTCAGGAGATAACGCCCGTTCTTTTAACGCACTCACAATATAGTCTTTTTCTAAGGTATCCCCAGGATATAAGTTATGAGACTTTGCCCCCCGTTTGTGGACTCCGGCCCCTTTGAGTTGTTTGACGATGAGAACAGTTAATGTGCCGCTTAAGGCAGACTTGGCTGCTTTATCGGTGGCTTCTAAAATGGCTTGGGTAAAGGCTAACCGTTTAGCCAAAGAAAACTGGGTACTGTCCACATAGTCCCCTGCTTGGTTGCTGTCATCGTAGTCTTTGGCGTTAACTAAAATCACTTCAGCAAAGCCGTTTCCTTGCCAATAAGCGATCATTTCTTCATTGGTTTTGGTGGAAACCATACTATGATGTTCCTGGGAATAACCGTTCCATACCAGGATGGGTAAGAAGTTAGTGACTTCAGGGTAAGCGGTATTAAAATGGGCAAAGCTACTCATAATGTAGGGTTCTCCTAACCCACCATCCCCAATGGTGACGGGGAAAAGTACCCCAGGATGTAACTTTGCACCGGCCATGGCGAAATGTTGTCCTTGTCCTAAGGGTCCTGCGGGGTTGAGGAGTCCCGGTATTTGCCCAGAAAGGTGGCCTAGCAGTCCGTGCATTTCTCGGAACCGTTCTCCCATTTGTTGCACCGTGGTGATGCCCATATCTTCTAGGGAACGGTCTAAAAACATATTACTGTAAAAACCTGGGGCGTGATGACCCACTTCGGTAATAATGTTTTTGTGGCCCAACATCACTAAAGCTGCAATGGTGTCGGCGATACTGGCAAAGCCGCCGGGATGGCCCGATTGTTTGGTGGCTGCGGTTTGTAGGGTTAAGTACCGTAATGCGTCGGCTGCTAAAAGGGTTTGAAAAACGGCATTGGGGTCATTAGGGGAGGAAATGGCTTTATTTCCTTGTGTTATGGCTGCTTCTGTGGTGTATTGTTCGTAGTTGGGTAAGTTTTCACCAAAATGTTGAATTCCTTGACAAAATGCGGGTATTGCGCTGGCAACTGTCATGTGTGAGTTCTTCCTATATTTACGTAACAGCAAGTGTTAAGATAATCTTACAGGTTTGTGGGAATTTCTTTAGATAATATTAAGGATTGTTAGTAATAGAAATTACTCTATCGTTGTCATCGAGTTGATAGCTTATTGTTTTATTAAATAGTTATTTATTCTTGTGTCAAATTTCTAAACTTAATCCCTATTTTGCTTGATAGCCAAAGAAACAATATTGTATCTATAAATAACTCGACCTACCACACGACAACAAAAAGCGTTAGATTTGTTAGGAATTTCTTCCATTTGTACCCAGCAAAGACGATTCCCTAATTCGGTTTATCTCTGATACAGCATAGGTTTTGAGATTTTGTCAAAGGGTAACTGCAGTGATCAACCCAATTCGAGGGTTGCAGTTGAGCCAGAAGGCTGATGGTCTCTTTTCTTAAAAAGCATAACACAATAATAAGTTTTAAAGAATAATTGTAACTAGTGTTTACTATTGCTTAAAATGTCTTCATATAATGGTCTTAAGATTATTTTTATTGGAATTAGAGATACAATTGAGTTAATAATTAAAGAATGATACACAACAAAAAAGTTCAAATTAACCCTTAGCAAATACTATCCTGAGTTACATCAGACCGTAAGGATACTCTTGATTAAAAAACCCTTAGTTTAAATGACTTCAGAAACAACAAAGCCTAAAAAATTTGCTTTAACTACGCCCTTATATTATGTGAACGGGGTTCCCCATATTGGTAGTGCCTATACCACCATTATTGCCGATGTCATTGCTCGTTATAAACGATTAACAGGAGTAGAGGTTCTTTTAATTACGGGAACTGACGAACATGGGCAAAAAATACAGAGAACTGCCCAAGAAAAAGAACTACCCCCTCAAGATCATTGTGATGAGATTGTGGAGAGTTTTAAAGGATTATGGCAAAAACTAGATATTCAGTACGATCGCTTTAGTCGTACCACTGCCACCAAACATGAAGCCATTGTTAAAGAATTTTTCGGGCGAGTTTGGGATAACGGAGATATTTATCTAGCCCAACAACAAGGATGGTATTGTGTTGCTTGTGAAGAATTTAAAGAAAAACGAGAACTATTAGAGAACGGTTGTTGTCCGCTTCACCCTAATAAAAAAGCAGAATGGCGAGACGAAGAAAACTATTTCTTCAAATTGTCTCAATATCAGACACAATTAGAAGAACTCTACGAAAACAACCCTCAATTTATCGAACCCGACAGCCGTCGCAACGAAATTCTTAACTTTGTTAATCAAGGCTTGCAAGACTTTTCCATATCCCGCGTCAATGTCGAGTGGGGTTTTACCATCCCCAACGACCCGAATCATACCATTTATGTGTGGTTTGATGCGCTTTTGGGCTATGTAACGGCCCTACTCGAACCAGAGGCCGAACCCACCCTAAACAATGCCCTATCCCCTTGGTGGCCGATAAATTTACATTTAATTGGTAAAGATATTTTGCGCTTCCATGCCATCTATTGGCCAGCCATGTTAATGTCAGCCAAATTACCTTTGCCGGAGAAAGTTTTTGGTCATGGTTTTTTAACAAAAGACGGGCAGAAAATGGGCAAAAGCCTCGGAAACACATTAGATCCCTTTGCATTAGTGGATAAATATGGGGCAGACGCGGTGCGCTACTATTTCTTAAAAGAGATAGAATGTGGAAAAGATGGGGACTTTAACGAAACTCGTTTTGTTAATATTCTCAATGCCGATCTGGCTAATGATTTAGGGAATTTGCTCAACCGAACCTTAGGAATGACCCAAAAATATTGTCAAGGGTCATTGCCGACGATCACAGCAGCAGAATTACCTCAAGAACATCCCCTAAAAATCATAGGCTTAACTCTAGGGGAAAAGGTAATAAAAGCCTATGAAACCCTCAAATTCAATGAGGGATGTGAGGAGATTTTAACCTTAATCCGAGCAGGGAATAAATTCATCGATGAACAAGCCCCCTGGCGTTTGTTTAAAGAAGGAAAACAGGACGAAGTAGAAAAGATTTTGTATGGAGTGTTAGAATCAGTGCGTCTGGCTGCTTATTTATTAGCTCCTATTATTCCTAACCTGAGTAGCAAAATCTATCAACAACTTGGTTTTTCGGTAGACTTTAATCATAACGATGGACTAAATGAAGTTATTCCTTTCACTCACCATAGTCAATGGGGGAAACTGGCGGTGAATCAAAACCTGAACAAACCTCAGCCCATTTTTGCTAAACTCGATCTTCCCTCAGAAGACAACCCTTAAAACTGAAAAAATTAACATTTTTTCTATTTTTGTATTGAAAACAACCTCTATTTACGATGAAATACAAACCCGAACTCACAAACAATTTTCATACCCCGTCCTTTTTTGACGAGCAACGAGGCTTAACAACAATGTATGATGACTTTGAAGATGATTCAATCTTTTCTCCAGAACAAATCTTAGAAAATCGAGGTAGAGTGGCTATTTTTATCGATGGCTCCAATCTATTTTATGCTGCCTTACAATTAGGTATTGAAATTGACTATACTAAATTGCTTTATCGTTTAACGGAAGGCTCTCGCCTCTTAAGGGCTTTTTTCTATACTGGAGTCGATCGCACTAACGAAAAACAACAAGGGTTCTTATTGTGGATGAGACGTAACGGTTATCGGGTCATTGCTAAAGACTTAGTACAGTTACCCGATGGGTCAAAAAAAGCCAATTTAGATGTAGAAATCGCTGTAGACTTGATGGCGTTGGTCGGGTCTTATGATACAGCCATTATTGTCAGTGGCGATGGAGATTTAGCTTATGCGGCTGACTCGGTCAGTTATCGCGGGGCCCGCATCGAAGTAGTCAGTTTGCGATCGATGACCAGCGATAGTTTAATCAATGTCGCTGATCGCTACATCGATCTCGATCAGATTAAAGAGGATATTCAGAAAAGCCCCAAGCCTAATCCATCCTACAACAGTTATTCTGGCGTAGGGATGCTCGAACACAACAAACCCTAAAGAAAAAGGACCAGAAGTATAGGGAGTGCAAAAACAATAGTAACATCCTTCTGTGCTAACTGCTAAGTAGTATAGCGCGGTCTTCCTGACTCACGACTGAAAGAAAAAAGCGATCGCCTATCATAAAGCGATCGCTTCTAACCAATGAAGCCTCACCCACCTGAAAACGAGGTGGGTGTGTCTTATGCTATCGTGTGAGAGGTTCAACGTCTCCGTCTTACACTACGGGAACGGGAACCACGACTACTCCCAAACCCTGATGGTCTTTTAACGTTAGAGCGAGTGTTCCCACTACTGTCTAAGCGACTGGAACCAAACCCAGACCCACTGGACTTTGTAGCATTAGAAGAGGGGGTTTTGCTGGTGGTGGTGGAACGAGAAGAAGATCGGTTGAGATTACCAGTCGTTCGTAAGGTTTGACGATTTTTCACAGCCGGTGGGGGTGCGTTATACTTGCTTTGATAGCGTTCACTGGCTTGAGTGTAAGTATTGCCATAACCACCATAACCAGTCATTACGCCTCCAGGTTGGTACATAGGAGGAACATAGTATTGTGGCCTAAACAATAAACTTCCCAACGCTTGACCCGCTAAAGCACCGGCAAACGGGGACCAAAAATTAGACTCACGACGCACAACAACGGTTTGGGGTTGTCCGGTTTGGGGGTTAGGTTGGGTTTCGGTGACGGTGTGAACGTACTCGATTTTAAAATCTTCGGTGAGGTACATCACGGCTTCCTCTCCCGTCACGTTTAGATAGGTACTTTCCCCTTTTTCTATTTCCTCGGGGGTTAGTCTGGCCATTTGCAGGTTTTGAGTCTTATAAATGGGGGGTTTTCCTGCGGGGGTATTCAATAACATGACGGTGTAAGTCCCGTCAGCATCGTTATATTCTGCTTGTTGAACGGGATAACGTCCCTCTGTGACTTGGTTGGGAGGGGTGAAGGTGGTGTTATTGGTTTGAGGGGAAGAAGATTGAGTGGAGGTTGGAGAACTACAAGCAACGGTGGTCCAACATAGGGTGATGGATAAGAAAATGGCTAATAATTGACGCATCATAAGGGTATGAGTTCAGAAAAATTGAGTAATAATTGATCGTTGGTGAGTTCGTCGCCAAACTGCGCGGGAGAGTAGTGAATTTGTATGGCTTCTAACCGATGGTTATAGTGAAGGTTGATTAAGGCTTTTAATCCATATTCTAACGCTTCTCTATCGGCCAAATTGGTTTCTAAGTCCGGTTCTTCTCCAGTCAACGCGACGGTGATCATCACCACCAAGTTACGAGTGACAGGGAAGGTAATGGGGGTGTTTTCATCTTCTTCTGAGAGGGGTATTTCGCTTAAGTAGCGTTGGGCCGAGTCGGTGAATAATTCGGTAAAATAGTCCCCCGCGTCTCCCTCCTGCCAAAAAAAGTCCCCCTCATTGGCAGCAGATTGCCAGTAGAGGTTCATTTGCAGAAGATTTTGACAAATTTGAACTAAACCTTCTCCAATCACCTCTAAATCCCCTTCTGCGTCTATCGCTTCTCTTGCTGCGCGGTTGAGGACTCCTAATAAGGGAGCAATGTCATCTCCTGCAAGATGCACAAAGATGCGACAAACCACATAACGGGTTTTTCCAGTGAATTTGTTTAGGCGATCGCGCCAAGCACTCATGGGTTATTCTTAAGACGCTTTATATGATTGACTTCGTTTTTTAGCCTATCATTTTTGTTGTTTTGATAACAAGTTATTTGATTATTCTTGATCGATTTCTGTGATTCCTGCTGCTGCTAATGCTTCTAAAAACTGGGGTTCTGAGAGTTGAGCAATGCCTAATTTTTGTGCTTTTTTCAGCTTATCTCCTGGGTTTTTCCCCACAACAACGTAATGGGTTTTAGAACTAGGAGAACTGGTTAAAGTCCCTCCTGCTTGCTGGACTAAGGATTTGGCTGTTTCTCGGTTCATACTGTCGAGACTTCCAACAACGACTAACTTTTTAGCTTCTAACATAATTTCATTTTTTACTTTTTCTTTTGTTTCTTCTTCTTTTTTTTTCTCTTCTTTTTTAGATTGTGTTTCTACTGTTTCTTTTTCCTCTTTTACATCAGGAATAGTTTCTGCTTTCTTGAATTCTTCTTTTTCTTTAGTAATCTTATCAATTTCTTGTCTTAGTTTAGTTTCGACTTTTTCTTTTTCCTGTTTGACTGTTTCTAGTTCCTTTTCTAATTTAGTAATTGTTTCCCCTTGACTTTCAACTTCTTGTTCGAGTTTTTCTCTCTCTTTGGCAATTTTCTTGCTCTCTTCTTTCTCTTTCTGCAAGCTGTTATTATCTTTCTCTAAAGTTTTCAGTTGCTTTTCTAAAGATTCTTTCTCCTTAGTAATAGATTTAACTTGCTGTTGCAGTTCTTTTTCTAAACTATTTTTCTCCTGAGATAAACTTTCGAGTTGATTTTCTAAAGAGATAACAGTGTCTTGTTGTTGGGTTAAATTCTTTTCTAAAGCTTCTTTTTCTTTAGTAATAGATTTAACTTGCTGTTGCAGTTCTTTTTCTGAACTGTTTTTCTCCTGAGATAAACTTTCGAGTTGCTTTTCTAAAGAGATAACAGTGTCTTGTTGTTGCGTTAAACTCTTTTCTAAAGATTCTTTTTCCTTAGTAATAGATTTAACTTGCCCTTGCAATTCTTTTTCTAAACTATGTTTTTCCTGAGATAAACTTTCGAGTTGCTTTTCTAAAGAGGTAATCGTTTCTTGTTGTTGGGTTAAACTCTTTTCTAATTCTTTTCTTTTACTTATTACAGCGTTTAACTCTTGATTTAAAGTATTATTGTTTTGAGTGGCTTCTTTTAGCTGATTATTAACTTTATTTTGCTCTGTTTTGACAGTTTCTAATTCTTTCTCAAGATTAGATAAATCTTTTTTATAAGTTGCTTCTAACTGTTCTTTTTGTTGCTCTAAGGATTGATTTTTTTGTTGAGCTACAGTTGCTTTATCTTGTTCTTGTCTAATGGTTTTTGATAAATTATTTTTCTCATCATGCAGTTGACTAATATTTTCTTGTAACTCTGTCACTTGTTGCTTGATATTAGTATAATCTTGTTGTAAATAGTCATTTTTTTCCTTCAATTCTTGATTAATATCATCAAGATTCTGTAATTTTTCTCTCAGATTTTCTTTTTCTTGAGTTAACTCTTGTTGTTGAGTCAATAAGGTTGCTTCTCGTTGAAGACGACTGTTACGAAGCTGTCGATAGTTGATACCAGAAGCTCCTAAAACCAGTATTAATGTACCAATTTCGTAAAACAGTGGGTTCATCATATATATGTCTCCTACTAAAAAAACAGCAACTAGCCAGTTCCAGTGTCGAGCGTTTGTAGCGTCCTAGCTGCAATCAAGACTGTACCATACTCCTATTTATATCAGGACGCGATCGCCTTTTGTGATATTTCTTCTTAAATCTTACAAATCTTAATGTCTTCCTAACCTTGCTGCCATCAATTGTATCCTCTTAAAATTTCTTTACACTTTATGTTCATCTTAAAATGGTAGGGTAAGCAAACTTTTTTATTCTACAGATAGTCTAGATTTATCTCTGATTTGCTCACCCCACAAAACTGGATTTTAATGTTCGCGTAACAGAGACTCTTTAATTAATATCTAGATTATGATTTTTGCAAAGGAAAATTTAATCGTTCCCTCTGCTGTAGATACAAGTTAGCCACTTCTCGGGCTAAATTACGAATACGACCAATATAACGGGTTCTTTCTGCTACAGCAATGACTCCCCTTGCGTCTAATAAGTTGAATGAATGAGAGCATTTTAAAACATAATCTAACCCAGGAAAAACCAACCCACGAGCAATCAGTTGTTTCGCTTCTTGTTCGTATAAAGCAAACAATTTGAACAATAAATCTGCATCAGAAGCTTCAAAATTATAAGTACATTGTTCCACTTCACTTTGCAAGAAAATATCTCCATAATTTATCTGATCGTTCCACTGGATTTTAGTAATAGCTTCTACTTCTTGGAGATACATAGCTAATCTTTCTAAACCATAGGTAATCTCAATAGAAACGGGACGACAATCAATACCCCCACATTGCTGAAAGTAAGTAAACTGAGTAATTTCCATCCCATCTAACCATACTTCCCAACCCACGCCCCAAGCACCTAAAGTGGGAGATTCCCAGTTATCTTCTACAAAACGAATATCATGATCTTCGGGTTTAATACCTAATGATCTTAATGAGTCCAAATAAATTTCTTGAATGTTATCAGGAGACGGTTTAATTAATACTTGATATTGAAAATAATGCTGAAATCGATTAGGATTTTCTCCATAACGCCCATCAGTAGGACGACGACAGGGTTCTACATAAGCAACGGACCAGGGTTCAGGTCCTATTGCTCTGAGAAATGTATGGGGACTCATGGTACCTGCCCCTTTTTCAGTATCATAAGGTTGAACGATTAAACATCCACGATCACTCCAAAATTCGTTGAGTTGAGCAATAATTTTCTGGAAATTAATAGACACTTTTTTTTGATTTCCCTAACTAGTTTAATGAGTCACTTTAGTTTTGCTTATTATAGCAAATCAGGTTCCATTTTTGTTTGATTATATCTTTTTTTAAGAATAGTTCATTATTGTTATGGTTGAAAAATTATCAAGAAAAATAAAGTTTCACAAAAGTTTTCGGGGTGAGGAGAGATGTTTAAGTTAACCTAAAAAGTAGATGGAATAATTAAGCATAAAACTGAATGAAATTTTTTAGTCGATTAAGCATTCAATCCAAACTAATGTTAATGTTACTAGCTGTCAGCATTGCATCTATTTTAATTATTAGTTATGTGGGATATACCAGTGGGAAAGAAGCAATTTTGGAAAACATATATTATCAAATTACAGAATTAAGAAATTCTCGTGCTAGACAAGTTCAATCTTATTTTAACTATGTTCAAAATCAAGCCATTACTTTAGCCGAAGATCCCACAGTCATTGAAGCAATGGAGTCTTTAACTGATGGTTTTAATCAATTGGAAAGTCAAGCAGCTTCACCTAATATGGTTTCTGATCTTTGGCGATTTTATGAACAAGAATTTATTCCCCGACTACAAACAAATGTAGATGGAAATCCAACCGTCTTAACCTATTTTCCGAAACATAACATTGCCCGTTATTTACAATATTATTATTTGGTAAAAAATCCTTACGATTTATACAACAAAAGTCGTTTAGACATGGCTAAAGATGGTAGTGAATACAGTAAAAATCATCAAAAATTTCATAACTTTTTTCGCTCAATTACCACTAGATTTGATTACAATAATCTATTTCTAGTAGATAGTGAAACAGGAAATATTGTGTATAGTGTCCATAAAGATACAGGGTTTGCTACCAGTTTTAAAGATGGTCCCTATGCTTATAGTGGAGCCGCAAGTCTCTTTGAAACTTTACAAAATAATCGAGAACGAGGAGCTTTTGAAGTCATTGATTTTAGCTCTTTTCGTCCTAGTTATGGTCAACCTGTTGCTTTTATTGGTAGTCCAATTTTTCAACAATCAAATTTAATTGGAATTCTCTTACTTCAGTTACCTGTTGATGAAATAAATCGCATTATGACAGGAAATTTTCAATGGAAAAAAGACGGACTTGGTAAAACGGGAGAAACTATTTTGGTAGGTTCTGATTATTTAATGCGTTCTCAGTCTCGTTTCTTAGTTGAAAATCCCGATAACTATTTCAAAGAATTAGAAAAGCAAAAAGTTTCTGATAGAATTATTCAGAGAATAAAAGCGAATAATAGCCCAATCTTATTACAAGAAATTAAGACAAATTCTATTGAAAAATCTTTGCAAGGTGAAGAAGGATTAGGAGTTTTAGATGATTATCGTGGTGTTTCTTCTCTCGTTGCTTATGCGCCTTTAAAATTAGCTGATAGTTTAGATTGGGTGATTTTATCAAAAATTTATGTGAGTGAAGCCTTCGAGCCGATACAAATTTTTGGTAAAAGAGTGTTGGTAACGACTGCAATTTTAGTTCCTATTGTTACCATTTTATCTTTGTTTCTTTCCCGTCGTTTAGTGATGCCAATTTACCGATTAATTTCGGGGGCTAAAAAAATTACATCAGGGGAAACTAACGTTGTGGTAACGGTTCCATCTGATGATGAATTCTGTCAACTTGCTGGTGCATTTAATCGCATGGCTAGAACCATTGATGAGGAAAAAAAAGCCCTAGAAGAACAAATTAGAAAAAATGATGCCCTACTCTTAAAAACCCTTCCTGCACCCATTGTCAAACGCTTAAAGCAAGGAGAAGAAAAAATTGCCGATAAATTTCCCCATGTAACCGTATTATCAGCCAATATTGTTGGGTTTGATGAGGAATGTGATCTCATGAGTGCAGAGGAAGCAGTGGGACTTTTAAACGATATTGTGAGTGCTTTTGATGACGCAGCGCAACGTCATGATGTAGAAAAAATTAGCACCGTTGGCACATCTTATTTAGCTGCTAGTGGCTTGTTTGTGCCGAGATTAGATCGGGATAAAGCTGTGATCGAGTTAGGGCTAGAAATGCTGAGAATTGTAAGGGCGTTTAGTCAAGAAAAACACCTCAACTTTGAGATTAGGATTGGAATTTATTCAGGAGAAGTCATTGGTGGATTATTAGGAAAACAAAAATTTATTTATAATTTGATGGGAAATACCGCTAAAATTGCTCGATTTTTAATGATTGTCAATTCTGTAGAGGGTAAGCCCAATTCTATCTTAATTAGTCAAAATTTATACGAACCATTACAGGAATTTTATCAATTTTCTAAGATGGGAGAAATGGATATTCCTGGACAGGGTAAAATGGCAGTATGGTTATTAAGGGAGGGCGGCCATAAAAAATAGAAAAATGAACTTTCTCTGGGTTCTCCTGTCCCCTCATCTCTCCGTCAAACTCAAAGAAAAATGTGTCTGCACAAATCAGATACTCCCAATAAGCCTGTTAATTTGTTACAATTTCGGCACAATAGAAATAGACTTATCCATTGCTTAAAGCAATCAATACCATTCACATTTTAGTTTGTCTCATGAGAAAACGTTCATTTTGGGTAACGCTTCTGGTTATTTTTTCCCTTGTGTTCAACTTTTTTGCTTGGACTCCTAATGCTCATGCTTTTACAGAAAACCAAAAGTTACTGCTGCAGTCATGGCGACTGGTGAATCAATCCTATTTAGATGATACCTTCAACCATCAAAATTGGTGGTTATTAAGACAAGATTTATTAAAACGTCCTTTAGACGATCGCGAGGAAACCTACGATACCATCGAGGATATGTTAGCCACTCTCGATGAACCGTTTACCCGTTTATTAAGACCGGAACAGTATCATAATTTACAAGTCAGTACCGCAGGAGAATTATCGGGTGTTGGCTTACAAATCAATATTAATCCAGAGACCGGTAATTTAGAAGTCGTGGCCCCCATTGAAGGATCTCCTGCTGAAACTGTAGGTATAAAAGCCCGCGATCGCATCTTAAAAATTGACGATGTAGATACGACAACCTTAACTTTAGATGAAGCAGCCACGAAAATGCGTGGACCGATTGGCACAACGGTTTCTTTAACCATCTTACCCTATCGACAAGAATCGGACGTTAGAGAAGTTGAAATCGTTCGCGATCGCATTTCTTTAAGTCCCGTTACTGCTAGTTTAAATCAACCCACCCCTAATCTTCCTATTGGTTATATTCGCTTGAATCAATTCAGTGCTAATGCGGCTGAAGAAATGGCAGAAGCTATTATTAACTTAGAAAAAGAAGGGGCTGAGGGTTATATTTTAGACTTAAGAAATAATCCCGGTGGACTTCTACAAGCGGGGATAGAAGTTGCCCGTTTATGGATGGATCAAGGCACCATTGTTTATACAGTTAATCGTCAAGGGGTGCAAGATAGTTTTACCGCATCAGGAACTGCGTTAACTGACGATCCTTTAGTATTATTAGTCAATCAAGGAACCGCTAGTGCCAGCGAGATTTTAGCGGGGGCGTTAAAGGATAATGGCAGGGCAACCTTAGTGGGTGAAAAAACCTTTGGTAAGGGGTTAATTCAATCCTTATTTGAGTTACCCGATGGTGCCGGTTTAGCGATTACCGTGGCTAAGTATGAAACTCCTAATCATAACGATATTCATAAGTTAGGAATTCAACCAGATAAGCTTGTTGTTCAAGATCCCATTTCCTATCAACAAATTGGTACGAAAGATGATGTACAATACGAAGCCGCCATCGAACTTTTGAACGGTAATTCTGTGTTGGCTAATGCTAGTTAAATTTAGTTATCAGTGAACAGTTATTGCTTAAATTATTGACCAATAGCTGTTCCTGATTTTTTAGTCCTAATTTGTTTATAAAAGATGAAAATTGCTACTTGGAATGTTAACTCAATTCGTACAAGACAACCTCATGTTATTGATTGGTTAACAGATAATGATATTGATGTTCTTTGTTTACAAGAAACAAAGGTAATTGATAAAGATTTTCCGCAAAAACCGTTTGAAGAATTAGGTTATCATGTTTATATTTATGGACAAAAAGCTTATAACGGGGTGGCTATTTTTAGTCTTCAACCCATGACCGATATCATAACAGGATTTACGGATGTGGTTGGGGAAGAAATCGCCCAAGATTTTGATGAACAAAAACGAGTTATTTCAGGGGTTATTGATGGCATTCGTATTATTAATTTATACGTTCCTAATGGGTCATCCATAGGGAGTGAAAAGTATGAATATAAGTTACAATGGTTTCAAGTTTTAAAGGCTTATTTAGATAATTTAATTGAAAAAGAATCTCATGAATTATGTATTTGTGGAGATTTTAATATCGCTTTAGAAGACAAAGATATCTATAATCCTAAAGGGAAAAGCAATCATATTATGTCCTCTCCCTTAGAAAGAGAAGCATTGCAAAATATCCTAAATATTGGGTTAAAAGATGCCTTTAGAAAATTTACGACAGAGGGGGAACATTTTAGTTGGTGGGACTATCGTTCCGGTGGATTTCAACGCAATAGAGGATGGCGTATTGATCATCTGTATCTTACTAATAAATTGTACGAAAAAGCAATTGATTGTACAATAGATATAGAACCCAGGAAACAAGAAAGACCAAGCGATCATACACCCGTTATCCTTGAAATTTAAGCTAAAGTTAGTCAAAAAATATGAATCAAAAACGTCCCATTGCTGTTGATTTATTTGCCGGTGTTGGGGGAATGACACTGGGATTTGAACAAGCGGGTTTTGATGTTTTAGCATCGGTAGAAATTGATCCCATTCACTGTAGTATTCATCATTATAATTTTCCTTTCTGGACAACCATTTGTGCGTCAGTTACTCAAATAACAGGTCATCAGATTAGGCAGTTATCAACCATTAAAAATAAACCGATTGATGTTGTATTTGGTGGTCCTCCCTGTCAGGGATTTTCTTTAATGGGAAAACGAAGTTTAGAAGATGATCGTAATGCTTTGGTTAAACATTTTATTCGCTTAGTTTTGGAGTTACAACCGAAATATTTTGTCATGGAAAATGTTCCAGGAATGGCCATAGGTAAACATCAAATTTTTTTGCAAAAAATCTTTGATGAATTTGCCAAAAATAACTATCAAGTTAAAACTGATTATCAAATTTTAAACGCCGCTAATTATAGGGTTCCGCAAGTAAGAAAACGACTGTTTTTATTGGGATGTCAAAAAGGATTAAGATTACCTAATTATCCTGAATTTATCACTCAGTATAATCGAAAAGATAACTTATTACTTCCTCAAACACCAACGGTAAAAGAGGCGATTCAAGACTTACCTGAAGTTAATCAATATCCTGAGTTGAATGATCAAGATTGGGTAATTACAAAGTATGGAAAACCGAGTCAATATGTTCAAAATCTAATAAATTCGTCTAATTTAATCGATGATTATTCTTATCCAAGAAACTATAATAAAAAATTATTAACTGGTAGTTTAAGAACGAAACATACACAAAAATCTATAGATAGATTTAATAAAACACCTCCAGGAAAAATTGAACCCATTAGCCGATTTTTAAGGTTGCATCCCGACGGTTTATGTAATACCTTAAGAGCAGGTACACCTAGTAATCGTGGGGCCCATACCTCTCCTCGTCCCATTCATCCATTTACCCCTAGATGTATTACCGTTAGAGAAGCAGCAAGACTGCATTCATACCCTGATTGGTTCCGTTTTCATGTTACAAAATGGCATGGTTTTCGACAGATTGGTAATTCAGTTCCTCCCTTATTAGCAAAAGCAGTTGCGAAAGAAATTATTAAAGTTCTTGGAATTTCACCTATTAAATTAACGACTAAATATAAGTTAAAAGGCGAAGAATTATTAAGTTTTAATATGGCTCAAGCAGCGAGATTTTATAATATAAATCCTGAGCTTATTGGTAAAAGAATTCGAGTAAAAGATAGCAATAGAAAATCCTTACTATCAAACATCTAGGATAACAAAATTGAAATTAATAATAAGGTTGAAATTACTGTGCTTTCTATAGCACTACTCATTCTGGTTAAGACATTACAGAGATTCCTGACTCCTCGTAATGACAACGAAAGGTATCACAAATGTCCTAACACTAACTAATTTTGGTACTATAGCAATCAGGAATGATATATGAGAACCAATGAGGACATAATATTATTATGTCCCTACAAATATCACCTTGTAGGGATTTAACACTGTTAAATCCTACTGCTAATTTTCTCACAACTGAAACCTGATTACTATACTAGATGCTCACTACTCTAAATACTCTAATTTTGCGTTACAGTAAAAGATAGGAGAGTCGTTATATAAACTATTAACGACTAACTTCAAAAAAATAGCAAATTGTGATTGATTATCACTGACTTATGAGCAACGCAACTTTAACCAATAACCCCTTACTCATCGGACAAGGATTACCGACCTTTGATAAAATTACCCCTGATCATGTGATTCCTGCAATGACAGAATTATTGCAGAAATTAGACGCTAAATTAAGTCATTTAGAAGCAAATGTTCAACCCACCTGGGAAGGTTTAGTCGAACCCCTAACAGAAATAGAAGAAAAATTTAGTTGGAGTTGGGGAATTGTTGGTCATTTAATGGGGGTTAAAAATAGCCCCGAACTTCGCAACGCTTACGAAACAGTACAACCCCAAGTTGTGCAATTTATCAACAAATTAGGTCAAAGTAAGCCCATTTATGAAGCCTTTAAAAGCCTTCAAGAAAGCAATCTATGGAATACATTAGAAAATGCTCAAAAACGGATTGTTGAAACCGCTATCCGAGAAGCAGAATTATCAGGGGTTGCCTTAACAGGAGAAACCCGTGAGCAATTTAACAACATTCAACTCGAATTAGCCGAACTTTCCACCAAGTTTTCTAACCATGTTTTAGACGCTACCAAAGCCTTTAAATTGAAATTAACCACAGAACAAGAAGTGGAAGGATTACCCGCCAGTTTACTCAGTTTAGCAGCACAAACCGCCCGCGCAGAAGGGGAAGAAAACGCCACGCCAGAAGCAGGCCCTTGGGTAATTACTTTAGATTATCCCAGTTATATTCCTTTCATGAAATATAGCAGCCAACGGGACTTAAGGGAGAAAGTTTATAAGGCATTTATTTCTCGTGCATCTAGTGGAGAATTAGACAATAATCCACTCATTGAACGGATTTTAGAACTACGAAAACAACAGGCAGAAATTCTCGGTTATCATACCTATGCTGAGGTGAGTTTAGCCAGAAAAATGGCCCCTAGTGTTGAAGGAGTGGAAGGGTTATTAGAAGAGTTAAGAACCGTCAGTTACGATGCTGCTGTTCAAGACCTAGAAACCTTAAAAACCTTTGCCAAAACCGACCATTTACAACCTTGGGATGTGAGTTATTGGGCAGAAAAACAACGGGAAACCTTATTTAATTTTACTGCCGAAGAATTACGCCCTTATTTCCCCTTACCTCAAGTTTTAGACGGCTTATTTACCTTAGCAAAAAGAATCTTTGGGGTAACCATAATCTCTGCTGATGGACAGGCCCCAATATGGCAAGAAGATGTCAGATATTTTCAGGTTAATAATGAAGCAGGAGAAGCCATTGCTCACTTCTATTTAGACCCCTATAGTCGCCCCGCAGAGAAGCGTGGGGGGGCCTGGATGAATGATTGTATTGGACGGGCAAAAATCAAGCTAGAAGAGCAATTTATGACCCGTTTACCGGTTGCTTATTTAATCTGTAATCAAACCCCTCCTGTAGATGGAAAACCCAGTTTAATGACCTTTGATGAAGCCACCACTTTATTCCATGAATTTGGCCATGGTCTACAACATATGTTGACAAAAGTTGACTATCCTGGGGCAGCAGGGATTAATAATGTCGAGTGGGATGCGGTGGAATTACCCAGTCAATTTATGGAAAATTGGTGTTACGATCGCACTACTTTATTTAACATGGCCAAGCATTATGAAACAGGGGAAACCTTACCGGAACATTACTACGATAAGTTAGTTTCCGCCCGTAATTATATGAGTGGTTCGGCCATGTTAAGACAACTACATTTTAGTTTTCTTGACTTAGAATTACACCATCGTTATCAACCCAATGGGGAGGAAACCCCAGCCGATGTTCGTAACCGTATTGCCCAAAAAACAACAGTAATTAAACCGTTACCCGAAGACTCATTTTTATGTGCCTTTGGTCATATTTTTGCGGGTGGATATGCAGCCGGTTACTACAGTTATAAATGGGCAGAAGTATTAAGCGCGGATGCCTTTTCTGCCTTTGAAGAAGTCGGATTAAACGATGAAAAAGCGGTTGCAGAAACAGGAAAACGGTTCCGAGATACGGTCTTAGCATTAGGAGGAAGTTTAGACCCGATGGAAGTGTTTAAAGCCTTCCGAGGACGAGAACCCAACACTGAACCTTTGTTAAAACATAGTGGCTTATTAGAGGCTGTATAATCTATTATTTCAGTGCGTTATCAAAATAGCGCACTGAATTTTCTTTTTGTAAAGTTTAATGTAGGATGATTAATATTTAAAAATATTGGTGAGTTAGGGTAGCAGAATACACTCTGTCATGATCTATTCTTTGTTAGATTAAAAATAGATTGTTATTGGATTAAACATCATGACATCAGCTACTGTCACTCAAGTTAAATGTGCTTGTCCTTCTTGTGTGTGTATCGTTTCTATTAGCGATGCTATCGAAAAAGCAGGAAAATATTTTTGTTCTGATACTTGTGCTAATGGACATCCCACCGGTTCAGGATGTTCTCATCATGGATGTGAATGTCACGCTTAGTGAAAAGATCACAGACATTTTGTCAAAAATCAGTTAAAACAGGACAATTGATTCTTTTTAACTGATCATGACCTATCATTTAAGAATTGCTGATATTCCCTGTAGCGAAAGACCTCGTGAACGTTTAATGGCCGTAGGCGCGAAAAATCTGGCTACTGCGGAATTATTAGCCATTCTTTTAGGTACAGGACAGGGAAAAGGTAAACTCTCTGCTGTGGGTTTAGGCCATCATATTTTACAAGAATTAAGTCAACATCGTCGGGACCCGTTGGATATTTTACGGGATATTAGTCCTCATGAACTGATGAGTATTGAGGGTATTGGACCGGCTAAAGCTACAACCATTATCGCTGCCGTAGAATTGGGAAAACGAACGTTTCAAGTGCGTCCCCTGGAACGAGTCATCATCGACAGTCCTGAAGCTGCAGTCGCTGCTTTGAGTCATGATTTAATGTGGGAGAGACGAGAGCATTTTGCTGCTGTTTTTTTAGATAGTCAATACCGACTGTTAGGGACGAAAGTGATTACCATTGGAACCGCTACAGAAACCCTAGTTGAGCCGGCAGAAATTTTTAGAGAAACCCTCAAACAAGGGGCAAACGCCTTAATTGTGGCTCATAATCATCCCTCTGGTAACGTCCAACCCTCACAAGAAGATTTACACCTTACTGAGCAACTTCTTCAAGGGATGCAACTCATTCGTATTCCCTTAATCGATCATCTGATCTTAGGAGAAGGCAATCATTGCAGTTTGCACCGAACGACAGACTTGTGGCAACGTTATCCCCAGGAGTAGGCAGGGAAGATGGGAGAGGGGGAGAGGGGGAGAGGGGGAGACTGGGAGAGGGGGAGAGGGGGAGAGGGGGAGACTGGGAGAGGGGGAGAGGGGGAGACTGGGAGACTGGGAGAGGGGGAGAAATTATTGATGTATATTTTCACGATCATGCCATCACCTTATCTCTTCCCACACTCTCACAACTAAACTGACTTACAAAGTTTCGGGCCTGAGTCGACCGGTTCTTGGGATTTCTCGATCAACTTACGAAACTCATCCCCTTCAATGGTTTCTTGATCAATTAAAATGTCTACCAACCGGTCCACCATTGCCCGATTTTCGCGAATAATGTTTTGTGCCTTTTCATGGCATTTTTCCACGATCAGATTAACTTGGTTATCAATCTTAGTGGCAATTTCATCAAAAGCAGCATAATTATCTTGTTCATCCTCTTCTAACGCCAATAACCCTAATTCTGACATACCAAAACGAGTCACCATCTGTCTGGCCAGATAAGTCACCTTTTCGATGTCATTGCCCGCACCAGTGGTCACCTCATCTTCGCCAAAAATCACTTCTTCTGCTGCCCGACCCCCTAATAAACCGGCAATGCGGGCTAATAGTTGATTCCGAGTCACTAACCCTGCGTCCTCATCCGGGGTAAACCAAGTTAAACCTTTAGCTTGTCCTCTGGGAATAAGGGTTACTTTTTCCACCGGATCATGACCGGTCATCATGGTACCCACCAAAGCGTGGCCAATTTCATGATAGGCGATCAATCGTTTACTCTTACTATCTACCAAGGGGGTTCCTTCCATCCCGGCAACAACCCGATCAATGGCATCATTAATTTCGGCCATGGTGATGGCTTCTTTCCGTCGTCTGGCGGTAAAAATGGCGGCTTCATTGAGTAAATTTGATAAATCAGCCCCAGTAAACCCCGGAGTTCGTCGGGCGATCGCTTCTAAGGATACCTCTTCATCTACCTTTTTGTCCCGAGAATGAACTTCTAAAATCCCTTGTCGTCCTTTAAAATCGGGATAATCGACCATCACTTGGCGATCAAATCTTCCTGGCCGCATTAAAGCCCTATCTAACACATCAGGACGGTTGGTCGCAGCAATGACGATAATGCCGGTATTCCCTTCAAATCCATCCATTTCCGTTAACAGTTGATTCAGAGTTTGTTCTCGTTCATCGTTACCCCCACCGTAACCAACCCCTCGCTGGCGGCCAACGGCATCAATTTCATCGATAAAAATGAGACAAGGGGCGTTTTCTTTGGCTTTTTTGAATAAATCTCTGACCCGTGAAGCCCCCACACCCACAAACATTTCCACAAATTCTGACCCGGAAATACTAAAGAAGGGAACCCCGGCTTCTCCCGCTACAGCTTTGGCTAAAAGCGTTTTCCCTGTTCCGGGTGGACCGATTAACAGGACTCCTTTGGGAATTTTTGCGCCAATGGCGGTAAATTTTTCGGGTTCTTTGAGGAAGGTGACCACTTCTTGCAAGTCTTCTTTGGCTTCATCGATACCCGCCACATCTTCAAAGGAAATCCCCGTTTTCGCTTCCATTTGAAACCTGGCCCGAGATTTACTAAAACTCATGGCTTGACCTGACATATTGGCCGAACGACGGACAATGGCAATGACAATCACTAAAATCAGCAATAATATGGGAATTTGCAGCATTAACCGTATCATGGCTGAGTTGTCAGGAGAGGGATTATAGTCAAAGTTGACATCATTAGCCTTGAGTTCGTTAATCAGTTCAGGGTTTTGCTTCAGTAAGGGAACGTCTTGGGGTTCTTCTTGATCTTTTAAAGTAACTTTTGCTTTTTGTAGTCTGGGATCGATTTCTACCAGGGTAACTTTCCCTGCATTGATATCATTTAACAGTTCACCATAACTATACTCTTCTTCTTTCTCTTGTCCCCAACTGGGACTGGCCATTAACAACAATTGCAAGAAAAGGCCACTGGTTATTAATGTTCCCCATCCCCATAAACGATGGTGTCGTTTATGCTGACTTGTTTTTCCTTTCCGTTGTTTGGGTTGAACCACTGTTGTCGATTGATTGTGTCGCGAGGTCAAGGAGGAGATGTATTTCATAACCAGTTAGTTATTGGAAAAATTACTCTTTCTTTCTATTATGAACGATGGAGCAGCATCTAGGGGAGATGTCGGTGCTGATTTAGCTTCTTCCGCAAGAAGCCCCACGCCATAAATACGCTCAAAAAAGCAAAATTTTGGCTTGGGACGGCAGTTGCTCTACTTGGGGAAACCCCAAGACCGCACTGCCTCATCAATTGCGGGCAATAATTTTGATATGATACAAATAAGCGGTATAAGAGAGAGTAGCCGTGGTGGGCGAACTCCCCGTTGCACAAAACCTAGACACCACCAATCCTTGAAGGATTGCGCCAACCTCGATGTTCCTCTTAAAGCTTGGAATAGCAAAATGAACAGGGTAGCTGAAAAACACAACTTTTGACCTGCGGAACGCGGGGTAAAGCCTATCGCCTGAACGTAAGGCTCGCTATGCCTTCGGGTCATAGAGAGCAGTTTATTGGGTAGGAAGCCCACACCGTAATCTTTGATTCGGTGTTGGTAGTTCACGATTTGGAATTGGGTTTTGTTGACTTTCTCTGATAGTCTCTTTCTGAAAGACTGTTACCAACCCCTTGTAAAATGCCTTTACCCACTAATCCAATGCCACGACCAATTACTTGAGTTAAAATATAGACTAACCCTTTACCCACCGTTCCCACTAAAGCTCGCAGCAAGGGAGCGATCGCGTCTCGAACCTCTAAGAGTATGGTCACTGTCCATCGCAGTCCACTTAACGTCTCTAGTTCTCGTTGACGGGGGGCATAAACCACCGTACAGTGGATGCCTTTTTGGCTGAAAAAAAAGAGTCGATATTGACTTTCAAAAATGTTTTTGGGTTCTTGCCAATATTCTTGCTTTCTATATTCCCATGCTAAGCGATTCCTAAATTTAGCCACTTCCCTCGATGATACTATGTCTGAATTATATAGATTTTTCTTAACTTTTTCATGATTAGAAAAGTAATTTAAAATTAAAGCGACAATCCCATTCGCAATCTGAATAATAGTGTTATGCAAAATTTTTTCTTTTGTCTCTGTTGTTTCATCTACAGGAGTAATTTCTTTAAATTCTAATTCATACCCTAAGATAACGTCATTAAATAGCTCAGTAAAATAAGGGATTTTTTGTAACATTTCTTGAGACACTAAATCTTCATTTTCTTCTACCAAGATTTCCATATCATCTAAGGATACTTGTTGTTCATTGAGACAATATTTACTAAGAAAAATCAAGGCAGATTCTCTCCATACTCTTTCTACGATAGATAGACTATTTTTCGATAGCTGTATTCTGGGTGTCTCTATAAATTTTAGATCATTAATAATGCGATAAAATTGTTTCAAAACCAATTCTAGTATTTCTTGTTTCTTCTCAGGTTTTAATATATCAATTTCTAATAAAAAAATAGTTAAGTTATCCAAATTATACTCAAGTTTCTCAACGGTTTCATCAAAAATTTGAAATTCTTTTTCTTTTATTCCTAAAGTTCCAGTTGTCACTAATTTATTTGGGTTAATTGTTTTAAGATTAGAGCCATTGGGTGATAAGACAATGACCTCAACGGGTAATAACTGCTCTACTATCCATCGTGCTGTTAGCAGTTCTCGCTTTCTTCCTTTTAAAAAAAGTCTATCTAACTTAGAAATAGGACGGTTTTTAAGATTTTTATTAATTAATTGCAAGTTACTATTAATTTGCTCTATCCCTGATTTTCGCACCCTAGACAACCAGTTTTCTTGCGAAGTTCTAGTTTTTACTTCAGACAATTGACTAGAAACCGTCGTCGGCCAAATCAATTCACCTTGAATGATTTTATGCCAGTTTTCTAGCAAAAGTTCTATGCTTGCTCCCTTATTAACGTATCCTTCGATCCTTATTTTTTTAAATTCTTGCTGTTGCTCTCCAGTCAGATCATAACTTAATAAACATAGTTTAGTCTGAGGCTGACTTGTCTTAACTTGTTGATAAAACCTTTCAATGGTTAAGGTTTCATCTGTTACATTGGGGTCTAAAATAATTAGATCAGAAGTGTTATTTGATAACTCGCTCAAAGCGTCGGTTAAGTTATCAGTTTGACCAATAATTTCCCATTGAGAATGACTGCTCAAGATCGTTGCGAGTCCTAAGCGAAAAATGGGATCGTTGTCCACAAGAAAGAGGGATATAGGGCGATCGCTCACTAACGTTATACAGGCGAGGGCTTACTTACTGTTTCATTTAGTTTAGACTGTTCTGGCTGTTTATGGCCATAAAAATCGATTCGATAGTCAGTGATGGTAATTCCTGTTTCAGCTTCTATCTGTTCAATCAACTCTGGAGGCAGTTTAACATGAACATCAATAATCTGCTGCGTATCTAAACAGTTAACATGACTATGGGAGTCGGTAATAGTTCCATAGAGTCGTCCCTCACATCGCTCTAAACATTCGATAATTCCCTGACTTGATAAGGCTTCTAGGTTTTGATACACTGAAGTGTGGCCGACGTTTTTGCCATTTTGACTGAGACGATTATAAATTTCTCTTGCCGAAAGATGCTCTTTGGTTTTCCATAACAATTCTAAAATATAGCGACGTTGACGACTAATACGCATTCCTAGACATTGACACCGATGTAAAGCGTCTTCTAAGGAGCGAATTTTTGGATTTTCTTCAACCGTTTCCTTCATAAAATATTGACAAGACTGACTTAAACATACTCGTTACCAATTTAGCTTAAATCAGTTGTAACTGTCCACGGAATTAGGATCTGAGGTTGCGTTGCAAAAACTTTTAAAGAGTACACAAGTTCTAAACTTGTCTCATTATTCAGTAGCAATTTTCTTTTAACATTTAGTATAAAATCTAAATATTTGGCAATTTTATCAAGGATTTCTCGGTTTAGATAAGGGAAAAAATCGGTGAATTTTTGTAAAAATATCTGTTAATTATTACCCCCTCATGCTTGGCGAGTTACAATAGTAAGTGTAAGAGAAAATAGCAAGAAAAATAATCAGATTTAGTCAGTTTAGGTAAACACAATTCAGTTAAAAGTTATGCCTAGTATTAAGTGAATGTATTTGGTACTTTGCTAGGCAGCCTTTGTGTGAAAGTTTTAGGTAGCAAATAGAGAATTTTTGCATATTTTCTCCAGGTTGCTACCAGGGAGGTTTTATCATGACCTATATCGATTTTGAATCAGGGATTTATCCTACCCATACAGGTATTCCGATTTGTGATGAGGGGGGGATACGCAATACATTGCCAGATTCTGATAACGGGATAAGTTTCATAATTGCTAGCGGAGCAATGGAAATTCTCATGGTTTCAGGGAATCGCCGCTTATTTTTCTCACAAGTAGATTGTGCTGATGTTATCCGGCCGAATGCAATTTTGGTGATCCGTTTTAATAACCCCCAGCAGTTTGTAAGTTTCAGGACATACATGGATATGCCGATAGATGGACCCAGCGATCCCCCCATTGGCATGATTGTGAAATTTTATCGCGAACACGGCGGAAATGAAGATGATCTAGTCCAAAGACAAGATTTGCCTTGGTTGTTTGCTGAAGGCCAGACAGTAACTTTCAACAGTCCAGCAACACCGATCAAGGAAATCGTCATGCGAACCCAAGCACCAGAAAACAGTCTTTTCTGGATTGAATTTTACGAAACCGTTGCCGATATCGGTCACGACATTGCTTTGGCGTTAGATGGTTCTGGCAGTATGGCGGCTCAGAATAAGTGGCAGAGCATGATTGAAGCGGCTGATATCCTCCACGACCTCTACAAAGTCATGGGCAACGAAAGTGAAGATAGGTTAGGTGCAGTGCGCTTTCGCTGGAGTTGTGCCGATAGTAGTCCGTTAGGCAATAAAATTGTCGAACAGCCACCACTTAGCGCGTTGAGTACAGTGGATTTGCCCAGTCTCTACGCCACAGATGCTCCAAGTGAATGTACTCCCATTGGGGAAGGAATTCGGCGGGCGGCTGGAATGGTTAATTCAGGAGCTAATCCCGCGAAACACTTGATATTGTTCACGGATGGCAAGAATAACCGAGGCGCATCAGTCAATACAGTTTCCTCAGATCCCATCCTCGATCCACTGACAATTCACGCCATCGGTCTAGGTTCTGGAGTTCATATCGATCCCAGTGAAATTAGTGTCCTTGCCAGTGAACACGGCGGAAGCTATCGCGAAACAACTGATCCATCAGAAATTCTCGATTTCTTCGTACAAATTCTTGGAGAAACACTCGATAAAGCAGAAATAGCTGATGTTTATGGCACTCGCTCAGTCACTATCCATGACGGAACGGACAAGGCTATTTTCTTGATAGCGTGGGAAGATCCCACCGTCACCCATGACTTCGATCTCCGCGCACCAGATGGCACAATCATTGACCATGCTGCGACTCCAACTTACCATCCGAAAGTGTCTGCTTTGGTGAGCCATGCTTACTTTGTGCTAGAAGGCAGTCTAGGAGGCACTTGGCAATTTGTGAACGTTCCTAGCGACCCGAAAATCAGGTACTTAGCGGTTGAGGATCTCGGATTGAAGATTAAGTGGGACATTACACCGATTCTTGGCTTCACGGGACGACCCATTGTCATCACTGCTCAGATTACCCTTAATGGTGAACCCTATCGAGGCGAGGTCAATGTTACTGCTCAAGTTCGCCGTCCTGATGAAGCCCAAGGCGACCTCATTGCCAGGGAAGTGCGAAAAAATCAGCAAGTTAAGGCAGTGACAACCAGTGCAGCTGTTCGACCTAGTGCTGATACCAGTCAGCGATCGCAGGTAATTTCGTCTGTTCTCTCTCGCTACGAACGCAATGACTTTCTCTTCACCAATATGAGAGAACTGAGGTTTGAGAAAGTAGAAGACGGACTATATCGCTTGAACTTCTCCCAAACTCAATACGATGGCACGTATCGCTTCGATTTGAAAGCCAGGGGAGACAATTTTGCCCGTCGTAACACGCTCTGTGCCGTGTTAGTCACTCGGGTTGATGCTGTTCGTTCTTCGATCCAAATGAGCAAAGTAGAACAAAACCTCTACAAAGCAACCATTACTCCCATGAGTCGAGCAGGGGTTTTCCTTGGACCTTTCTATGCAGACAAGATTAAGTTAGTCTCTACTCAAGCTCGTCCAATTTCCTCTCTGAAAGATAATCTTGATGGTAGTTACACTCAGCTATTTGCTACTGATGGGGAAGCGCCAACGGATCTAGGTTTGGAGATTTTGGGAACAACAATTCCTCTGCAGAAGCATTCTAATCTCATTTTGTGGATTATCATCATCTTGTTGTCAATTCTTGTGATTCTACTATTTCTCTACATTGCCCTTTCCTAAAAATCAAACGGGTGGTGTAGCGAATCTCTGGATATCCTAAAAACGGTAGTGCAATCTCCCGATGTGTAATCGGGAGATTCATAACAAGAAAACAGTGTCAAAACCTGAAACAAGACTTATGCAACCGAGACAAGAACTTGATTCGATTATTGTTACCGCCGAACAAATGGCTAACATTGAGGGAAAAATTTTTGAAGCTGGTATGCCGGTGGCCGCTTTAATGGAAAAAGCAGCCCTGATGATGTCCCAACGTATTCAACAGCTTTATCCTCTCCACACTGTCTCTAAAGTTGGTTTATTAGTGGGGCCAGGTCATAATGGGGGAGATGCCTTAGTCATTGCCAGGGAATTACATCTACAAGGGTATGATGTCTGTATCTACTGTCCCTTTCCCAAGTTAAAAGCGTTAACCCAAAAACACGCTGATTATGCCCATCGTTTAGGCATTCCTTACTATAATGATCTCGAATCGTTGAACCCTTGTCAATTAATCATTGATGGTTTATTTGGCTTTGGATTAACGCGATCGCTTTCTGGTAATCTAGCCCTAGCGGTTGATTGTCTCAATCAATGGTCTACCCCTGTGGTCAGTATTGATATTCCTTCTGGGTTACACACCGACACAGGAGAAGTGTTAGGAACCGCCGTCAAAGCTACTCATAGTCTTTGTTTGGGGTTATGGAAACCGGTTTATTTTCAGGATCAAGCTCTCGCTTATACCGGAAGAGCAGAACGCATCGACTTTGGTATTCCCTTGCGAGATATTTACGCTATTCTTTCCCAACCTATACCCCTACAACTTTTAAACCAAACCCTAGCACTAGAATTTTTACCCTTATCCCGTCCCCAACTCACCCATAAATATCAACAAGGTCATTTACTGCTCATTGCAGGTTCCCGTCGCTACGCAGGGGCGAGTATTTTAAGTGGTCATGGGGCAAAAGCAAGCGGGGTGGGAATGTTATCTGTTGCTGTTCCTGAGTCCCTTAAATCGTTACTCGTCGGTCATATTCCTGATGGCTTAATCATCGATTGTCCCGAATTGGAAAAGGGGGCCGTTGCCTTATTGCCCCCACTTGCAACAGACTTCGATTCCTATGATATCATCGCCTGCGGTCCAGGGTTAACCACGGAAGCAACGGATGTAGTCACTCGGGTGTTAGAAGCACCCTGTCCTATTATTTTAGATGCCGATGCCCTCAACATTCTCGCCCAACTGGGAACAGTAAAGGGTTTATCCCAACGGCAGAATGCAACAGTGTTGACTCCCCATCTCGGAGAATTTAAGCGTCTCTTTCCTGATATTCATCACCCCGAAAAAGATAGAATTACCGCAGCGAGACGGGCTGCAGAGCAAACTGGGGCAATTATTTTATTAAAAGGGGCCAGAACGATTATTGCTAACCCTCAAGGCAAAGTTTGGATCATTCCTGACAGCACTCCTGCCTTAGCTAGAGGAGGTAGCGGGGATGTCTTAACGGGTTTAATGGGGGGATTATTAGCCCAAAATAAGAGGGTTAACCATCCTATAGATGCAATGGTAGCAACTGCTGCTTGGTGGCACGCTCAGGCGGCTATGTTAGCAGCTAAAGACCGTAGTGAATTGGGGGTTGATGCCCTCACGCTTTGTCAATATCTTCATCGTAGTTTAGAATCTAATTTGGTATAAAAAGCGATCGCCTCTCATCAAGTGATCGCTTTTTTCTTTAGCTATTTTATAACCTGTTATAACAGGTTATAATCTTAGAATTCCCAAATTTTTACATCAACTAACATAAATAAGTAGGGGCGAGATGACTTCGCCTCTACTATACTTTTATACTTTTTAAGTTATTAAAAAATCTGTTATTAATTTTTCTTGATTAATTTCAATTCAACATCATCTATGCTAACTCCTGTATCATAAGGTGAATCAGATTCCACAAAAATTTCAACTTTGTTAGAATTCTTATCAGCTTTTATATTTTCAGAACTTTGAAATTTTTGATACTTTTCATTTTCAGTAGTTAGATTGTTTTGATCTAACTTTATAATCCATCCATCAGGCGGTTCTTGATCATTAATTTTAACACCAATATGAGCATGAGGAAAAGAAGGAGGTTCTTGGTTGATTTTCATATTAGCTCTGACCCATGCACTAAATTGATAATCACCTTGCGGTAAATCCTTTATTAATGTATATGTTTTAACTTTATATGTTTCATTAGAATTGGAATTAAGATTAGTTGTAGTTTCATTTTTACATTGAGCTTCATTTCTACAATAATGAACTAAAGCTGCTTGACCACTATGAATATTAATTCTCTCTTCTTTCTCTTGCTTGGTCATTTGATCTGGATTTGTCTTTTTATTTTGATTGGCAATTATATAATCAGCTTTAGGATAATTACCATTTTCAGTTTCAGTGGTCCATTGATTAATATTTTGACATTGTTTATTGTTGTTATAAGGGGGCGTACATTTTTGTCCGAGATCATCACCATAATATTCAAATCCCCCATTAGGCACAAAGTCGTTTTTATATGTTTTAATATAATCAACTTTCATTGTGGTTGGAAAAGTAGTTTGACAATGTTGACATATATTGGGGTATTCATCTAATGGTGGACGTACTCCTAAAGAAGCAGCTATATATAAAGGTTGATGGAACCATTTATTGTCTTCCCTATGTTTTTCTTCTCCGTCAACATACCAAACAAGCTCCTCTTTATTCCAGTCTAATTCATATATATGATATTCCTCACTTGGATTAAATTCAGAATTCTCAATTAAGCTTGAATCAAATATAGACTTACATTTTTTACACATACAAGAACTTGCATTATTACTACATTGATATTCACTAGGACATTGATGTTCCTTTTCATTACATTCATATTTACTCCTAATACATCTTCGTTTTTGGTTTCCATTTAATGGACGACAGAAAAATCCCTTATCGAAATGTTCATTACATTCATTTATAGAGTTCTGTGAATATATTTTTTTACACATTTTATTGTGTTGTTCTTGAAATTCGTTATACCTTTGTTGCTCCTTCGGTTTTTCTTCATTGGAATTAATTTCCACTTCATGTTGAGGATATGTTGGATGTTTAAATCGATGAGAAGAATATGCCATAGGATTTACCATAGGATTTCCTTTAAAATAGCCATATCCTTGACCAGTTTCAACTATATCAATCTCAGTCCACCATTTATCGTCATTCCCTATATCATCATCATTATATAACCAAAAAGCTGAGGAAGTTCCTGGCATTACTGATGCAGCTTTTATTCTGGCTTTAAAATGACCATATAAAATCGGTTTAGTAGAACGAATTATTCCCGAACTAAAGTGTCTGAGTATTTTTCCTTTATCTGTACACCATTGTTTATCTTGAGCTATTGGCTCGTGTTTCATAGTTATGTCTAGAGAACCATCACCTAAAGTATCGTTATTTTCAGAATCAGGTAGGTTTTTAGTTGTTTGTTTAATAGAGATATTTACAGGCTTCCAATACCAATCACACCCCCAAGAATCAATATCTATTCTCCATTTTTTATTGAGAGTAATATAGTCTGCATCTTTATTAAATTTAGCTTCACTAAAATCATCTGAAAATTCAGATAATTCAGAGAGAATATATTCATTATTTATTTCATTTTCTGTTTCTAATACAACAACGTTTGTCTGAGCACAAACATTAGCGGTGGAAAATATTAATAAAAATATGGATAAAAATAGAATCATTGTAATTCTTTTAAGTATTAGCATGACTTTAAAGCTTTTCAACTCTTCACTATATGAATTTTTGGTGATTTCATCAAACAATATTTTTGGGAGACATAATGACATAACGTTTATTGTACCTATAGAGGAAAATATTCGCATTATGGAACAAGTGATTCAAGAGAAAATTAAACAAAGCGATCATTAGTAAAATCTAACTCACCAATAGTAATAATTGCCCCATTTTCTTTCATCGAATTACTTAAACCCGTTAAAATCTGTACTAATTTTGTAGCAACCACTCCCGAAGAAAACTCACACACCGTATTCGTTCTCACACTCTCTAAAAAGCGATCGCAAACTTCTTTGAGGGGTTCTGCTTTTTCCACCGCAATCACCTGTTTTTCTTGTCCTTCAGGGATAAATTTTTCCCCCTGTTGTTGCACATAACCCTGTTGTAAGACTAAGGGTTGATCTGGCAACATTTCATCGAAAATTAATGTCCCTTCACTTCCTACCACACAAAGACGACGTTGTTTATCGGGATTGCACCAACACAGATGAATGGTTGCTTGAAATCCGCTAGGATAATATAAGTTAACCCATACCATGTCTGCTAACCCATCAGGAGATAAAGCAGTATAGTGATCGCCTTGTAACCAAATCTTTCCTTGCGCTTGTACTTGATGAGGATATTCCCCCAACCAATGGTTAAAAATACTAATATCGTGAATGGCTAAATCCCAAAGTACGTCCACATCTTGACGAACCGGACCTAAATGGGTGCGACTGGCATAACCATACCGTAATTGTCCTAATTTTCCCGTTTCGACCGTAACTTTACCCTGATTGACCGCAGCATGGAATAGATAGGTATGATCGATCATCAATTGTCGCTGTTGCTGTTGTGCTAAACGGGTTAATTCTAAACATTCCCCCGGATCGAGGGTTAAGGGTTTTTCGGCTAAGACATGATAACCCGATTGTAACGCATCTTTAATCAGAGGATAATGGGTAGAGGCAGGGGTAACCACCACGATCGCATCTAAGTCGATTTCCTGTTTAATGGTTTGCCAATCAGACGTTAATAAAATAGATTGAGAATCAAGGGAAAACTTATTTTGAATCGTTGTTAAATGATCAGCAATGGGATCAGCGATCGCCACCACGTCTGCTTGAGGATGGGCTAAAAAATTACGCACCAAGTGGGTTCCCCAACGTCCAACCCCTAAAATAGCTAGTCGAGTTTTCAAAGCTTTTAAGAATTAGAATTATCACTTGCCTATTTTATCTAATGTTATCCACAGAGACAAGAATTAGCTTTTTTCTGCCAAAATATAATAAATTAAATTCTCATTTTCAAACTATTATGGCATCAGATCCTAACCGAATTTTACGATTAATTCCCCTATTTACTGGTAGCTTAGGAGGGATTCTCCTCTTAATCAATCGTTTCGTGACAGTACAGTTAACTGATTCTCAAGCGAGATCCGATGTCTTAGGCGTGATTTTAAGCGGTGTCTTAATTTTGGTGGGATTAATTTGGCAACAGATTCAACCGCGATCGCCTGATGCTGTCACCTTACAAGGAGAAGAAGGCATCGAATTTGACCCTAATCTCCCCGATTCTATCAAAACAGAACTAGCCTGGGCTTCTCATCTGGTATTAACTAATACCGTTACTCGCTCTCTAGTCGTGTATTATCAGGATACAGTGTTACTGCGTCGGGGTGTCCTCGGACCGAATCCCCAAGTGACTCCAGGCAAAATCTTACAACGGGTTCTAGAAACCCAAAAACCTGTTTATTTGGTTAATTTGAACCTTTATCCCGGTAAAATCGAGTTTAATTATCTACCTCCTAACACACAAGGGGTTATTTGTCAACCCTTGGGAAACCACGGGGCAATGATTTTAGGGGCTAATGTTCCCCGTAGTTATACTAAACAAGATGAATGCTGGATCGAAGGGATTGCCGATAAATTAACCTTGACCTTAGAAACTGAGTCAAAGACAAGTCAATTGTAACAGGAAAGTTCTTTAAGGGAACATTAAAATTAGAATTAACTACCCCCATTATGCACCATGAACCACATCCCTAACCCCCCTGCTTTTATCACCACTGACACAGGAACCAACTATATTTCCTATCATCATCAAAATGGAAGTCATTGGCAACCCAAAGAGATATCAGAACCTTCGTTTTACTATTTTGCCTATGGTTCTTGTATGTGTCCAGTAGACTTGAAGCGAACGTTTGGGGAAAATACCCACCCTTATGTGGTAGGAACAGGGGTTTTAAAAGAATATCGTTTAGGGTTTTATCGTCGTTCTTTACGGCGTAATTGTGGGGTTTTAGACGTAGTACCGGATGTGAATGCTAAAGTAGAAGGGGTATTGTATCGGCTTCCTTTGCGATTTAGCGATCGCTTGGATGAACGGGAAGAAGTTCCCCGTAATGGTTATCGTCGGGAATTTGTAACGATTCATGCTCAAGGAAAGGTTTATGATAATGTGAGAACCTATGTGGTGATCGATAAATTACCCCAAGAATTAGCTCCCAATGATTGGTATCTTAATGTTGTTTTGCGAGGTGCTGTTACTTGTGGACTTTCAGAAGAATATTGCTGGAATTTGTTTAACCATATGTATCAATTACAATTAGAACAAAATGCTTTAATTGCTGTGGATGAATGTGCTTAAAAGACAGAAAATTCTGTATTTTGTTATCTTTGTAGAGATTGATCAGCTAGGATAATTTTATCTTTTGGGATGTCCATTTTAATTTTAAATTTCTTTAAAATCACTAAACTGGACTGTCTTATTTTAGACTAACTTCTTTAGTTTCTGTTAGAAGAATATTGCGAATAGCTTTCATAGGCTCCTTAAACTTTTTATTAAAGTTATTATTTTTATCATAGGGGCCGATAAATTCTTGAAGATTGCAAAGTTGTTTAAGCTCGTATGTATCAGTTTCTTTTGAGAACTTCTGTCGGTTTTCCTGATATTCTTTGAGTATCTCATTTAAATATGACTCCATATTCTTAATGTTTTCCTTTAGCTCTTTTGCTTTTTCCTTACTCAGGAACCATAACAATGACTGTGCTGCTTTTTCTTTATTTTTGTCAGCGTCATTTTCATCGTCTTCATCGTCTACTATTTTTGCGTAAACCTCGAACATTAGTTGAGCTTCGCTGAGCAATTCTATTTGCTCATCGTAATTGTTAAGGTCAAGAGCAGTACCGAGCTTAATTTCCCAGCGTGTGCCACACACAGCCCTTAGCTGACGGCGAACTTTTTTGGCTTGGTTATATGCTGATAAGATTTCAGAGTACATCTGACGAAGATTTTGGCTTTTCTGTTCCTTCCTATCACGTTCCTTATTAATCTGATCCCATAAGAGAGCTATACAACCTCCAACGACAGTAATAAGCAAGAATTCATAAGTTAAGTTGAAGAGTTCTTCTTCGTTGCTAAAAAGCTGTTTTATGGACTCTGGAGAACGAATAAAGAGAAGTATCCACCAAACTGCACAGTAGATGACAAGCTCTATAATTTTTGATAACTCCGAAGTCGTGTTATTATCTTTTCGATGGCAGAACAACAAGCTGTAACCTATCCACAGGATCAAAACAGTACAAATAACTAATAAGATGTCAACTAAGAATAAGATGTCAACTAAGTTATGTAAAAACATAAATGCAATGATACCTAAAAATATAAATACAATAATAGCTTTCAATGTCTTCATATTTATGATTATTCTAAAAAAAATTAATGGGGTATTAATCACTTTTATTCTCTCAGTGATTTTGCTTCTCTCTTATGCTACCTTAAATGTGAGGTAGTGATTTTTGTCTTGTTTATTTTTTAATATTTTCTTGATAATTATGGAAGTTGGGAATTACTACGGTTAAATCCTTGTTAACTATTTGAATCTAAGACTACTCAGGTAAATGCTGTTTATTAACTGATATAATAATTGGAAAATAACTGAGATTATGTTAGAAACTCTATCTAAAAAAGTTGCCTTAATAACGGGTGCATCCAGTGGTATCGGAGAAGCGATCGCCCATCGTTTAGCTGAGGAAAATTGTCGTGTCGTGATTTGTGCGCGTCGTCAAGAAAAGTTAGATAAATTAACCAAAACATTGCAAGAAAAAAATAGTGAAGTCTTAGCCCTAAAAGTTGATTTACGTCAAGAATCAGAAATATTGACTATGTTTGACACAATTAGGAAGCAATGGGGCGGTGTGGATATATTAATTAATAATGCAGGGTTAGGTCATAAAGAACCGTTGATGACGGGAGAAACCGAAGCATGGAGAGAAATGTTAGAAGTGAATGTATTAGCTTTATGTATTTGTACCCGTGAAGCGATTAATGATATGAGCGATCGCAACGAGGGTCATATTATTCATATTAGTTCGATGTCTGGTCATCGTGTGCCATTATATAGTGGGGTATATGCTGCTAGTAAATACGCAGTAAGAGCATTAACAGAAGGGTTAAGACAAGAATTACGAGAAACCAATAAAAACATTAAAATTTCTGCTATTAGTCCGGGGTTTGTCGAAACAGAATTTGCTGAAAAATATAACAATAATAAGGAAAAAGCTCAAGAGCTTTATAGTCGTTTTCCTATGTTACAACCAATAGACATTGCTAATGCTGTTTACTATATTTTATCTCAACCTGACTATGTCCAAATTCATGATATTTTATTACGTCCTACACAACAAAAAAGTTAACTTTTAAAGATGAGAGTTGTCTCTGGAAATAGGAATAAATTAACATAGGGGTCAACATTCATCGACCCCTACAAAATAATGATAAGCAAATAAACTACACAGGAACTGCTAATAATTGATCCACCTGTTTTGCGGTTTCAAAGAAACAACGCACATTGTCTTCTGGGGTTCCCACCAAAACACCATGACCTAAGTTTAAAATATGGCCACCTCTTCCTGCTTTGCGTACCGTATCTAAAATCCGCGCTTTGATAAAGTCTTGGGACCCAAATAACACCCCAGGATCGATATTTCCCTGTACTTTCATCTCTCTACCTAACCGTCGTCTTGCTTCGGCCATATCAACGGTCCAGTCAACACTGACAATATCTACCCCAGACTGTCCCATTCTTTCTAACACACCAGCACTACCGCTAATATAGAGAATTAAAGGGGTATCAGGGTGAGTTTCTTTGACTTGACGCACCACCTGTTGTTGGTAAGGTAACGCAAAGGTTTCATAGTCTTGAGGACTCAGTTGACCCGCCCAGGAATCAAACAACTGTACTACTTGCGCTCCGCAGTCGATCTGGTAACGGACATAAACGGCGATCGCATCGGCTATTTTACTCAAAAATTTATGCAGAATCTGAGGTTGAGAAAAGGCCATGCTCTTGATGATGGCATAATTCTTAGAACTTTTCCCTTCGATCGCATAAGCGGCCAAAGTCCAGGGTGATCCTACAAATCCTAACACAGTGGATTGATTACCCACTTCTTGACGTAGGGTTTGTAAAATAGTTTTGATGAAGGGTAAAGACTCTTCAGGGTTCAGAGGACGTAAGTTATCCACTTGCTCTTGGGTGCGGATAGGGGGATCAATAACGGGTCCTTTACTTTCTACAATGTCGAAAGGAATACCCATACCGGGTAACGGGGTTAAAATATCAGAAAACATAATTACCCCGTCGGGTTGAAACGCTCGCCAAGGTTGTAGAGAAATTTCGATGGCGAGGTCAGGATTTTCGGATCTTTCACGAAAACTGGGGTATTTATCCCGTAAATCCCGATATACTTTCATATAACGTCCAGCTTGTCGCATCATCCAAACCGGCGGACGATCTAAGATTTCTCCCCGTGCAGCACGAAGAAGATAGGGTGTATCGTTAGCTCCTGTCATTATGGCTTCCCCAGTAATAAGCGTGCATTTTTCAGCCTATCATTAGGGGTGGCCTGTGCTATAGCATTTGTAACGAATGTTTATCCTTTGTTCCCTATTCATCCTATTTGTAATTTAATTGATCCAATTTTCTCCCCCTGGTAATTGAGATAATTGATGATTAATTTCGACTCTAATTGTTTTTTTTGAATAGGTGTAGGTCATATTTAAAAGATCATAGGCTATTTTTTTAATCTCTTCTTCATTAACTCTTTCTCTCAGTTGAAACGGATTATATTTACCTTCAAAAACTTCTACACTCGCAGCAAATACAGCGTCATCAAAAGCTTCTTCTAAATAATCTTGCCATTCTTTTTCTTTGATATAGTAAGATTTATTATTTTCTTTAACATTAAGGGATTGAATTTTTAAAATAGAATCTCGAATGGAAACAGCCCACGAATTTGTCAGTCGTTGTTCGACTTGATTTTTAATTAGATGAATCAACAATCTTACTAAAAAACTTTGTATTTTTTCTAAGATTGCTTTTTTGCTCATTTCTTCTAATTCATCGATAATGTCTAATGCGTCTTGATAACGTCCCTCATTAATAGATTGTCTCAGTTCTATGAGTTCTTGTGTCATCGTTTTATTGGATCATTTAACTAAAATAATTCTAGCAATATTTTCTTAGATTGTAGTGCTAATTAATGTAAAAAATGCTTGCTTTTTATTGACTTGACATGATATTATCTACACAATAGAAAAGGTGTGCGCTTACAAATAACATTTAAACGTTAAAAGAAGTAAAAAATGGAATAAGAATAAAAGCGAGTGATTTGATTAATTTTCTGTAAATCGGGTCATTAGTTCTTCAAAAGTATAAGGACATTGATCAGGTAAGTTGATATTATACAGTCTCAAAACTTTACGCTTTGCTCGTTCATATTCGGGTTTAATCTTAATTTTATTTAACAGGGTTTTCGTTAATCTTCTTTCAATTTCGTCTTGAAAATCATCAATTTCATCTATCCAATGTCTGCGTGATAGAATTTCGTTGGTATAGTCTAGTTTTAATCTGTGGATGATAATTTGTTTGAGAAAGCTGTGAACTGCATTAATTTGTTCTTTTCCCAAGTCTTCTATCTCCTCTTTTAAGTTATCCCAATCAAGAGCTTTTAGATTATGATCATTTAATGCTTGAGATTGTTTAATTGTCCATTCTACAAAATCTGTTTCATAAAGGTTGGTTATGTTATTAGTGTCGTGGTTTTGTGTTGTGCTTTCAATAGAACTCATCTATTAAACTCCTATTTAACCTGAGATAATTTTAACAATATTTTCTGAGACTGAGTGCTAATTAATGTTAATAATGCTTGCTTTTAGTTGACTTGACATGATATTCTATACACAATGGGAAAGGTGTACGCTTATAACTAAGGGTTGAGGGGTAAAAAAGTGCATTAATAAAACAGTCCCAGAACAAAGTAGACAATGCCAAGGTCATCACAACTATTAAAGTGTTTAGTTCTTTGTCAAACTCTCTCTAATTGTTATCAACCCATTCAATTAATTCGCTATGATGAGATAAGAAAAGAAATTTTCATTATAGCTGGAGAATTAGGAACTATTGAAATTACTATTTTTGAACAAGGACAATGGAGATATGATGTCACCGAAACCTAATTTTCAAGAAATGAGTCTTTCCCAACTTAAACAATACATATTATCTCATCGAGACGATAAAGAAGCTTGGGAAGAGTTTACTCATCGTGAACGACCTAATGCTATCTATTTTGACACGGATATTCCATTAGATACCCAAACCGAAAGATTACAAGAACTTCTGCAAAATGATCATTAATTTAGTTATTAATTAGTGTTACAAATGCTTGCTTTTGGTTGACTTGACATGATATTATATACATAATGGAAAAGGTGTGCGCTTGTAACCTCAGTTTAAGGGTAGGAAACAATTAACGATTGAAACAAGATAAAAAGCGACAAATTTCACCCTCATTAATTTAATCATAATCAATCATGTCTAATATATCGCTACAAGTAACCACTGATTTAAGTGAAGTTTTAGGACAAATCAATCAAAAGCTGGATAAAATTGATGATCGTCTTAATCATTTAGAAGTGGGACAAGCGCGTTTAGAAGAGAAAACAGAAAGTATTGATAAACAGTTAATTGTGATTAATAAAAATGTTGATAAACTTGAGTCACAACAAGATAAGTTAATCACAGATATTGCTGATTTAAAAGGGGCAAAATCTTTAATTATTCCGATTGTCGTTGCTGTTTTAACCAGTTTACTCACGTTATTAATTCGTGCTATTCCTAGTCCTTAATAAAATTAGGATGTAGTTTATCTTCCTGCTTTAATAATTCAGCATATTCATTAATTCCTTGTTCAGAAAGTTGCCGATCTTCTTCAGAAAATTCTTTATAAAGTTTTGCTATTTTTTCTGTATCTATAATAGAGTTAACTTGTTGATTTTCTAGTCCTGGTCTTTTTAAGGTCGATAAATCAAAGACTTCCAGTACATCTTCGTTGTTATCAAATTTTTCGTCTAATTCTTCAGCTTTCATATAAGTTGACCTCATTTTTTTGCTCGTCTGACTGATATGATTCTAACAAAATTTAGCTCTTTTATTCAAATGTGCTATTATTAATCAAGAGTCAGTGTATCTAATTGAAAAATGAATACAACAAAACTTTTAAAGCTTGAAGAAACCATCTTAAGTTTACCTTTAGAAGAACAAAAAGAACTATTTCACTGGATGAGTCAAAAACTTGCTCAATCTCATTCTGCACAAACTGAAGTTTCACCGGCAAAAATTCTAAAAAAAATTGCTCAATTACCACAAGAAAATCAGGATGTTGGTTTTTCTGGTAGAGATCATGATCATCTTCTTTATTCTCAAAATGAAGGAGAATAAATCAATATGATTTTTGTCGATACCAGTGCATGGTTTGCTGCGGTTGTTCCTTCTGATCCAGATTATCAAATACTATCTCAATGGTTCAATCAAAATACCGAAACTTTATTGACAACTGATTATATTATTGACGAAACACTTACCCTTCTAAGAATGAGAAAAGAAAGATTAAGAGCCATTGCTTTAGGAGAAGCTTTTTTTTCAGGGAAATTAACTCAAATTCACTATTTAACACCAGAGGATATTCAACAAACATGGCAAACTTTTGAGAAATTCTCTGATAAAAATTGGAGTTTTACAGATTGTAGTAGTAAATGGATTATAGAAAAACTCAAAATAAAAAAAGCCTTAACATTAGATCATCATTTTAACAGCCCTTCGGGCGAGGCAGAAGGCAGGGGGCAGGAGGCAGGAGGGAATATTTTTAGTAAAAGTAAAGCCTTGTTGCCTCGCCCAA
>JASJDN010000058.1 GCA_030065205.1 Crocosphaera sp.
GGTTTCCTTTATAGCGTTTCTCAGTCTAGTGAGGTACAGTAACAACAATGAATAAACCAGTTGCGAATATCATCTCCAGAGATTTGACTCAAAGCATATTCAATGGCTTTAGCTAAATCAGGATATGTTCTCGCACCAATTTTTCGTAAAATACTTTTAAGCTTTGACCAACAATTTTCAATGGGGTTAAAATCAGGGGAATAAGTGGGTAGATCTAATAACTTTGCCCCTGTTTCTTCAATTAAATACCTAATTTTTTCTCCCTTATGAATAGAACAATTATCCATAATTACACAAGCTCCTTTCCACAATTTAGGAACTAATTTTTGTGAAATAAATGCCTCAAAAGTAACCGCATCAGTTCCCCCCACCGAGATTTTGGTAAAAAAAACAAGCCTACAAGATTCCACCAGAGATCCCAAATGGGTTCTATAGTATTTTTGGTGATTCTGCTGATATCTTTATCACTCGAAGTGTTGATGGGTTATCTGATGGAGCTACTGTTAGCTCTTCATTCACCCAAGAAACTGTCGAAGTTGCTGCTGAATCTGTTCCCGAACCTGGTAGCGTTCTAGGGTTATTAGGATTAGGGTTAGGTGTATTAGCAACCCAGCGCAAAAAACAAGCTTAATGTTTATCTCCCTGTAAAAAGTGGAGAATTTTGAATTAAATTGGTGTGTAGGGGTTAACAATGTTAACCCTTTTTTAGATATAATTATGATGATTTAAAACATAACATCAATCATGATGGATAGCATCAAACAAAAAGCGATCGTCGGTAAAAACGGCAAAATTGAACTACCTGAAACAACCTTGACAGAAGGAACTTTAGTAGAAGTAATTGTTTTAGTCGAATCTTTAGAAGAGGAAGACGAGACGGATTATTTATTACGTTCTCAAGCTAACAAAAAACAATTACTCGAAGCATTAGAAAATGTTAAACAAGGCAAAGTGGTTGCTGTAGATTTAGACGAATATGAGAACAATTTCCTTTGAAACTAAAGCATTTGAACAGTTTACTGATTGGGCAACAACTGATAAAAGGATATTTAAAAAGATTTTATCTTTGATTCGAGATGCACAAAAAGCTCCCTTTTCTGGTATTGGAAAACCAGAACCTTTAAAATATGAATTACAAGGTTGTTGGTCAAGACGAATTACAGAAGAACATCGATTAGTCTATAAAGTTGAACAAGATTCTTTAATCATTTTATCTTGTCGTTATCACTATGATTAGGAATAGAAAACCCCTGATAGATCGACTTTTCTACTAAATTAATCCATAGAATCTGTCATCATTCGTAGTCTAACAGTTTTTTCTCCTGCGTCATCTAGTTGTACTTCAATCACTTCTCCACTCAAAGATTCTAAAGAAGTCAACATCGATCGCAGATGAGGATTACTCGCCCCAGTATCTACATATAATCTATCAGATAAACTGCCCAATCGTTTCCAAGTTGTGTATAATTTTCCGACAATTTGTTCTAACTGAGTGGCTTGTTTAACCAGATCGGCTGCTGTATTTAAACATTCCAATCTTACCGCTTCATCCAAGGCCATTTCTAAGTCTAAAGGAGATTTTTTTAAGGTTTGAACTTGTGCTGCAGCATCCAAATATTTGGCCAAGTTTTTGGCATCTGTTGTTAATAATTTTACTGTATCAACATCGGGATGTTCAGCCATTTCTTTTTGAATAGTTGTCAAGTGCAAATCTGGTAATTTTTCCAGTTCCCGAACCAAGGGGGCTAGATGACGGGGGGGTAATGTCCCGTCTTCTGCCTTTTCCTTGACCTCTGAGGGCAATAAATCCGAACTCATGGCGGTCCATTCATCCGATAGCTGTTTCACCTCTCTACGGGTGATTCTATCCCCTTTCTGTGCCGCTTCACTGACTAATTTTTGTACTTCGGGGTCGGATTTTGCGGTTTCCACGAACGCCCGTTTACTAAAGTTGTTGATAGCGTCAGGGTCTAAAACCCCCTCTGCCAGTAAGGTATCGGCACTATTAGCTAACTGGATCAAAGCATAAGCTTGACTTTTCGTGATTTCCCGTTGTTTTAACCAATTTAAGAAGCCAGTTCCTCGTCCTTCTCCGCCCTTTTTTTCGCGATCGCGGATCGCCCGTAAGATTCTACCCCGCCAAATATCCGTTTGCAGATCAAAGCGATCGCAAATTTTCCAAACCGTGTCTAATTTTTGTTGAAAGTCAAACTCTTCGATCCCCTCATCTTCAGGATCGGGCAGTTCAAAATTAAAGTCAACCGGAGTTTCTAAAGCATTACGAATATCATCGGGAGACGGGGGAGAAGCAACCATAAGCGTTATCGACGTATCAATGAGACGGAATATTGATCATATCAGAGTGTAACTTGACTTCGGAGTGTGGGGTTATGATTTTGTAATGATAATGGTAGATCAATGTAACGCAAAATGGAAAGTATTAACGCCTCGACTACTTCCTAATGTTAAAAATGAACTTTTTTTACCGTCTTTTTCCTCGTTTTTCTTTAATTTCTTTAGTAATCAAGGAAAATCAACTTAAGGGTAAACTGCCCTCAACTCGATGACCTTGCTCTAGATGAAAGCGTAATAATCTTTCTGCTCCTTCATACTGTCGAATTTCTTCCCCTTGCCAAATCACCTCTGCCTTACCTGTCAAATAAAGTAAATCACCTTGCTCAAAGTCAATAAACAATAATCCGGCATGAGGGTTTAATTCTAAGTTGCCAAAGGTATTAAAATGAAAATTACCGGCAAAATCAGGAATGGTTAAGTTTTTGTTGCCATCTATTTTAATAAACCCTTGTTTTCCGCCTCGATGGGAGACATCTACTCCACTCGCTTTTCCTGCGGATGAATTTTGATAAGCACTAGCAATAAAAAAGGTATCAGATGAGGTGATCATCTTTTTTTCTCGGTTAGATAATTCAGAAAAGGAGTCAATTGGTTTTTCAGTAGTCCCTTCAAAGTCTGTTAGTTTAAATTGTCGGGCTTGGATGTATTTTGGACAATTTCCGAAGCTTTGCATGACTTCTATGCTAAATCCTTGATCATTACATTCGCTGACCACTCCATTCATGCGATTACGACGACGGGTGTGTAATTCAATCCCTAATAAACCAATATCAATGCCATTTCTTAAAGTTTGCCGCAAAGGATCTCCATATAAGAGTTTTGTTTTGATTCGCAAGGTTCGTTCATCAGGGGAAACGATAAAACCCGATTCTCCAACTAAAATAGAAGCCCAAGGACGGCCTAATTCATCGACTGTTCCCACCAATAAATAAGAGAGTTGAGCATAAAAGTTTCGATGCTGTTGGGGTAAATACTCCCGAATCACCCGTCGTCCGAATTTATCCATTTGTTCTCTTGCACCCAGTCGTTCTTGGATGGCTAATTCTCCTGGATGAAAAGGGGATTGAGGAAGGGTCCAACCTGTTTGTGACATAGTAGCTGTCTCCTTGAGTAAGGTAAGGAAATTAAGTAATTAGGATGGTGCGTTTCTTAAGAATGAACTCATTCAAGAAACGCACAGGACAAACTGCATGGGGAGACTTATTCTATTCCTATCATCGGAATAAATTGGGGTAACTGTTTGACTCGCTCTATCCACTTTAAGACATTAGGATAAGTATTAAGGTCGATTTTTCCGTCTTTTGCTAACGCTATATAGGGGAAAACAGCAATATCGGCAATGGTGGGATGTTCTTGTTCTAACCAGATGTGATTGCTTAAATGTTTGTCAAGTTGAGTGAGAATTTCCTCAGATTTTTGATACGCTCGTTCAATATTAATCGTTGTGGCCCCAAATAAATGATACAGTCTTGCATTTTCAGGTCCTTGACGCACTTCTCCTGCAGTTGTCGATAACCAGCGTACCACTTGAGCTAAAGAAACGGCATCGGAGGGAAGCCACTCTTCTCCACCATATTGTTTGGCTAAATACACTAAAATCCCTTGAGCATCTGCTAATTTAAGCTCCCCATCTATTAATAAAGGGACTTGTCCAAATGGGTTAAGCGCAAGATACTCCTGAGATTTATGTTCTCCTTTCATCAAGTCAACTCGTATCCATTCATACTCTAGTTGCAATAATTCAAGGAAAAGGCGGACTTTGTAGCTATTTCCTGATAGTTCGTGACCGTAAAGCTTAATCATAGGGATTTCTTCTTGAAAATTGAGGTAAGAAACATTAAAATTATACCGTTCGTTCGGTATGATCTTAATGTACCGTTCGTTCGGTTTAATGTCAAGGGGATTGGGAAAAATTTTTCCCGAAGGTTAATTAATCTGCTCAGGAAGAGACTTAATCACCCGTTTAAATGGTGTTAGGGTTCCTAATCCTTGAGAAAGAATCAAAGACCCTTGAATTGCTATAGCTATATCTTCACTTCGCCGTTTAGCTTCTTTTTGAGTCATTCCACTTTCTTGTAAGACTTTAGCCATTTCCTCGACCCACGCTTGTAATAATTCTTTGACTTGTTGAGAAAAGGTTTCTTTGGCATCTCCTAATAAGAGGATAGCTAAGATACAGGGTTGTTCTCCTTCTTCATAAATAGCACTTAGAGCGTCTCCCATTTTCTTAAAGCGAGTTTTTGCAGTTCCTGTTTCTCTTAAGGCTTTAATGACAGTATTTTCTAATGCTTCTCCTAAAAATTGGAGAACTGAGCGCATCATTTCTTCTTTTCCCCCAGGAAAGTGATGATACAAACTCGCCTTTCCTAGTCCAGTAGCTTTCGATATTTGAGTAATAGATGCTCCATCATAACCTGACTGACGAAATACACTGACAAGGGTCGGTAGATGCTTTTCTCTCAACGCAGAAGACATAGTTAGTCGTCCCTCTGAATTTAATTCTTAACGATGGTTGTATTATACCGAACAGTCGGTTTAGTTAGAGGGGATTTTTCCTGCCAGTGTAATGAATAAACTAAATTGACCGAGGCAGAAGCCTCGGAAGGCAGGAGGCAGAGGGCAGGAGGCAGAAGGATATTCCTTTATCGCTTCGCTCGAAGTTAGAACTAGAAAGTCTTAAGCATCAAATTATTAGAAAAAACTTCTGACTTCACACTTCTGACTTCTGACTTCTGACTTCATGAACTCTTCCCCCTCATGTTACAAGCCTCGTCTTTTCAAGACGTAAAGGGTTTGGTGGGAGTGTAAGCTACTTCCAAACAAAAAAACTCCTGCCTTCTGCCTTTCAACTCCTGCCTTTTTTTGACAGTCTGTTACTTTTGCTTTGAATGAGGGAACCCTAAGACTACAAAAACCTCAAATCTGTTGATTGAAAAAAGGAGCAAATAGATGTCAAATCATCAAACAGTTGAATCGACGACCATGGACGACTTGTTTAATGAAATTTCTGAAGATTTAGCAGAAACCATTAATGGTGGTCTTCACAGTAACTGTCATGCACAAATTGCTTTTCAAGCAGTTTCTGTATAACCCTTAACGATTTACTGATGACTTGAAATCTATCAGTAAGTTTATTACAAAACTGTCGTTAGACTCTGGTGTAGAGATAAGTATTCTTGAAGGCCAGAAAAAATCTGCTTTGCTCTTGACTAATAACTTTATCTCTATGCCAGTTTTTTTTGTCAAAAACAATCTTTAATTATGTATGGTAAATTCAACTGTTTGTTCAAAATTACGTAACTTTGAAGTTAAAGCTGACGGTATCTGTCAGCCAATGGAAAATCCATCTATGAGTCTAGATGAATTTCCTTGTCATTCTCCTTATTATTTTTCTCGATTTTTAAACGATTTAGACTGCTTAGTTGAATCAACTTCTGATGATTTAGAAATTATCAGAATAGCCACAATTTTAACGAGACGTTTTCTATCGGAAGCCTCTTGGATTATTAATATGTGTCCTGAACCTGATCCTGAAACATTTTCTGCGATTCACCCTCTATACCGTGACCCAAATTGTCCGTTTGAAGTTCATGTCTTCTCCTGGCTTCCCCAAAATTCAGGGGTTCATAGTCATGGAAGTTGGAGTATTGTTGCTATCTTAGGAGATGCCAGTAATGGTCGAGAATTAAATTATTTTTGGAGTCGGTTTGATGATGAAAAAAAAGACGGTTATGCCATCGTTAAACCTGTTAGTAAACAAATGTTAGAACCAGGAGATATTATTGGATTTACATCAGATGCGATCCACAACATCAAATCTCTTTCTGCTGAAAATGAACCTAACCCAAATCATCCCAAACCAACCTTAATGTTTAATATTTTTGGGAAACGAAATCCTAGCGGTCGTTATATGTTTAACCCGTTTGAAAATACGTTTACTAACTACTAAGATGAAATATTCTAATGTTCTACAACATAATCAAGAAGATTGTGGTGCTGCTTGTTTAGCTACTATTTCTAAACATTATGGGCAAATCTTTACTATTAATCATATTCGAGCAGTTGCAGGAACAGGACAACAAGGAACAACACTATTAGGGTTAAAACGGGGAGCAGAAGCCCTGGGATTTAATGCTCGCTCGGTTACAGCTTCACCAGTTATTTTAGAGCGTATTGAAAAAGCTCCTTTACCAGCTATTATTCACTGGAAAGGTCATCATTGGGTTGTTTTATATGGCAGAAAAGGAAACAAGTTTATTATTGCTGATCCTGCTCGACCAGGGATTCAATATTTTGAACCAACTTCCTTAAAAGAAGCTTGGAGAGATTGGGTGATGCTTCTTTTAGAACCCGATCCGGTACGTTTTTTTGAACAAGAAGATCAAAAGAACAAAATTGGCAGTTTCAAACTGTTTCTTCAAAGTATTTTACCCCATCGTTCTATCATTACCCTTGCATTAATCCTCAATATTATTGTTGGGTTATTTTCTTTAGCTCTTCCGTTCCTTATTCAGATTTTGACAGATGATGTACTGGTTCGACAAGATAGGCAATTACTCTCAACTATTGCCCTTGGGGTAGTGGTAATTAGTCTTATAAGTAACGGTCTAAGACTTATTCAATCAAACTTAGTGGCAAACCTAGCACAACGAGTACAACTCGGACTTAATTTTGAATTCAGTCGCCAAATTTTGCGTTTACCGCTCAATTATTACGAAACTCGTCGTAGTGGAGAAATTGCCAGTCGTTTAGAGGATGTTCAACAAATTAATCAATTAGTTTCTCAAGTTTTAGTCACTTTTCCTAGTCAACTGTTTATTGCCCTGGCCTCTTTGCTGTTAATGTTGTTTTATAGCGTAAAATTAACGATCACGGCGATATCCATTGTTATTTTAATGACGTTGCCCACAATAATTTACTTCTCCATACTAAGAAATAAAGTTCGCAATGTCTTTGCTTTAGCATCAGAAAATCAAGGGGTGTTAGTAGAGACATTCAAAGGTTCTTTGACCCTAAAAACAACAGGTGCGGCTCCCCAATTTTGGGAAGAGTTCCAAAGTCGCTTTATCCGTTTAGCCAATCTGACCTTAAAAACCCTACAAATCCTAATTATTAATAATACCTTAGCTAATCTTATTTCTAGTATTGGTAATATTCTCTTGCTTTGGTTGGGTAGTTTATTGGTAATTGAGCAAGAGTTAACCATTGGTATGTTATTAGCATTTAATAGCATGAATGGTAATCTTTTCTTATTTACCACTACCACTCTTAATTTTATTGATCAATTTATTCGTACCCAAACCGCAGTAGAACGTCTAGGGGAAGTCATTGAAGTCAAGCCTGAAACTGAAAATGATTATCAGAAATCATTTGCCAACCTCGAGGCCAATGGCAATATTGTTTGTAGCAATCTCAGTTTTCATCATCCAGGTCGCCTCGACTTGCTAAAAAATTTTTCCATCACCCTACCTGGGGGTAAAATAACGGCTTTAATTGGTCAATCAGGTTGCGGAAAAAGCACCCTAGTTAAAGTAATTTCAGGGTTGTATCAACCCCAATCTGGGAATATTCGGTTTGGTATTTATAATCAACAAGATCTCTCCTTAGACTGTTTACGACAACAAGTCATTTTAGTCCCTCAAGATGTCCATTTTTGGGGTCGTTCCATTGTCGAGAACTTTCGCTTAGGCTCTCCTTCTGTCAACTTTGAGCAAATTGTTGAAGCTTGTCGGCTGACAGGGGCTGATGAATTTATCAGTCAATTTCCAGATAAATATCAAACGATTTTAGGAGAATTTGGGGCTAATCTTTCGGGTGGACAGCGACAGCGGTTAGCCCTTGCCAGAGCAATGATTAACAATCCACCTATTCTTATTTTAGATGAATCCACTGGCGCACTCGATCCGGTCAGTGAAACGGAAGTCTTGAATAACTTACTACGCCAAAGGCAAAACAAAACGACCATCATGATCACTCACCGTCCTAGAGTGATACAAAGAGCAGACTGGGTGGTTATGCTTGAGCGAGGTCAATTAAAAATAGAAGGAACACTGGAGGACTTATGTCAACAAACAGGCGAGCATTCGAGATTTTTGATTGCTTGAAATGGCCCAGAACCCGAAAACATCTTACCCGTTTCTCTCTTGAAAAAGACAATCAAACAACAACGGGACAACAAGAAGCTCAAAACGCTTCGACTCAAACTCCTCAAACCAATTTACCTACCCTCAGAGATAATGAATGTCTGCCATCTGTACAAGCCTGGACAACCTGGGGCGGATGTTGTGTGGTAGCGACTGTTCTTGTCGGTATGATCGGAGGAGGTGCGATTAAATATAAAACCACTGTCAAAGCCCAGGCTACCCTCCGTCCCAGTGGTGAATTACATTTAGTGCAAGCCACTGCAGCAGGGGTTGTTAAAGAAATTTGGGTCAAAGAAAATCAACAGGTTAAACAAGGAGATATTATTGCCAGTTTAGATAATTCCTCCCTCGAAATTCAAAAAAGCCAATTACAGAGTCAAATCCAACAAGCAAAACTACAGTTGACTCAACTAAATGGACAAATTCAAGCCATTGATAGTCAGATGTTTGCCGAACAAAATCGGGCGAATCGAGCGGTTTCTTCGGCTAAAGCTGAATTTGATCGTCGTAATCGAGAACATCAAGACCAAAATATAGTTTCTTTAACCGAAGTTCAAGAAGCACAAGCTAATTTAAAATCGGCTCGAAGTGAATGGGAACGGGCTAAGGCTCAACTCCAATCAGATCAAGCCGATTTAAACGCGGCCATCGCTTCTTTAAAAGTTTTACGCAAGCAACTGGAAAGGTATCAAAATATTGCATCGGTCGGTGCCTTATCCCATAATCAATTAGAAGAAGCACAAATTGCAGTTGAGCAACAAGAATACACAGTTGAAATTCAGGAAAATACGATTAAAGCGCAAAAACAAGTCATCAAACAGCAAGAACAATCTATTCAAGCCGCTACAGCTAGATTACAACGGGCTAAAACTGCGCTTAATCCCACTCAAGCTGATATGGAAATAGCTTTAGAAGACATTGCTCAAGAACGCGCCATAGCCCAAGCCACTCAGGCAGCCCTGATTCGAGAACGTGAAAGTTTAATGCAGCAACGCACTGGGACTCAAAAGCAACTTGAGCGTGATCAACGTCAACTCCAACAGATTGAGCTTGATCTAACCAAGATGAAGGTTATTGCTACGGCTCAGGGCAGTATTGCTCGGTTAAATTTACGCAACCCTGGTCAAATGGTCAATTCTGGACAAGAAATTGCTCAACTGATTCCTGAAAATACCTCTTTGGTCATAGAAGCGTCTATTTTACCCTCTGAGATTAGTCAGATTGAAGTCGGTCAGGCGGTGCAAATGCAAGTGTCTGCTTGTCCCTATCCTGATTATGGAACCCTTCCCGGTGTTGTTAGTCAGATTTCTCAAGATACCATGAAATCTTCAGAGGTTGATGCCAGCAATTTAACCAAGGTGAATCAACGGACTGCTTTTTATAAAGTAACCATCAAACCTACTCGTTTCGTACTAGGAACAGGAGAAAATGTTTGTTCTGTTCAATTAGGAATGGAAGGCAGAGCCAATATTATTTCTAAGGAAGAATCACTGTTGCAATTTTTACTGAGAAAAGCACGACTCTTGAGCAATATTTAGTTTTTTAGTTGCTATATTTTTACGCTTTTCGATCACGTTCTAAGTATTGAATGAGATAATTGATCACTGTTTTAGGAGAAATATGATTCATACAAGGATGATTGTTAACTAAACAAGTTTTATTTTTAAACCGATTTTCTTCACAGAGTGTACACTTAAAGTCTGAAAAAGCAATTTTAACATGAGGTTGTCGTGGAGCCCATAATTGAAAGGGACTTGCACCATCTCCTTCATGATCATTTCCAAAAATAGCGATGGTTGAGCAACCAACAGCACAAGCAATGTGCAATGGGCCTGAGTCTAAAACAAGAGCAACTTTTGCTTGGCGAAAAGCACCGGCTAATTCAACTAAAGAAGTTTTTCCTCTTAGATCAATTAAGGAACTATCATTTAATAAGTCTTCTTCAATACCACCGCCATAATAAAGTTTTTGCTGAATTTTGGGAGTGTTTCCCACTAATCCTACGGTGATTTGGTGAGCTTCACACCATCGTATAACTTGTTTCCAACTTTCAACTGGCCACATTTTGGCCGGGCGAGTAGCCGTTACACTAATTAAAATATCAGGCACGGAAAAATTGGGGGCTTGGCTGGGGAGTTCTAATCGAAAAAAATCAGTTTCAACATACGCAAGACGGCAAAAAATTTCGCTAATATAGTTACTTTTGAGAATTTGTTGATATCTCTTCAAAAAAGCCCCACTATTCCAGTCAGAATCAGCTAACATTTTTTGGACAGGGTCTTGACTGGTATCAACTTTGCTGCGGAAATCACGGGATAACGCAGCCCCCGAAAAATACATCGGACGAATTGATGTAATTAAGACAACATTAATTTCACTGAATTCATCACAGTTAATAGCTAAATCATAATCACCGGCTATTTCACGACGATGATTAATAGCTTGAGTAAATTCTTCAAGGAAATTTGAACTTTCACTATAAATAGAAAACCGCCAATCAATATAAGGACAATATCTCTCAAAATCCTTGGTAATTTCACTGCCAAAAAAATCAATGCTACAGTTGGGATATTTTTCTTTTAGACCTCTTAACAGAGGAGTTGTTACAACAAAATTTCCTACTTTCGCCGACGAAAAAATAGCCAAATGCGGATTTGAACGCAGGGGTTGATTAGAAAAACATTGCATCTTCAAATAAGCATGGGGTAAAAATATTGTAGTTGATAACAGATATAAAGGTGCTTTTTTAATAGTATAATTTAGTTTAACCGATTAACTAAAGCTGTCAATGAATTTTTACAAAAGTTGAACAGTAAAATTTCCAAGCAATACTCATCGAAACAACATCAATCGCGAGGTTTGCAATTTTATGAGTAATGACAAAATCCATAGACCGAGTGAACAGTTCACTGTCGCTTATGCTTTACAACAGTATCGTGAAAAAAATTATGACGAAGTAGAAAGAGTTTGTCATAACCTGCTAGAAACAGAGCCAAATCGCATTGATATTCTCAATGTTCTTGCCGCCCTTGCTCTAAAAACCGACAAACCAGACACAGCAATCAGTTTCTATCAACAGCTTGCTCGCTTAGAACCGAACAATTCAAGCTATTACACGAAAATAGGAAGCATTGCTTTTGCTTTAAATAGGACTGAACAAAGTCTGGAATCTTATCGAAAAGCATACGCTCTAGATCCTAAATCTACAAACGCTTGCTTAGACCTAGGTTGTGCTTGCGCTAGCTTTGGATACACACAAGAGGCAATTTCTTTATTTGAACAAGTCTTAACCGCTGAACCGAATAATATAACAGCTAGATGGAATCGAGCTATATCCCTTCTCGTAACCGGTAATTTTCAAGTTGGTTTTGCCGAATATGAGAAATATCGCTGGCAACATGCAACGCTTTTTTTCAAAAGTCCCGACTATTTTTCAGAGCCCATTTGGGATGGCTCTGATATCAATCATAAAACTATCCTACTACATACTGATGATGGTTATGGAGATACGATTCAGTTTATTCGTTATGCACCACTGGTTCGGGCCACAGGTGCAAAAGTTATTTTTGCTTGCCCTAAACCGCTTTTACGCTTACTGTCTGTGGTCAAAGGCATTGACCAACTTTTAGAAGAAAATGCCATAGAAGAAGGTGCTTTACCTAAATTTGATGTTCATGCTCCCCTTCTTAGCTTACCTTACTGCCTTTCAACCAATATAGATAATATCCCAAAAGATATTCCCTATATTTCTTTGTCTACTCTCAAGCTTCAATTTCCCAATAACTTACCCGAAATTTCTGACATACCACCTCAAACTGTTCTTAAAGTTGGCATCGTATGGACCAGTGGTTCCCGTCAAAGAGCAGAAAAACTCAATTTGAGATGTGGACAAAATCCACGAGATTGTCCACTTTCTTATTTTATTAAGTTACTTTCTATTGAAGGGGTCAGTTTATTCAGTTTACAAATGGGAGAAAGTGCTTCTGAACTTGATAGTTTTCGTGAAGATGAACGAATACAGGATTTGAGCTCTCTGATACAAGATTTTGTTGATACTGCTGTTTTAATTGACCAACTTGATTTAATTATTTCTATCGATACTTCCGTAGCTCATTTGGCAGGAGCCATCGGAGCAAAAGTTTGGACTTTACTTCCCTTTTTTCCTGACTGGCGTTGGTTAAAAGATCGTTCTGATACTCCTTGGTATCCGACGATGAGATTATTTCGCCAACGTAATCCCCAAGATTGGGATAGCGTTTTTGCACAAGTCATTCCAGCCTTAGAAAAGGAGCGAGATTTTACAAAAACAGAGGCAGAGATTTAAGAAAAATTGTTAAATCTGTGTCATAAGCGAGAAACCTTTGCTAGAATAGCTTACGGTCATTTGCAGTCTACGAGAGAATCTTTGAGTCAATCAATTGATATTCCTACCCTAGATACTTTGGCGCAAGAACTCGCTGCTATTCAGCAAACGGGTTCAAAACGTATTGCCTTGTTAGGTTCGCGCCATGTTCCCATCACTCATCAACAGTTAATCGAAATGATGAGTTATGCCTTGGTGTTAGGTGGCAACCGTTTGATGACATCCGGTGCCACAGGAACCAATGCAGCCGCCATTAAAGGGGCAATGCGGGCTGATCCCAACTTGTTAACGGTAATTTTACCCCAAAGCTTGACCAAACAGCCCAGAGAGTCAAAAGAACAACTAGAAAGGGTCATTCATTTAGTAGAAAACCCCGACAATGACGGCTTATCCTTGGGAGAAGCCAGTGCGTTATGTAACCGAGAAATTGTCTCTCGTTGCCAACAGTTGATTTGTTTTGCCTTTCATGACAGTCATACCCTATTACAAACCTGCGAAGAAGCAGAAGAACAACGAAAACTGGTGACATTGTTCTATTTTGATTAGTTGGTAATTCAAAGTTGGGGTGAGGGCATGATCATTGATGATGCCCTGTTTTTCATGACAAATTTTAGACCGCCGAAAAATAAATTTTCGATTTAATGGGGTCAGGAATCATGGTTTTATCCCCTTCTTGCCAGTCGGCCGGACAAACTTCTTCGGGATTATTTTGAACGTGTTGTATGGCTTTGAGTGTCCGGAGGGTTTCAGTGACACTACGACCAAAAGAAAGATTATTAATCGTTGCGTGTTGAATAATTCCTTCTTTATCGATAATAAATAAGCCCCGTAACGCGACCCCAGACTCAGGATCAAGTACATTATAAGCGGTACTAATTTCTTTTTTGAGGTCAGACACTAAGGGATAGGCAATATCTCCGACACCTCCTTCGGTGCGAGGGCTTTGAATCCAAGCCAGATGGGAGAATTCACTATCCACGGAAACGGCCAGGATTTCTGTGTTAATCTTAGCAAATTCTTCGTGGCGATCGCTAAAGGCGATGACTTCCGTGGGGCAAACAAAAGTAAAATCCAAAGGATAGAAAAAGAGGACAATATACTTGCCACGGTAGCTAGAAAGCTTTTTGGTTTGAAATTCTTGATCAATAACGACTGTTGCCGTAAAATCAGGTGCAACTTGCCCAACTCGCAAGCATCCTTCGATGGTCATCGTTTAGTCTCCAAAAATCAAATAACGGTGAAACCCGTCAGGATTTATGTCCTACTACAAATCTATCACAATCCTTAATGGGTTGTAATCTGCCCAAGTCATTATATTATCATCTTACTCCCGTGTAGCTTTAATGATTCGTCTTTTTGTTTTGACTTTTTTTCTCATTTTTCCTTGTCTGTTTTCCAATTTGTTACTAGCTCAAACGGAGTCCACACCTAATGAAACTCCCTTAAAAGTTGGAGTAGTGGGGTATCCTCCTTTTTCTAAATACCAGAATCAAACCTATGGGTAAAGTAATTACCAGTTTATGGATGTTAATTACGATGGTAGCGGCTGCACAATTAATACCGAACAATGAGCATGGTGTAACACATAATTACTGACACTACCTAAGAAAAATTCTTTGAGTCCAGAACGTCCCCTATGACCGATAACAATAACATCGGCTTGCCATTCCTTGGCTATTTTACAAATTCTTGATCCAGGATTACCATAAATTTGTTGAAATTCTGTTTTAATATCCTGTTCTTTTGCTTTATTTTGATAGGATTCTAACATTTCAATACCAGATTTTTCAAATTTTTCCCATTGTTCTTTCCAGTTTTCTATGGTTAAATCGTTGCCGGCGGCGGGATACATTTCCTTGAGATCAGGCGGAATCGGTAAAGGGCTATTTTCTTCTTCCCCTGAGAGAATATGTAATAATAAAAGTTGTGAATTCTGTTCTTGTTTAGCTAAAGATAAGCCATGATTAAACACAGTTTTTGCCATCTCTGACATATCTAAAGCCATTAAAATTTTTTGATACATTGTTTTTTATTATTTAGATTAAATTCTAGTTTTGTTAGGTGGGCAAAGTTTTCGATTTTATGGGTAGTTTAGATAAATCTCTGATTTGCCCACCCTACCGTATCACTAAGTCTCTATTAAAATATGCTAGGCCATCACCATACCACCATCAACATTAAACACTTGTCCTGTAATATAGGAAGCGGCTGGATCGGTGGCTAAAAATTTCACCATTCCTGCGACTTCTTCAGCAGTTCCTAACCGTCCTAAAGGGATAAATTGCAGGATATCTTCTGTTTTGACTTTTTCGGTCATATCAGTCACGATAAAGCCGGGGGCCACAGCATTAACGGTGACACCGCGACTGGCTACTTCTTTAGCTACGGCTTTAGTCAACCCGATCACCCCTGCTTTGGCCGCGCTATAATTGGCTTGGCCGGGGTTACCCATTTCCCCAACTACGGAAGAAATATTGATAATACGCCCACTTTTTTGCTTTAACATAGGCTTGGTGACGGCTTTAGTACAGAGAAAAACGCCGGTGAGGTTAAGATCGATTACCGCTTGCCAATCTTGGGGTTTCATCCGCATTAACAGGGTATCACGGGTGATTCCTGCATTGTTGACTAGGATATCGATGCGCCCAAATTTGTCTAGGGTGGTTTTGATGAGGGTGTCGACTTGTTCACTTTGGGAAACGTCGGCTTGAACGGCGATCGCTTCTCCTGAGCTTTCTGTAATTAGTTTAACCACTTCTTCGGCTGCACTGCTAGAACTGGCATAGTTAACCACTACTTTGATCCCCAAGCTTCCTAACCCTAGGGCGATCGCGCGACCAATACCCCGTGATGCTCCGGTAACGACGGCAACTTGTTCGTTGAGGGGTGGGGCGACAGTTGACATAATACTTCCCTTTTCTCGATTGCCTGATAATTATATTATGTTTTGAGATCAGAATATCTCACTTTATTGGGAAGAGATTATGTTTGGTATTTCTTGTTTCACTTGATCATCGGATTCCTTATCTAGTTCAAGTTGACTAACCTTGTTTATTTTAATCCATTGCTGAAACACTTCATTTTCAGCAACAATACGTCTTAGTTTTTTCCTAGACACAGCGATAGCAATATGATTAATAATTTCTTCTCGTTCTTTCTTATCTGAATTGGGTTTCTTTTGATGAAAGTCTTTATCTAATTTAATTAGACAATAAGCTCGGTTAAACTCGTACATTCTATTACCTTCTTGCTGCCAGTCACCCCGAAGTTCAATCGCTTTTTTCAGACAGTTTTCTGCCTTTTTCCAATCAGGTTGTTCTTGATCTTTAAGCGTATATCCTAGTTCTGCCCATAGTTTATATTCTGGGATTTTTTTAGAAGTATCTTCTGACTTATCTTCTAGTAAAAACTTAAGAATAGGAATTACTTTGTTGAGGGTATCTTTATCTTCCTCCTTATTCCAATTATCTTTTCTTATTTTTTGTGCTTGAGAGAATATTTGTTTCTTGATACTTGAAGAAGCTTGTTTAATCACTTCTTTCACTTCTTCAATCCCCACTTTTTTTCTATCCATTGATTCAAGATATAAATCAACAAAAGAAAGTGCTTTTGCATCTTTTTCTAGTTGTTTTTCTCTTTCTGTCAGGGTTTTTTCTATTTTTTCTGCTGTATGAGTTAATCGCTTTTCGATTTGATCAAGCGCAGCATTATCAGCACGAACAAATTCAGTCGTCAGAAACAGCCGAGTAGAAATATATCCCAAGAGAAATCCAAAAACCAGAAAATATAAAATAACAATTATTGCATAGATTCCCACATTTTTGTTTTGATCATTTCCTAATTTTGTATTAAAAAAATCTAGTAATTTTTCTAAGTTAGATGATAAAGATGAAAGTTGAGTTAAACCGACTCCAACCAGTATTTTAGTCAGCCAATCTGATATTTGTTCTAGGTTGGTATTAACACGATAAGGTAATTGTTTATCTTTGGATTGATTGGTATTATCTTGGTTTTGCAGCGTACGAGGAATTCCAAATAAAAAACCGATACATCCACCTATAAGTAGAGAAGTTCCTGCCAGTAAAACTGATACACTCGCATACTTAAAATAAACAGAAAAAGAAAAATTACCTAGATTGCCTACTATTCCCAGGGGATATATTAATATCATTGCCAGGCCAGTAAACAATACAAGAATAGGTACAAGTAACATTATTCTTTCTTTTAGAGATAAAAGTAATTTTTTTGTATTCTTTTGCTCTTCTGACATGAGTGCATTAATTTATATATTTTAGGTTTCCTTAGTTTTATTTTATTACGTTAATCATAAAGCATAGAATTAAATTAAGCTTAAGCTAAGTATTTACAGTCAATAATAATTACTAGAATAATTGTCTTAAGCAATGTGAATAATCTGTATGCTTTTTAAGATAATTCTCCTGTTTCTTGCAAAGAATGTAAACGATGATAAATCCCTTGATGTTCTAATAGTTGTTGATGATTTCCTATTTCGACAATTTGGCCATTATCTAAAACAATAATTTTATCAGCTTCTCGGACGGTACTTAAACGATGAGCAATAATAATAGTGGTTCTTGTGCCTAAAATAGATGACATAGCTAACTGAATCAATCTTTCTGATTCATAATCTAAACTTGAGGTTGCTTCATCAAAAATTAACACATCAGGGTTAACAATTAAGGCTCTAGCAATACCGATTCTTTGTCGTTGTCCCCCTGATAAACGCACACCTCTTTCTCCAACAATGGTATAGTAACCTTGGGGAAACTGATCAATAAATTCATCTACTCTGGCAATTTTACAGGCATTTTCTACGGCTTCAAAACTAACACTTCTATTCCCATAAGTTAAGTTATCTAATAGGGTTCCGTTAAAAATTTCTACCTCTTGATGAACCATCGCTAATCGTTGCCGATATTGAACCATATCTAAGGTATGAATGTCTTGTCCATCTATGAGAATTTGCCCTTGACTGGGTTGAAAATAGCGTAATAATAGTTTAATTAGGGTAGATTTTCCTGACCCTGATTTTCCGACAATTGCTACGGTTTCACAGGGATGAATTAAGAGGTTTATATTTTGCAGAACCCAGTGATTTTCATGGTAAGCAAAGGATAGATTATTGAAGTGAATTTTGCCTGTAAATTGATAAGGTTCATGCTCAATAGATTGTTGTGTTAAAATGGCTGCATCTTCTCCAGATGGAGTGTGTAAAAACTCATGAAATCGAGCCATTGAACTATAACGACGGGCAAAAATTTCGGCTAATTGGGTAATGGGATCTAATTCTGCATAGGCCATACTAGAAATAGTAATTAAGGTAATAAAATGACCTAGAGAAATGTAACCCTGTACAGTGATGATTAAACTATAAACAAGGATTAAAAATACGGAAGATTGAATGATGGTTTTTTGCCACGTAACTAATTTCACATAGCCTGTATGAATACGAAATAGTACATATTTAAACTCTCTATTTAATCTTCTATCTTGTCGCTCTAACTCCCTTCTTTCTGTCCCAAAACTTTTGACTGTTTTAATATTAGTAATCAGTTCTGATGTGAAACTTTGTGTATTTTCGCTATGTTTATCTAGTAGCTCTTCTTGAGCAAGAATCTTGTTTAAATGCTTAATACTAAAGAATAAAATTAAAGTAAACGAAAGAATAAACATTAAAGCAATTTTCCATTCAATTAATAGAATAATTACGAAAATACCGAAAACTCTAATAATTTTAGGCAGTAACTCTCCAGCAATTTCAGGATAAGTCCATAACTGATTTTCTACTCCTTTAGCAATACGATTTGTGATCCTTCCAGGATTATATTCATCATAAAAAGATAACGGTAAGGTAAGAATTTTTTTGACTGTATTTTGTAACTGTTCTCTACGAACTTTTAAGGCAATTTCCCAGTGAAACCAATCCGTTAACCAGGGTTGAATGGGAGATCGAACCACTGTCACTAAACAAATAATTCCTAATAAAACCCCTAAAGAAAACACTTTATTATTAGGAAGATTAGTAACGTTGGCCAAAGAATTAACTAAGTTTTGTAATATACTATCAATCGGTTGAGCAGATAGAATATTGATAATTTGTCCTGTGATATAAGGAACCATTAAATCAACGATTTCTAACGCTCCAGATATCAAAATACTAAAAATAGCAATATGCCTATAATTACGGTAGGATTGTAGTAAATCTTTCCAAGATATCATCATCTTCCTTATGGTAATCTATGTTTTAAAAGTTATCATCAATTAGTTATTTTTCGTAGGTTAACACAATTTTAGATGATGTTGCAAAAGCAAATAAGTGCTTAAACAAAATTAATTGCACGGTGGGCAATGCCCAGCAAAAAGCTAAAACTTTTATTCAGAGCTAACTGTGGGCATTTCCCACCCTACAGTTTTTGTGTAATTTATTTTGTGTGTCTACATTTTAAATAAGATTTGGTTAAATGACCTATTTTTCTAATTGATTCATCCGTTTTTCTAATTCCATGACTCTTTCTTTCAATTCTATAACTAAGATGGATAACCGTTCAAATAAGGGGTCACTTCGTCCAATCAATTCACCATCAACTATTTGAGGGGAAGGGTTAAAAGAAGGGGGATTATAATTACTATTAGGTCCTCGTCTTAGATTAGTGACGGTGCTTTCTAAGCGACTAACTCTAGCTTGCAAGCGATTAATTTCTCCTCGTAAACGATTTTCAAGACTAGCTGAAACAGGGTAAGTTTGTTTTATAAAGATCAAAATAAGTAAAATAATTACTATCAAAAATATTTGAGTTTGTTTGAGCATTTTTTTGATTTCATTTTACGACAATAGACCAAGAAAAGTAATTCTATCTTGGTCTTTTTGACTATTTAATAATATTTAAACTTAAGGCATTACTTCTGAATTAGAACCATTTCTTCCTCTTCTTTGACGACGTTGTTCTAGTAATTGAGCAAGTTGCTGACGTTGTTCAGTTGTTAAAATCTTTCGCATTTCTAACATACTGCTAAAGCGTATATTTCCCATTTGTTGGCGAAGATTAACGATTTCTTGATGTTTTCGTCTCAGGTCATTTTCTGATGCGTTTCCTTGCATCATTTGGCTTAATTCTTGACCTGTTGCTTGCATTTGTTGTCTTAATTGTTCCATCTGTGGACGATATTTTTGACGGATAGCATTCAGTTGCTGCATTTGCTCATCGCTGAGGTTTAATAGTTGTTGAAATTGTTGTGATCTTTGTCTTCTTCTTGGTTTCTTTTCTTCCTCTTGCGCTAAAATTTTAGTCTCAGAAGATAAAATAGATGAGTGGGTTTCTTGAATGGAGTTAGCTAGGGCCACAGTTCCCCCCATACCAAGGGTTAAAACGGTTACAATCAAGACAATTTTTTTAGAAATCATACTTACCTTTACTAGTTAATAATAGATTGTGTAGTGAAAAGTCAAGGCTGAGAAATTAAATACTTGTGTTCACTATTATCAACAGAAATCCACTGATAATAGACAGATTGGTTGTTATTTTCCCAAGGAGATGTATTGATGGATGCTTCCCAAGTATTGAGCATAAACTTTTCTAGTTCTGCTTTTTCCCTTACCTGAGATTGTTGAAGAAATTGTTGATATTCAGACGGTTTCATTAGGTTAGTAATTCCCCAGATTGCTAATAAACTAGAAACCATAATGCTAGGAACTAACCATCTCACTGAATTAGTTTTAGTCTGTTGAGATTCATGGCAAATCTTCAGATAAAGTTGTTTTTCTAAGGTAGAATCTGCTGGAGGGGGTAAGGGACGATGTTGTTGTAAAAAGGAGAGTAATTCTCGCTCATCTTTGGGAAATTGAGACATTATAAAGCTCCTTGTTTTTTCAAAAACTTACGCATTTGATTTCGGGCATAAAATAAACGAGATTTAACAGTACCTAGGGGTAATTCTAATATATTAGCTACTTCTTTTTGAGGGACATCTTCTAAGTCATGTAACACCAAAACAACACGATGTTCTAGACTTAACGATTGTAACCCTTGTTGCACTAAATCTTGATAATGAAGTCGCATCAAATCGGGTGTATCTTCGGGACGAGAGGGCATAATATTTAAGATTGTACCATCATCATTTAAAGATAGATTTTGAGCAAATTTCCGCCGTTTATCGGTGGCAACATTCCAAGTAATACGATACAACCAAGTAGAAAAATAGGACGGTTCTCGAAGTTTTGGTAAACTTTTCCAAACTCTCAGAAATACTTCTTGTACTAAGTCATCAAGCATTTCACTCCCACACAATTGATAGAGAGTCGCTCTTACCCGTTGTTGATAGCGTCGGTATAGCTGTTTAAAAGAAACGGTATCCCCTTCCTGACAGCGACGCACTAAGTCTGTTTCTGTTGCATTGGCAGCATTGTCTGCTAACACGGTTACGCTCACTCTATCACTGAATTCTTTTGTTTAGACTAGGGACATTATCAAAAGGTTCAACTCAATTTTTAATGCTAAGATGATAAGGATAATAGTAAAAATAATCTTAATTTTTTATTAAGCACAGTTATCAATGGATACTCTCCAATCTCAATGGCAAGTTTTACCCTTTGTTTCTTTACCTTCTTGGTTTGTTGATATTGTTAAGCAATATTGTTCTAATTCTCAAGGAATTTATGCTGCTCAATTATTATGGCAAAGAGGAATTCAAACTAAAGAACAATTACACAGTTTTTTAGATTCTAACTATTATCATCCTTTGAGTCCTTGGGAATTTGGTTATGAAATGAAGCTGGCAACTCAACGGCTAAAAGTTGCGATTGATCATCAAAAAAAAGTAACCATTTGGGGGGATTTTGATGCGGATGGAATTACAGCAACCAGTGTTTTATGGGAAGGACTAGGGCAATTTTTTACACCTGATCTACAACTCAATTATTATATACCTAATCGGGCTAAAGAGTCTCATGGACTTAATATTCCAGGAATTCAGAAATTAGCTACAGAAGGGACACAATTAATTGTAACTTGTGACACAGGAAGCACTAATTTAGAAGAAATTAATTATGCTAATTCCCTAGGAATTGATATTATTATCACGGATCATCATACTTTACCAGATGACCGCCCGGATGTAGTTTCTATTATTAATCCTCGTTATTTTTCTGAAGATCATCCTTTATTTTCTTTATCAGGGGTTGCCGTCGCTTATAAGTTAGTTGAAGCATTATATTTAACTTTTCCAGAAATTCCTGAAAGTCCTTTAGAAAATTTATTAGATTTAGTAGCGATTGGTTTAATTGCTGATTTAGTAGAGTTAAAAGGAGATTGTCGTTATTTAGCACAAAAAGGGTTAACAAAGTTACAGCAACAGTTAAGTAATACCACCCGTCCAGGAGTTGCTTATTTGCTAAAATTATGTAAACGAAGTGGCGATCGCCCGACCGATATTTCTTTCGGTATTGGGCCTAGAATTAATGCCATTAGTCGTATTCAAGGGGATGCTCATTTCGCTGTAGAATTATTAACTAGCAAAGATGATAAACGCTGTGAGAAATTGGCTTTTGACACAGAATTAGCTAATACCCGTCGGAAGTCTTTACAAAAGGATATTAAAAAAAATGTTGAGAAAAAACTAGAAACTTTAGACCTATCGACTACACAAATTATTGTCTTAGACGATCCTCAGTGGCAAAGTGGTGTTTTAGGTTTAGTAGCGGGACAAATTGCTCAAGAGTATGGTCGTCCTACGATTTTATTAACGACGGCTGAAACGGAAAATATGAGTGAAACTGGGGTAAAATTAGCAAGAGGTTCAGCCCGTTCTGTTCATAACATAGATTTGTATAAGTTAGTGGCATCTCAACAAAATTTATTGCATAGATTTGGGGGTCATCCTTTTGCAGCAGGATTAAGTTTACCCGTTGAAAATTTATCTTTATTTAGAGAAAGCATTAATCAAAAACTAAGACAAGAAATCATTGATATTAATACATTAAATTCTACTATTAAAGCAGATTTAGTGGTAACCGTATCTCAGTTAGGTCAATCTTTGTTTAGAGAATTAAAACTTTTAGAACCCTATGGAATGGGAAACCCAATTCCTAAATTATTGATTCAAAATTGTTGGTTTGAAAGTTTAGGAAATAGAAATATGAGAGATGCTAAAAATAATCCAGTGAAATACATAAAAACGAAATTCAATATTTATGATCGTTCCGTTGATGAGGGGTTTCCTGGTATTTGGTGGGAACATTATCAAGAAGAATTACCTCAAGGGGAAGATAAGCGATGTGATGCTATTGTAGAACTGGATTATAATACCTATGGAAAAGGACGGTATGAAGTCCGTTTAATTGAAGTTAGGGCAAGTTTAACCACTGAAGATCATAACTCGTTAAAAAGTAATCAAATTAAGTTAATAGATTATAGGAATCAAGATAAAACTAAGGAAGAAAACTTAGAAGTAGAACAGTTAAATCGCTGTCCTGTTAGTTGGGATGAATTACAGAAAAGTTATTACCAAAGTTTCAATAATCAACATAATTTAGCTTTAACTTATTCCTATGATGTTCAATTTAACCCCTTAGAGATTATTAAAAAATTGATCGGTATTGCTAAATATATTCACCGCACTCAAAAAAGAATAACAAAAGAACAATTAAAAGAAAAATTATTATTAAGCGATCGCAGTCTTATTTTAGCCCTAGACTTTTTAGAAAAAATCGGCTTTTTAATCAGCGAAGAGGAAGAAACTCTTGAGATTAAAAAGATAACGCAGCAATCAAACGATTATCATTTCTCAGAAAAAATGTTGCTAGATACCCTCAAAGAAGAACAATTTAAAAGGAAATACTTTACTCAAATTCCTGTAGAAACCTTAGAAAAATTATTGATGTATGAAAGTTTACATCCCTAATCTTAAATATTAACTACAGAACCTAAGAAAATGAAAATTAATATTAATCTTCAAAATTAAGAGTTAGTTATATTGGAGTCTAGTTGCTATAATATTGTTTTTGGGATAAACTGAAAATACCAGTTAAAATAACAAAGAAACCTGCAATTTTCTGACTCCAAGCTATTTTAGAATGTTGTAACTGTTCTTTAAATATGTTGGGAAAGTCCTGGTCATTTGGTTAGAAAAAGTTTTTTAGGAAAATTAGAAAATTTTTATGAGAGTTTTATCTATTCAGATTTTAAGTAGTATTGTCTTAATTTTTCTTCTTTTATTTTCAGTAAGTTTTCGTTTTTTGTGGAGGTATCCTTTAGAAATGATAACTCACTTTCGAGTCTATTATTTTCTTGTATTAGGGGGATTAACAATAGCATTATTAATTGCTTGGAGATTAGGCTTAAAGTGGAAGCTATCTTTGTATTTAGCCTTGGCTACGTTGATTTTTAACAGCACTTTTATTATACCTTGGTATCTTCCCAATAAATTTTTAGGACAAGAAACAGATTTGAGGGTATTAGAATTTAATATTAATACACAAAATCGACAGTGGGAGGCTATTAGTTTCTCAATATTAGAACAGAAGCCAGATGTAGCAGTATTAATTGAAATTAGTGCTGAAGCGATGGAAGAACTTCAGTCTCGATTAGAAACAGAAGTTTAAGATATGTAAATAAGCTTAAACATATATCAATTAACTGTGTCTGTATTTTAAGAAGAATTGAGAAAAAATAACTCTTAAGAGAGTGCTAATTTTGAGCAACCCTCTTTTAAAGCACTTCTAGAATACAGGTAACTTATCTTACTCTTCTTTTTTTTCTTAAACATTCGTCATTTTTACTCAAAATGAAATTCACTCTTTCCTTACTCACACTCACCTTTATTAGTGGAAGTTTCCTCTTACCCATCGAAGGAATTAACAAACAAGTTATGGCCTCCGAGGGAACAACTTCTCCAACCCCTTCTACCGAATTACCCCTTACTCCACCTCTAGAAGAAGCGGCCATTCCTACCCCCCCAGAAACCAGTCAAACCTTAGCAACCCATATCGTTTTGAACCTCAAAGAACGTAAGGTTTATGCTTATCAAGATGATCAAGTTCTTGCGAGTTATCGAGTGGCCATTGGTAAACCCGGATGGGAAACCCCCAGAGGCGAATTTTCAGTCTTTCAAATGGTAGAAAACCCCCAATGGAAAAACCCCTGGAATGGTCGAGTTAGCGCAGCCGGTCCCAATAGTCCTTTAGGAGAACGTTGGATTGGTTTTTCCAGAGAAGGAGGCAAATACATCGGATTTCACGGAACCCCTGGAGAACACGTCATGGGACAAGCGGTTTCTCATGGTTGCGTTCGGATGCGGAACCGAGACGTTAAAGCATTATATGAATTAGTGCAAACCGGAATTCCGGTAATTGTTCAATAGATGACGGAGGTTAGTCAAAAGAAAAAGTTAAACTTAAAGAAGGGGAACATCATATTTCTGGCAGTTAAAACAAAGAAAATAGACACCAGTAGCGACAATTAACCTTTGTTTTTTGCCTTCCCAGAAGCGGTATGTCCCCTATGACTAACCTAAAAAGTTGATGATAAAATTCTTATGGCCAGTGTAGCGAAATCTCCGTACACCAAAGAACAAATTTCCGCTTGGTTGAGAGGGTTACTTACCCTTGCTTGGTGTGATGGTAACTATGATCCCCAAGAACAGAAATTAATCGCAGATTTAACAAAAGATTTAGCCATTGATGACGAAGAAGTTGTCCTCTACAAGTCCATTGAACCGGAGGAGTTGGCAGAGATTTTAGGGGATGATCCCAACACGGGGGAAAACTTTTTACGGACTGCTGTTTTAGTGGCGATCGCTGATGGAATTTATTCGGCTTCTGAAGCTCAACTCTTACATCGATTTAGCGACGCTTTAGGGCTAAAAGTAGAGGCGTTAGAGTCCTTGGAGCATACCCTCTGTGAACCCCAAGAAGACCACCCTCAAGCCCAAGAAATCGGGAATTCAGCCCCTTTGGTGAGTCCGCCTCACCCTCACCCAGATTTATTGCATCCCCTCAAAGACTGGTTAGATGGGATGGATATTCATGATCCGAGTTTAGCCCGATTTATTTGTAAAATGGTTCCCCCTCAATGTCCCTTTGAACGGGATGTTAAGCTTTTTGGTCACAAAGTGGTTCACATTCCACCCCTTTGTAAGCTTAATCCTTTGTATGAACAGTTAGTCGGGTTAAGATTCCGTGCATTATGTTATTTAGCCGATGAATGCAAGGAAGATATTTCCCAGTTCACCTAGATGTAGTAGGGTGGGCAATATCTCAATAAAGCTTACAATGCTTAACAGTAGGGTTCATAGTTTGCCCACCTTTTTATATCCATAACTTTTTATTTATGACAAATAGTATAATTTTTTGGCATCGTCGTGACTTAAGACTATCTGATAATATCGGACTTTCTCAGGCTTATCAACAGAGTTCTAAATTGGTGGTTTTATTTTGTTTTGACCCCAATATTTTAAACCGAGATGATATTGCACCGGCTAGAATCACTTATCTGTTGGGATGTTTACAAGACTTACAGGAAAGCTACCGAAAGTTGGGTGGTCAATTATTAATTTTCAAAGGACAACCTACACAAATTATTCCTAAAGTTGCAGATGCTTTAAAAGTTAAGACTGTTTTCTGGAATAATGATGTTGAACCCTACAGTAAAGAACGGGATAAGCAGGTAAAAGAAGCCTTACAAGAAAAAGGGATTCAATCAGAAACCTACTGGGATCAATTATTGCACGCACCCGGAGACATTCTTACTAAAAGTAATAATGATCCTTATAAAGTTTATACTCCTTTTTGGCGTAGTTGGGTCAAAGCAGAAAAAGCTAGTATTGCTGAATCTATCGAAAAATTAGACAGTTTAACCGATGAAGAAATAAATACAGTTAAAGACTTAGGAATAATTGACTTACCCACAGCCAAAGATTTAGGTTATGTTTGGGATGCGCCCTTAGTTTTAGAACCCGGAGAAATTGCAGCTAGAGAAAAACTGAATTACTTTTGTGATAGTGCAATTTACAGTTATCAAGAACAAAGAAACTTCCCTGCAATAGATGGAACTTCTATCTTAAGTCCGGCGTTTAAATTCGGTGTTATCGGTATTCGAGAGGTTTGGCAAGCAACGGTAGAAGCTTACGAAAATACCCGCAGTGACGAAGCAAGGGAAAATATACAAACTTGGCAACAAGAAATCGCTTGGCGAGAGTTTTATCAACACTGTTTATACTTTTTTCCTGAGTTAGCAGAAGGACCCTATCGTCAAGAATTTAAGGACTTTTCTTGGGATAATAATGAGCAACATTTTCAAGCTTGGTGTGAAGGAAAAACGGGTTATCCTATCGTTGATGCTGCTATGAGACAGTTAAATGAAACGGGATGGATGCACAACCGATGTCGGATGATTGTGGCCAGTTTTTTGACCAAAGATTTAATTATAAATTGGCAGTGGGGAGAAAAATATTTTATGCAAAAATTGATTGATGGGGACTTATCTGCTAATAATGGAGGGTGGCAATGGAGTGCATCTAGTGGAATGGACCCGAAACCTTTGCGTATTTTTAATCCTGCTAGTCAAGCACAAAAATATGACCCTGATGGGGAATATATTCGTCTATGGGTTCCTGAAATAAGTTCTCTCGATACTGAATATTTAGTAACTGGAAAAATACCACCTTTAGAAGCGCATAGTTGTGGTTATCCGCAGCCTATTGTCGATCATAAACAGCAGCAACGGGAGTTTAAAGAACGATATAAACAGATCAAAAGTTAATTCCTAATTATTCATACTTAAAATAACGCTTACTAAAATAGCAACTGCAGCCGTTACTAACACTCCTAATGAGACATTTAACTGTTGTTTATTTGCGTCTTGATACCCTTTTATTTCGCTTCTAATAGCATTAATTTGTTCATCGGATGATTTTTTAAAGGCTTCTAGTTTTTCATCAGAAACCTGTTTATATAAATCCAACTTTTCTGAATAAAATTCCACTTTTTCAGTTAATACACTAATTTTGTCAATAATTGTTTCAAACTCTCGTTCTGTCATTTTTCTGTCCTCAAATATAAACTTACTATCTCTATTTTAACTTGAAAATTTAATTATTCATACTTAAAATAACGCTTACTAAAATAGCAACTGCAGCCGTTACTAACACTCCTAATGAGACATTTAACTGTTGTTTATTTGCATCTTGATACCCCTTTATTTCGCTTCTAATAGCGTTGATTTGTTCGTCGGATGACTTTTTCCACGCTTCTAGTTTTTCATCGGATGATTTTTGAAGTTGATCAATCTTTTCATCAGAAATCTGTTTATATAAGTCTAACTTTTCTGAATAAAAGTCCACCTTTTCAGTTAACACATCAATTTTATCGATAATAGTTTCAAACTCTCGTTCTGTCATTTTCCTGTCCTCAAATATAAACTTACTATCTCTATTCTAACTCATACATTTAATTATTCATACTTAAAATAACGCTTACTAAAATAGCAACTGCAGCCGTTACTAACACCCCTAATGAAACATTTAGTTGCTGTTTATTTGCATCTTGATACCCTTTTATTTCGCTTCTAATAGCATTAATTTGTTCATCGGATGATTTTTTCCATGCTTCTAGTTTTTCATCGGATGATTTTTGAAGTTGATCAATCTTTTCATCAGTAGATTTTTGTATCTGAGTTATCTTATCATCAGAAACCTGTTGATATAAATCTAGCTTTTCTGAATAAAAGTCCACCTTTTCAGTTAAGACACTAATTTTATCGATAATGGTTTGAAATTCTCTTTCTGTCATGACGATATCTTCCCAAATAATTATATATTTATTTCTATAATATCATTTTATTTTTATGAAATCATCATATTTAGTCTAGAAGAGCTTTTTATGTTTCTTAAAAAAAATATTAGTAAAATCACTGAATCAGTTAAAAACATCATCAGATTTACGTGTTTCTTCTAGTAGCAATTATCACGATGGTAATGACATAATGAAATCAAGCACAAAAAAAAATGTTTAGAGTTGATAAATTCTCAACAATTAGTTATTAACTCTAAGCAGTAAAAACCAGTCAAAACTTTTTTTGTGACATTTTAAACTCATTAAAAAGATTAGGAGATTTTCAGGATGACGGCTGTACAAACTCTAACGCAAGAAAATTTACAATCAGTCTTAAGTTTTGATGGACAAGATGATTATCTAGAAATCAAAGAACCTTTTGAAAATAATACAGCTTTTACGATTTCACTTTGGATTAATCCTACTATTTTAAATTCTGGATTTCGTGGATTTATTGGTAAACAAGGAGATGCTTATCGTAAACCGGGAATGTGGGTTTGTCCTAGTGATAATGGATTACATTATGACTCTTATGATACCTCAGGACAACGTTATTTTAGTGTATTAAATAATTTTTTTGAAAGTAAGGATAAATGGGTTCATATCGCCTGGGTAAAAGATAATATTGAGTACAAAATCTATCGCAACGGAGAACTATTTGCCACTGAACCTGCACCCGCCAACTTTTATACTACAAACACTAGCTATTGGTTGGGAAGAGTTGATAATTTTTTCCAGGGAGAAATGGCAGAAGTTCGTATCTGGAATAAAGCCCGCAGCCAAGAAGAAATTAAACAAGATATGAACCATCGCCTAACAGGAAAAGAAGAAGGCTTAATGGCTTATTATCCTTTAAATGGTGATGCTTTAGATCATAGTTCTCATAATAATAATGGAACCCTTAACGGGGCAACTTGGACTGAAGAAAACCTAGATTTTATCAAACAAGAGATGTTAACAGGTGGAAATAATATTATCCATCGCCAATTTACTGATACTGCCAGTAATTTCTACTTAGTTGATACTAATAATGCCATTAATTTAGATGGATATGTCAATTCCTGGAAGATTTGGGCAGATAACAATTTACCGGTACAACTTGTTATTTTCAGACAAGATGGTAATAATTGGTCGATTGTCGGGAGAAGCGAACAAGTAACCCCAAAAACAGGATTAAACGAACTCACTTTATCAAGTCCCATTGCTGTTAAAGCAGATGATTGTGTCGGTTTGTATTATCCACAACAAGGATCAGTTAGTGCCATTAAACATCAAGGTAACTGGGCGTTAGGTAACTTAAATGGCACTGTTTTATGGTCCTATGGCGCAGAGTTTAATGCTTTTACTGATTCAGGATATCGTACCTATTCAGTGCAGGTTAAGGGAACTCCTGGTATCGCGAATGTTGAGATTGCAGACATTGTTTATCATGGTCATATAAAACGGACTCAATCTGATGAATATATTGAGATTCGTAACAATGGTAATGCAGCAGCAGATTTATCTAACTGGAAAATAACTTCCATCGGAAAAAATCAACTTTTTGCTTTTCCAGAAGGAACATCTTTAGCGGGCGGTCAAATGATTCGAGTTTATACCAATGAAGTTCATCAAGAATTTGGTGGCTTTAGTTTTGGCAGTAAAACTGCTATTTGGAACGATAAAGGTGACATGGGTAAATTGTTAGATGCTGAAGGCAATGAAGTCTCTAGTTTTAGCTACGGAGATCAAGCTAAAAGTGAAAACTCTGTTGATAGTATTAAAGCAGAATTGGGGATTTCTGGGTTAAAAGTTAACATCAGTGAAACCGATATTAAACAGTTAATGACTCCTCAAACAAAAGTCAACTTTTTAGAAGCTTTCCGTATGGCGATGAAAAGCTTTATGGAAGATGGAAACCTCTCAGAAAGTCCTTTGAATATTCTGCAAGAATTACCGGGAGAATATGGCTTATCTGATAATGCTAATGCCCAAGAAATGAATGAGAAAATGCAAGAATTACTCAATGATTGTGGCATTGAATTATTAACAGATGCAGAAGATCCGGCTGATGAATGGGCGGGTAAAGTAATGTGTGATGAAACAGGAGAAAGTTACGGAACCAATAGTTATTGGATCTTTAAATTATCTCCTTCACAATTTACCGATATGAACTACGCTGTGGTTGATAAAGCAGGAGTTAAACCGACTATTAATTGGGGTTTTAGCTAACGGCTAACCTATCTTGAGTAACTTTATGTCTCAGTTATTAATTAAAATAACTGGGATTTTTTTATTCACCCTAAGCCATAGGATAAAAGACGAATCTGGCCACAGCGACAAGAAAGCCACTAACTGCCGTTACTAAGATTCCAATCAACGTCCAAATTTGTGCCTTGGTTGATCCTTTTAATTCCTTAACATCTTGATTAAGGTTTTTAACCTCTGCTTTAATTTCTGCCAGTTTAACTTCAATAGTCCCTATTTTCTCTGATTGCTTATCTATTTTGTCCTCAAGCTTATCTAGCTTGTTATCAATGCGCTTGAGAATGTCTGCTGTGGTATAAGTAACGCTAGATGGTTCATTCATAAGTTAAACTCTTAAGTAATAATGTTTTTTGATGTCCCCTTGGTAGTCACCAGGGGACTATTTTTATTTTAATCTTTGAGCAGACTTGATAATCTTGGGTTAAGGATTGGTGGTGAAAAATAATCTAGTGCCGGCGGTGACAATAGCACCACCCAAAAGGACAATTAATGCCCAAACCTGATTCTTTTGGGTTCCTTCAACAACTTTTAATCGGTTATCCATTCCCTCGACTTTTTCTGTTAACTTTGCTTGTCCTACTTCTAAATTAGTGAGGCGACTGTCTATCTTATCTAATTTGTCCTCAATGCGCTTGAGAATGTCTGCTGTGGTGTAAGTAACGGTAGAAGGTTCATTCATAAGTTAAACTCTTAAGTAATAATGTTTTTTGATGTCCCCTTGGTAGTCACCAGGGGACTATTTTTATTTTAATATTTGAGGAGACTTAAATTGTCATTGCGAGGGGAAATATGGCTCTCCCGACAGTGTGGGGTAAAAAGTATAATAGACTACATACCTAAAATGGTGGGTTAGGTTGCAGACCATAAGTTATTGTGTTTTCATAAAAATCAACCCTGCGCCTAACCCACCCTACGAGGTATAAATTTTTC
>JASJDN010000178.1 GCA_030065205.1 Crocosphaera sp.
TCTCTATGCCGTAAGCTTTTTTGGCAATGGATTTATACGAGTGTCCAACCGATGCAGTCCAGGAAAAACCATCCGATCTTATGTGAAATACATGAATGGATGAACCGACCCAAATTACAGGGAACACCCTACAGATTATTAACCATGAAAACAGCTAGTCATGCAGCAAGAATGCTATTCAAAAGATTAGTTGAAGAGTTGACAGAAAATTAGTTACCATAAGTATTAGATAACAATCGATAGGATAAATGTACCTATCGATTGTTTTTTTTCCACATACTTTACTGCAAGGAAGCTAAGGAGGCAGAAGTTAACCGTTAGCTTACAACTGGACTCAGATTTCCCCATTTCCTCTGGCCTTGAACATCAATTAATTATTTATTCACCTATGTCTGATTCTTCTTCCAAGATTAACGAAAAAAGTAGCAAAACCCGTCAATTATTAGGGATGAAAGGGGCGAATGCTGGAGAAACTTCCATTTGGAAGTTGCGCTTACAGTTAATGAAGCCGATCACTTGGATTCCTTTGATTTGGGGAGTGGTTTGCGGGGCAGCGTCATCAGGGAATTATACCTGGACTATCGAAAACTTTTTAATGGCGGCTGCTTGTATGCTGTTATCGGGACCGTTGATGGCGGGTTATACCCAAACCCTCAACGATTTCTACGATCGCGAAATTGATGCGATTAATGAGCCTTATCGCCCTATTCCCTCTGGAGCGATTTCGGTTCCCCAAGTGGTCACACAAATTTTAGTGTTATTGGGCTTAGGATTAGGGTTAAGTTACGGTTTAGATATCTGGGCTAATCATGACTTTCCCATTATGCTCTGCTTAACCCTAGGGGGAGCATTCCTAGCTTATATCTACTCGGCTCCTCCCCTAAAGTTGAAACAAAACGGATGGCTAGGCAATTATGCGTTAGGGGCTAGTTATATTGCCTTACCTTGGTGGGCTGGTCATGCTTTATTTGGGGAGTTAAACTGGACGATTGTCATCCTGACCCTATTTTACAGTTTGGCTGGTTTGGGCATTGCGGTCGTCAATGATTTTAAGAGTGTAGAAGGCGATCGCCAATTGGGTTTAAAATCCCTACCGGTAATGTTTGGGGTGAATACGGCGGCTTGGTTGTGTGTGATTATGATTGATGTGTTTCAAGCAGGAATTGGAGCCTATTTAATTTATATTCATCAAAATCTCTATGCTGCTATTTTGCTGTTATTAGTGATTCCTCAGATTACCTTTCAAGATATGTATTTCTTGCGTGATCCCTTAGAAAATGATGTGAAATACCAAGCCAGCGCACAACCCTTTTTAGTATTAGGAATGTTAGTGGCTGGTTTAGCCTTAGGCCATGCTGGGGTTTAAGGATAAGTGTGGGAAATGTGGGGAGAATCAAGATATAGTCAGTCTTCCCCTGTTTTCCCCCTCTTCCGTTCTTAACCCAATCTGATTGAATTCGTCGTCAGGTTTCTAACGACGAATACCAAGACGTTTAATCAGGGTTTGATAACGATTGGAGTCTTTCCCATTGATATAAGCTAACAAACGTCGACGACGACCAATCATTTTCAGCAGTCCTCTACGAGACGCATGATCTTTGGGGTTTTGCTTGAGATGATCGGTTAATTGGGTAATGCGTTTGGTGAGAATAGCCACCTGTAAATCGGCTGATCCTGTGTCGGTTTCATGTACTTGGTATTCGCTAATCAGAGATTGTTTTTCACTAGCGGTTAAACTCATAGAAGTCATTGAATAAATACTGCAATCTCCTATAATACCATTTATTTTTTGATCCAACTAGCCTGAGTTATTTTAAGGATTTCTCTTTAATGAAACCTGGAACAAATTTGGTGTATAACTGAATCTGGCAGTCTAAACTAGAGAAAGGTCGACCCATGGCAAGTGCAGATGAGCCTTTGCATTAACCCTCAATGTTCTAATCCCGAAAACCAGGACACATCCTTATTTTGTCAAAGCTGTGGCTCAGAGTTACTGCTGGATGGACGTTATCGTGTGCTTCAAGAGTTAGGGGGTGGCGGTTTTGGTAAGACCTACGAGGTACAAGATAGTGACCCCCAAAATTTAGATGGAGAGAATTCGACCCATAAGGTTCTTAAAGTTCTTCTCCACAATCATCCCAAATACGTTGAATTGTTTGAGCGAGAGGTTAATGTTTTAAGTCGTCTGAGCCATCCCGGTATTCCCAAAGTTGAACCAGACGCCCATTTTACTTTTTATTTAAAAAATAATAATACGCCCCTGTACTGTTTGGTGATGGAAAAAATAGAGGGGCTGAATTTGAATCAATATATTACGCAACGAGGTAAGTGTATTTCTCAAAAAATCGCGATGCAGTGGTTAATGCAGCTCTTACGTATTTTAGAGGAAATTCATCATCATAATTTTTTTCATCGTGACATTAAGCCCTCCAATATCATGTTACGGTCCACAGGACAGTTGGTTTTAATCGATTTTGGCACAGCTAGGGAGGTGACAGATACCTATTTGTCAAAACAATCAACCGGAGAGGTTACAGGGCTATTTTCGGCGGGCTATAGCCCCATTGAACAGTTGAATGGTCAGGCGGTTCCCCAATCGGATTTTTTTGCCTTAGGACGTACCATCGTCTATTTGTTAACAGGAAAACATCCCAGTGAGTTGTATGATTCCCATGTTGATCAGTTAAACTGGCGAGAGAGGGTACCAGACTTATCTCCTGAGTTTGCTGATGTGGTGGATCACATTATGGCTCGTTTACCGAATCAGCGTCCTTCCTCAGCACAAATGATTCTCAATCAACTAGAGAGTGTTTATCATAGCTTATATGGCTCCGATAGTTTTCTGGATAGTTTTTCCCTTAATGCAGTGAATGGAAATAGTGAAGATATGCCAACTCGTGTTGCGCCCCCTAGTGCGCCTTTGCCCTTACCACCTAAACCCGATGGTTTTGCGTTTAGTCAACCCCAAGAACCAATTGACCCTAGTTTCGTTGAACAGTGTCAAACGGAATTAGCTGAGCTAATTGGGCCAATGGCTTCTTTGATTTGTCAAAAGACTGTTAAGAAAAATCCTAACATTTCTCCAACGGATTTTGTCAAGGCATTAGCTACCAAAATCCCAGACCCTCAAAAAGCAGAAGATTTCCAGCAAAAATTACTCAGTTGATGTTATTTACGTCAACTAAAATATTTAATGGAAGTAACTGAATTGAGGGTGTTTTTGTACTGCCTAAGTTTATCAAAAAGTAATGTTAACATCTACAGATTTTACAGGGTTAATTAATCAACGTTTTTTTAATAACTTTTTACCGATTCCTGCTACCAATAAAATTGTCTTAGGAAACAAAGCACCAGATTTTATCTTACCCGATATTACCAACAATCGAAGGGTTAGATTAAGTGATTATTTTGAGCAACAATCGGTTATTTTAGCGTTTACTCGTATCTTTACAGAAAAGCAATATTGCCCTTTTTGTTATCCTCATATTATTAGCCTCAATAAATATTATGAGCGTTTCATGGAGCGTGGAGTAGAAGTTTTAATGATTACCAGTACCGATGCTCAACAAAGTCAAATAGTTGTTCGAGATTTAGGGTTAAAAATGCCTTTATTGAGTAATCCTGATTGTCGGGTGTTTCGGATGTATCATACAGGACAAGCTTTGGGCGCACCTCTTCCAGCACAGTTTGTGTTAGACAAAATGGGTAAAATACAGTATAAACATTTATTTTCTTTTATGGATCATAATGCTAGTGTTGATCGATTGTTGCTAAAAATTTCTTGATTTTTAGGATGTTACTTCTTTTCTAATTGACGACTTAAGAAGGACATGGAATAACAAAATAGCCAATAAATAGCGGCCACAAAAACGTAAACTTCTCCATAACGACCAATAAATTTAGGGTTAGCTAAAATGGATTGAGATATTCCTAATAAATCAACCAATCCCACAATTGCGAGTAAAGAGGTATCTTTAAATAGACTAATAAATTGACCCACAATAGTAGGAATTACAACCTTTAATGCTTGGGGTAAAACCACTAATATTAAAACAAAAAAACTATTTAATCCTAATGCTTTTGCTGCTTCTGTTTGTCCTTTGGGAATAGATTGTAAACCCCCTCTAACATTTTCTGCTAAGTAAGCAGCACTAAATAAAGTAAATCCGGCAATCGCACGAATCACTCGTTGAATTCGCATATCTTGAGGTAAAACTAACGGTACCATTACCTGTGCCATAAATAGGATACCAATTAATGGTAAACCCCGAATTAACTCAATATAAGCAATAGATAACCAGCGAATAATCGGTAACGCACTTTGTCTTCCCAATGCTAATAATACCCCAAAGGGAAAAGACAAAAAGATACTGATTATAGCAACAAAAATAGTTAAGATTAAACCACTAAAATCATCTAATCTAACAGGACGTAAAAAGAAAGCACCTTGTAGCAAACCTAACAAAAAAAAGAAAGTTAATCCCCAAATTAATGATAACCAATTACTAAAATTGGGAAAATTTTGTTTAATTTTCTGACCGATTAAAGCAAAAATGACAAATGAAACTAAAATCCCTAATAATTTTGCACTGGAAATCAAACTGATGGGAACTCCTAATAATGCCAAAACAACAGTAACTAAGCATAAAAACGTTAAGTTAACTGGATTAAATAAATTATTGAATTTTGATAAATTTCCCCAAGAAAATCCGATTAAACTCAAGATAATCCCTAAACTTATCCAAGTTCTCCATAATAAATTAACGGGATATTGCCCAACAAAAAATAAGCGTAAATTAGCTCCAATAACTTCCCATTGTGCTTGTACCAAAATCCAAGCAATTAAACTATTACCAAACCAAATAATAAACACTAGACTAACTAGAGTGAGAACAGTATTAAACCAACTATTAAAAAGATTCTTTTTTATCCAATTTATCGGACTAAGAGGATTAGAAATTGCATTAGACATTATTAAATTGAATGAATATAAATGACATAACACCTAAGTTTAAAGGATATTTAGAAAATGTGTCAATATGACTGGTGATTGACTATGTAATCTTGAGCAAACTTTAACGCTTCTTGTTTAGTAGATACTTTACCTTCAACTTGAGCAATTATCACTTCGGTTAAAAGTTGACCCAGTTGAGGACTGGGTTTAATATTAAGTTGATTGATTAAATCATGACCGGTAATTAAAGGAATAGGATGAGCCAATTTACTTTGGGGATCAAGATAATGATAAATTAAGTTAAGAATCAAGTCATTATTAATATTTTTAGCTAGGGAAACTAAGGCAAAAATAGGAAAATAATCACCTAATTCTAAAAAGAAAAAATATAATTCTCTTAAGTTTAAATTGTTGTATTTTGTTTCTAAAGCATTTAAAGATTTTAAAACATTAATAACTGCTTTGATGTCTTGGTTAGAATACTTTAAATGGATTAGTTCTTTTTTAGCTACTTCGGTATTATTAGAAACTAAACAAGTTAATCTTGATCTTTGCACCAGAAGACTATCATAAATATCTTGATTTTTATTGACCTTAAATAATCGATTAAACTCGTCTTTATTTAACCAATTTAGTAATAATTCAATCGTTTCATCAATGGATTTAAGTAATTTTAAATTATTATGATCAATGGCAGAAAAACAATATTTTAGTAGACCATCTTTTTCTATTGCAATTAACCATTTACTTCCTCTAGAAATTTTTAATAAATAATTTAATTCGGTTTGTACTCGTTCAGCAGCAACTTTGGTGATTAAAGAAGATAATTGAGCAATTTTTTTACGAGTTTTTGCTTCAATTATAAAATTTAATTGAGCAGCTTGACGATAAGCTCTTAATAATCTTAAGGGGTCATCTTGTAAATTTTCAACCCTAATCATTTTGATTGTTTTTGTTTGCAAATCTTCTAAACCATTTAAAGGGTCAATTAATTTTTGTTGATGAAAATTGTAAGCGATCGCATTAATTGTGAAATCTCGTCTCCTTAAGTCTTTTTCAATTGTTTCTCCTTCTTGTTGAGCAAAATCCACAGTTCCTTCTTCAAAAACAACTCTAGCAATTTTTCTTTCTGCATCTAAAACCACAAAACCTGCATTATATTTGTTTGCAATTTTTTTCGCTGTTTCTATTACTAATTCAGGTAAAACAAAATCTAAATCAAGATAATCACGCTCAGCATTTAGTAGGAAATCTCGAACCGAACCACCGACTAAATAAGCAGTTGGTGGGAGCAATTCTAAGTCAAATGGTAGAATGTCAGGGGATAAATTAAGAATAGAGGTAGACGGCTTCATGTAAACTAAAGAAATAAACCCTTAAAAACTGGTCAAATTTTCGTATCTTACGTTAGATTAATAAGTAACACGGATAAAGGAGAAATATATGTGTATTTGTGTTAACTGCCATTATGTTGATAGTTGTCAAACCTATTACGCAGTAGAAGAACAACATGAACAACCCCATTTAACAGATAATCCTACGTTTGACCCAGAAGAACCCACCATCAATGTTAACATTCGTCCTAAGAAGGAATATATTGAAATGGAATGGGATGTGGTCGGATGTGAAAGCTTTTTAGAAGAAACGGGAAAATGGATGAAGTTACGTCCTGGAGAACCGGTTCCTGCTTAAAGATAGACTTGTATCTTAATCAGAGGAGTTCATCTCAATTGTATGGACTTCTCTTTTTCCTCTATTATAGTATTTTGGTAACAGTAAAATCTATAATTATAATTTAACTAGATTGAGAAAACATCTTTTCTAACGCTTCAGTTTTTGATTGATTCCAATGAGTTAATAAACTTTTGGTTGTAGCGGCGATGGGAACGGCTGTAATTAATCCTACAAAGTCTCCTAACGTTGCTCCTACCATCACAGAAAAGAGAATAATAATCGGATTTAGTCCTGTTAATTTTCCTAATAAACGAGGGGGTAAAATATTTTCGATAATTTGGTCAATGATGATCAAAACTAACAGCACTCTTAACCCGATCCAAATATTACCTAAAAATAAAATAATACTAACCCCTAAAATACTTAAAATTGCGCCAAAAGGAACCAAACCAAACGCCCCAATGGTTAACCCAAATAGTAACGCAAAAGGGGCTTGTAATAGATATAATGTAGGAATCATAATAATAGTTAACACAGTGGATAAGTAGGTAGGCAAAAATAGTTGTAAAATGGGCTAGCGGAGTACGAGGAGGAATATTTAGATTTTGCCTGCCCCCTTAAAAGTGCATTTGAGTGAAGTCGAAGACAGAGAACTGTTAGAGTTCCAG
>JASJDN010000059.1 GCA_030065205.1 Crocosphaera sp.
ATGGTGATGCTCAATTATGCACGGGGGCTAGGAACTAGCCTCCTCAATCGTGGATCTCAGACCTCTGGTCAAGCCCCTACGGCTAAACACTGTGGAGGGTTGGCTCAAGTTTGGGAGTTGAAGCGACAGAAACCTCGGATGAAGCGTAGCGGAATCCGTAGGTAGTTCATTTGTACTTAAGCTTCTCTGGTTGACAATTATTCACCGATTTTGCTAAGTTTGTGATATTTTGTTAAGGAAGACTCCAATAACCCTTGGTCTTAATTCTACTATTACTTAGTAAAACAAGGGATTTCAGGTAAACAGCACCCTATTTCTGAATCCGACAATTATTGATAAGGAGATTACTACTATATGGCTGATGATGTCCTAATTAAAGTTGACCATGTCTCAAAGAAATTTTGTCGTGATCTGAAACGTTCTCTGTGGTATGGTGTGCAAGATATTATGTCAGAAGTGACAGCTCGAAAATATGAGCATGAACTTAGAAAAGATGAGTTTTGGTCTGTTAATGATATTTCCTTTGAATTGCGTCGAGGGGAATGTTTAGGACTCATCGGTCCCAATGGAGCCGGAAAAAGTACCCTACTAAAAATCCTTAATGGACTCATTAAACCCGATAAGGGAAGAATTGAACTTCGAGGAAGAATTTCCTCGTTAATTGAATTGAGTGCAGGGTTTAACTCAATCTTAACAGGTCGAGAAAACATCTATAGTCGGGGAGCTGTTTTAGGATTTACCAAGGCAGAAATTGATAAGAAATTGGATGCGATTATTGATTTTTCTGAGTTAGAAGACTTTATTGATACACCAGTGGTTAATTATAGTTCTGGGATGCAAGTTAGACTAGGATTTGCTGTCGCAGCGCAGATGGAACCCGATGTCCTTCTCTTAGATGAAGTTTTAGCCGTAGGAGATGTAGGCTTTCGGGCGAAGTGTTTTAACGCCATCTATAAAATGATGGAAAACGCAGCCGTGGTATTAGTTTCTCATTCCATGCCCCAAATTGGTAGGGTGTGTTCTGATATTCTCGTGATGGATCACGGTAAATCTGTGTTTCAAGGTCAAGATATTGCGACAGGAATTAATAAATTTTATTCTTATTTTCAAGCTGAAGACATTTTAGTTAGTGGTAGTGGAGAGGCAACCATTCATTCTATTGATTTAGAAAGTAATGGAAAAACACAGGTAGAGACTATTAACTATCTAGATAAAGCTTCAATGAGTGTCGAAGTTTCTGTTAATTCAAACATAGAAATTTTTGACGTTGTTATTAATATTGTTAGTCAAGAATTGCAGCCTGTAGCTTATTGTAATTCTTATTTTAATCAAACTCATTTTAATAATTCAAATACTAAGATGAAGGTATCCGTTGATTTTGGGAAGATGAACCTTAGTCCAGGAATTTATTCCTGTACTGTTGTGATTACTGGAGTCAATGGCACTAAAGTCCTCTGTAAACATAATAATGGTTATAAGTTTAATGTAATTGGCGATCATTTTTGTGCAGCTCCTGTTCAAATTTGGGGGGATTGGACAGTCAAATCATGAAGATGAAAAGAAGTTGGTCAGTTGTTAGAAATAGACGCAAATTATTTCTATTTTTTGTTTTTTTCCTTCTAACTATGATTGTTCTAATAAACTATTATCCAGGGGATAAAACTCAGGAGTGGTTTAAAAGTCAATCTCTATCATTCTATAGTTATAATTTATTTGACATTGGCGTAACCGATATTAATAATGATAATAACCTTGACCTATTTACAACCAATCATAATTCTTTAGGAAATTTGATGATTGGTGATGGTGATGGGAAATTTACGAATGTTGTTTCTCAATGGAAATTTGGCCATAATGCTGATTTTCCAGGATTCGCTGATTCAGAAAGAAAGCCAACCTTTGATGCTCCTGGTTTGTATATATTTTGGTATAAGCGAACCCTCCTCCTCAAAGCATTTAATACAGGTAATAACAACAATTTAAGTGGTCAAATTAATATCTTATCTAAGAGTGAAATTCAGTATGATTCGTCTACTAAAGTTACTCTTACTGCCAATAAATTATCCAACTCAGCAGTAGAAAGTCAAATTAGCTTTCAATTTCTAAGAGACGGTAAGTTAGAAATAAAACCTAGAGGTTTTGCCCCAATATCGTTGCTACTCAATCAAAACTTTGATTTGTCTAGTGTCTATATTGGTCTTGAAAAAATACATCCAAAAACTCATGATATTGACTTAAAAACTCTAAGAGATCATCATAGTATTTCTTGGGCAGATTATAATGGCGATGGAAATATTGATGCTTTTATCACTCGTAGTGGAGGATCATTTGGTTCAGAAGAAAATTTTAGACAATTTTTTAATCGTCATCTCCTATTAAATAATGGAAAGAATTTTGAAGACGTTACAAGAAAATCAGGAATTTCAGATAGTGCTTGTCGCTCCCATACGGCAGCATGGGTTGATTTTGATGGTAATAATAGTCTTGAACTTTATGTTGTTTGTTTTGATGGAACCAGTCGTTTATATCAGCAAAACATACAAGGAAAGTTTATAGATATTGCTCCGAAAGTTGGACTTAGTCCCTTACACATAACTTCTAAGCAAAGGGGTTGGGGTAAAAACGGTTCTTTTGTTTGGTTGGATACTGATAATGACGGGGATATAGATTTACTCCGTTCTTATAAAAATTATTTGATGTTGTATATTAATCAATCTGGTATATTTGAAGAAAAAAAGATTAGTTCTCTTCCTAAAATTATGGATCTCTTTAGCTTGAAATTTAGCGTTGCTGATTACGATCTTGATGGAGACTTAGATATTCTTGCTGTTTCAGGATATGGAAATACCTTATTAACAAATGTAGAGGGAGAATATGCTTTAACCGACCCCAAGACGATTGGTTTACCCGATGCGAGCTTCAGTGCCAATTGGGTTGATTATAATAATGATGGCTTACCAGATTTGCATGATACATCAGAAGGCTTATATTATCAATTACCCAATCATCATTTTAAAAAAGCTCATATTTTAAGTCAGGAATTTAGAGGACTTTCATTTCCTTTAGACCCCCGAACCCTATGGTTTGATTTTGATAATTCGGGTTCTCAAGACTTGTTGATGACAGCTTTAGTTTATGATCATTGGAAATCAGCGATTTGGAATTCTTCACTATACCGTAGCATTGGCTTAACTAATGACTGGTTGCAAAAGAACTTTCATCCCTATAAAGAGTATCAATCTCTTAAGAAAAAACGTTTTGAAAAAGCTGAGCATAGTCAAACCGATTTTGTTTGGCAAGGTAAATTATATCGTAATATTAATACTGAAAATCATTGGCTGAAAATTAAGCTGATTGGACCTCCTAAAAATCCTCAAGCTCTAGGAGCAAAAGTGTTTATGTCAAGCCCTGATGGAGAAATGTTACAACAGGTTGGATCGATGGAACATTCTCATTATTCTCAGGGACATCGCCCATTACATTTTGGTTTAGGTCAAGCTAAAATAGCTCAATCAGTTCAAATATTTTGGCCCGATGGACAATCAGAAGAAATCAAAATTCCCAAGGCTAATAAACTATTAATCATTAAATGGAAACCAAAAACTAACAATTAGTCTAATTCTTTTTAATATAATTTTGATTATTTTTGGTCGTGATATTGCTAAGAAAAATAGTTTAGCTAAGACTAAACTTATCGATTATAGTATTGGTGTTTTTTTATCAAAATATGTTATAGTAAAATCAATTATTCCAAAACGATATGTTAAATGATGTTAATGCCAAATTTCTTAGTTATAGGCGCACCAAAAGCCGGTACAACTTCTTTGTATAAATATCTCGAACAACATCCACAAATTTATATGAGTCCTGTTAAAGAACCTTCGTTTTTTGCATTGGAAGGAAAAGATTTAGATGTTTTGCCTAGTGGTAATCATTCAGTAACAGTTCTTGAGAAGTACCAATTACTATTTCAAGGAGTAACAGAAGAAATAGCCATTGGAGAAGCATCAACTACCTATCTGTATAGCCCAAAAGCAGCCGAACGAATAAAATACTATACACCAGATGTTAAGCTGATTGCTATCCTTCGTAATCCAGTCGATCGAGCTTTTTCAAATTATAAAATGATTATGAGAGATCAACCGTTAAGTCTTCAAAGTTTTAGCAAAGAAATTGAAGATGAAGAACCCAACTTAGTCATCCGTAGACAAGAAAAAAAACGTCCTATAACTCCCTATATAGGGGGTGGTTTTTATTATAAGTTACTTAAACGATATTTTGATGAATTTGATAACAGTCAAATTAAAATTTATTTATATGAAGAATTTACCCAAAATACAGTTCAAGTTATGCAAGATATTTTTGACTTTTTAAATATCGACGATACATTCCTACCAGATGTATCCCAAAAATATAATGTTTCTCAAAAGTCTAGGGAAAATAAAGCTGAAATACCTTCACCGCTTTTATCTACCTCTAATACAATAAATTTTATTAAACAATTATTAAGTTGGGGTAATATGCAAGATTCACCAAATGATATGGATATTCATTCTAGTTTCAATAAAATAGAGTTATCACCAGAGTTGAGAAAAAAATTAATAGAAATTTATAGAGAAGATATTGAAAAATTACAACATTTCCTGAACAAAGATTTATCATCTTGGCTAACTTGAAATTAACTTTTAGTTAGTTAATTTACTATTCATTTCTTGGAAGGTTTATTTATGTTAGATTATCAAAAAAAATGGCTAAAGTATGCTGTCGAGGATTGGCAAGCACTGAAGAAACAAAATAGTAACATCACTTATTTAGTATCATTTCCAAAATGTGGTCGAACCTGGTTAATGTTCATGTTATCTGAAATAATTATAAGAGCTTATGATATTAAATTGGATACATCAACTATAAAAATTAATAAAATTACAGGAAATTACTCAAGTTTACCTAAAATTATACAAACTCACGATGATAGTTCTTTAGCAAACGAACAAGGTAATATATGCGACATTGAAAAACTATTTATTTATGGAGGACGCTTCAGATATCTAAAAAGTAAAGTAATTCTTCTAATAAGAGATCCTCGTGATGTAGTTGTATCTCATTATTATCAAATTACACGCAGGGTTAAAAATAATCCTATACAATGTGATTCTTTAAGCGAATTTATTCATCATCCATTATATGGGTTTGAAAGAATTATTCGCTTTTATCAAATCTGGAATCGTAATCGCTTGATTCCTCAAGATTTCCTGCTAATTCGTTATGAAGACTTAATTTTGAACGGTGTTGATAGTTTGAAAAATATTATAGAATTTATTAAGCTAAAAGACATTGATTCTAACTTGATCAAAAATGTCTATGAATATAGTCAAGCAGAAAATATGAGAAAATTAGAAATAACAGGTAAGATCGAAGGTATGAACTTTGTAAACACTGATAAAAACTCTTTAAAAGTACGCAATGCTAAAATAGGTTCATATTTAGAAGAACTATCAGATGAAGATATAGACTATTGTGATAATCTGATGACGAAGATGCCAAAAATATATAAACCGCGTCTAAGTTGAACCCCGTAGTTTTTCTTCTTCGGAGTCAAGATGGTTTTTTACCCATAGGCGATCGCTAACAATGAGCGGTCTAGAATTAAGAACTGACTGAAATTGGGCAACTTGTTCAATTAATTCAGTCTTGCTATGATAATCCTTTTTTCTTTAGGGTCTTTATTGTCGCACTTTGACCACGACTAACCTCATATAAAGCCATTAATCGTTCTCTAGTTCTCAGATGCTCTGCTTTTAAGCCTTCTTGTCTTAATTTTTCTGGACTTTGATTCCAAAGCTCAAACTTCACTTTTAAAAGTAAATACTGCTTTGTTTAACTTTGAGAGCATCATACCTGATCCTACTCCAAAACTCCAGGTTTCAAGATGGACGGAGTTGAGTTATTGATAATATAATTAGTAATCATTTATTGTTGTTTCCTCACCTAACCATTTGTAAAGTAGTTTAACTATTAAGACAACATACACAAATAATTATGTATAATTAGTTTATAATTAACAAAAAGTGACTTTTACCACATCCAATTAATTAATGATTTTACCCAATTTTTTAGTAATTGGCACTGCCAAAGCAGGAACATCCTCACTCTGGTATTATTTAAACCAGCATCCGCAAATTTATATGACTCCTAGAAAAGAAACCGGATTTTTTGCCTTTGAAGGCACAAATTTAGATTTCCAAGGACCCGGAGATCAAGAAAAAGATAAGTTACCTATTAATAATTTAGACATTTATTTACAACAATTTAAGTATTTTAAGAATGAAATAGCTGTTGGAGAAGCTTGTACAGATTATATTTATAGTCCTAAAGCCCCAGAGAGAATACATCATTATATTCCTGATGTGAAATTGATTGCTATTCTCCGTAATCCAATAGACAGGGCATTTTCACAATTCTTAGGAAATTTGAAGAGAGGAGTTGAACCCTTAAATGATTTCTCTCAAGCAATTAAACAAGAAGATAAGCGAATAGCTGATAATTGGCATTATCGTTGGCACTATCGAGAGAGAGGATTTTACTACAGACAGTTAAAGCCATATTTTGACAAATTTGATAGAAATCAGATTAGAATTTATATTTATGATGATTGGAAAAATAAACAAATACAGACTTTACGAGATATTTATAAATTTATTAATGTAGATACAAACTTTATAGTAGACACATCAAAAAAACTACATACTTCTCCTAAAACAATCCCTAAAAATAAGCTTTTTAATAAATTGCTCCTTAGTCCTAATTTGTTAAAATCTAGCTTGAAGTTGTTTATACCTGAGAAAATTCGTCAAAAAATCTGGAGTCAACTAAATCAGAAAAATCAAGCTAAACCTTCACTTTCTTATAAATTACGACAGCAGTTAATTAACATATATAGAGAAGATATTTTGCAATTACAAGATTTGCTGGAATATGATTTATCTAAATGGTTAAAAATAGAAAATTAATTGAATGAAAAAAAATGTAACATTCTTTCATTGGCAAAGAAGCTAGTATGTGTAAATATAAAACATGGATTAGTTCTTATTAAATTATGCTAAATAAAGTCAATCAAACAATAGTTAGTCAAAAGATTACACAAAAAATCTGTGATGATGGGTTTGTTTTAATTGAAAATATATTATCTATTCACGAACTGAAAAGAATTAGACAGTTAATTAAAAATCATTTTCGTCATCATGGAGTAGTGGCAAATTCTGGTTTAACACAACCCAATGCTGCTGTTGAAGTTCCTGAAATTAACTGGCTATTTTATCATCCTAAAATTTTAGCAGTGATGGGTCAATTACTAGGACAAGAACAGATAATGTTTACCAGTCATTGTGATGTCCATTGTCGTACTTTATCAGCATGGCATAAAGATGATGGAATGAAAGTAATGGAAGGGGGATATTTTGGTTTTCCAGCTTATGATCAAGAAGACTGTAAAGTGTATAAAGTTGCGCTTTATCTACAAGATCACGATCGCAATAAAGCAGGATTAACAGTTAGAAAAGGCTCTCATAAATTATCAGATATTAATCAAGGAGAAGAAGTTTACTTAAAAACAAAAGGCGGAGATGCTATCATCTTTGATGTACGATTGACTCATACAGGTCAACAAGATATTTATCCTGTTGAATTTTTAGAAAAACCAAATGCTGTGATAAAAAAAGGATTAAATAAGGTTTTGAAAATTTCTTCTCAAACAACTGAACAGTATCTAAAAAAAATATATGATGGTTTATTTGGAGATAGATTATCTATATTTTTTACCTATGGTTTACCTAATGAGTACACAAAAAATTTTGCAATCAATAATATGAAACGCCAGCTTGAACAAAATAAAAACAGTAATTTATTTATGTCAGAAGAAACCAAACAAAAATTTCTTGAGAATAATGTTGTCTTAGCAGAGGAATATTTTAAACAACTGAAACAATGAAAATAGAAGTAAACTTTTTATCCCCTAAATCTTTAGATGAAGCTAAAATAATTCAAAATGAGCTTCAAAATAAAGTGATTAGAGACGATCATATTCAAACAGTTAATTATGTAGCAGGGGTTGATGTAGGGTTTAAAGATAACTATAAAATGACAAAAGCAGCAGTTGCTGTTTTAAAATTCCCCAGTTTAGAATTAGTAGAAAGTCAAACCGCTTTAATTCCGACAACCTTCCCTTATATTCCTGGATTCTTATCCTTTCGAGAAATTCCAGCACTATTAAAAGTCATAGAAAAATTAACAATTATTCCTGATATTATTCTCTGTGATGGACAAGGAATAGCCCATCCGAGACGCTTAGGTATTGCCTCTCATTTAGGGGTTTTACTCGATATTCCCACTATTGGTGTGGCTAAATCTTTATTCATTGGTAAACATGAAGAAGTACCTCTTGAAAAAGGGAATTGGAAACCTTTAATTGACCAAGAAGAAATCATTGGAGCCGTGCTAAGATCAAGAACCAATGTGAAACCGATTTATGTCTCTATCGGTCATAAAATTAGTTTACCCACAGCCTTAGAGTATGTGATGGCTTGCTTAACCAAATATCGCTTACCTGAAACGACAAGATGGGCAGATAAGTTAGCCTCTGATAAATAATTACATGAGTCACTTGAAAATGATTAAATTATTTCTTTTTATGGGTTCAATTTTAGCCGGCTTATCTGTTGCTGGTGGAGCATTTGCTAGTCATGCTTTAAAAGATCAATTAAGCGATCGCGCGTTAGACATATTCGAGACAGGGACAAGATATCAAATGTATCACGCCCTAGCTTTAATTTTAGTGGCTTTACTATTAACTCGCTTAGAAACCGTGCCAATGACCATGATTAGCGCAGGATATGCTTTTATTATCGGTATTCTTATCTTCTCTGGTAGCCTTTACGCCCTCAGTTTAACGGGGATCAAATGGTTAGGGGCGATCACCCCTATTGGTGGGGCTGCATTTCTTATCGGTTGGGCAAGTTTGGCGATCGCAGCTTGGGCTATGAAGTAAATTAAAATTACAGATTGTTGGTTAAGGGTTCCCTGTAAGATGATAAACTGACCTATTAGGCACAAAAGTTTTGATATTCAATGGTCTGGGAAGTACCAAGACTTGGTACAGTTGCCGAAGATCAGCAAAGTTATTTATTAGAGTCAGTATGAAAGTTCTTGTTATTGGCGGTGACGGTTATTGTGGTTGGGCAACCGCCCTACATCTTTCCAACAAAGGGTATGATGTCGGTATTCTCGACAATTTAAGTCGGCGTTATTGGGACTCTAAACTAGGAGTTGATACCCTCACCCCCATCGCTCCTATCCAAAAGCGGATTAAACGTTGGCAAGAGTTGACAGGGAAAACGATCGACTTATTTGTGGGTGATATTACCGATTATAGCTTTTTAAGTCAAGCCTTACAGCAGTTTGAACCTGCGGCGATCGTCCATTTTGGGGAACAGCGCTCAGCACCTTATTCTATGATCGATAGGGAACACGCGGTATTCACCCAAGTTAATAATGTGGTAGGAACCCTAAATATTCTCTACGCCATGAAAGAAGATTTCCCAGACGCTCACCTCGTTAAACTGGGAACCATGGGAGAATATGGCACACCGAATATTGATATTGAAGAAGGCTATATCACCATTGAACACAATGGCCGTAAAGACACCCTACCGTATCCTAAGCAACCGGGTAGTTTCTATCATTTGAGTAAGGTACACGATAGTCATAATATCCATTTTGCCTGTAAAATTTGGGGCTTACGAGCCACTGATTTAAACCAAGGGGTGGTTTATGGGGTATTGACGGAAGAAACGGGCATGGACGAAATGCTTATTAACCGTTTAGACTACGATGGGGTGTTTGGAACTGCGCTCAATCGTTTCTGTATTCAAGCAGCCATCGGTCATCCTTTGACGGTATATGGAAAAGGCGGTCAAACCAGAGGTTTCTTGGATATTCGGGATACTGTCAGATGTATTGATATCGCCATCCAAAATCCGGCTGAGGAAGGAAAGTTCCGCGTCTTTAACCAGTTTACTGAATTATTCAGTATTAAAGATTTGGCCATGATGGTGAAAAAAGCAGGAAATGCCATCGGGTTAGATGTGGAAATTAATAATTTAGAAAACCCCCGAGTTGAGTTAGACGAACACTATTTCAACGCTAAGAATACTAAGTTATTAGATTTAGGATTAGAACCCCATTATCTATCTGATTCGCTCCTGGATTCTTTGTTGAACTTTGCTGAGAAATATAAAATAAGGGTTGACAAAGATCAGATTTTACCTCAGGTTTCTTGGCATAGAAAATAATTGAGCAGTAATCAGAGATTATTAATCTCAACATTGTTTGATGTGGTGAAGGGTGGCATTTTTGCCACTCTTCATGATTATGAGTAGTTAAGATCAGTCTCTAATTTAATCATCTTCCTCTGACTTATTTTGTACATAATGTTATCTTTAACTGTCAAATTACTTTGTACTGAAGCAGAACAATTTTCAATCCTGGAATCTCAACATCAAGAATCTTCTCTTTATGGTGTGACAGATGGGAAAGCAGTAGGAACTTATTTAGAACATAAATTTAAAGCGTATTAAAAAAAAATATGATTTTGTAGAAGGAAGTTCCGCAAGTGGTATTAATTTTCCTGACTTACTGGTTGATATGAAAGTTACCAGTATTAAACAACCACAGTCATCATGTCCTTATAAATCTGCTAGACAAAAAATTTTTGGACTAGGATATTCACTGATTATTTTTGTTTACGATAAAATTGATAATAGTAGTGAAAAAATAACAAGATTAAATATACTAAGTAGGTAGGCATAATTAAAGATAAAATATTTGTAGGCCGATGCACTGCCCAAAACTATCTTCCTATCAAGGTTCTAGCTTTAATTGGCATTGCCCACATTATGCGTTTATTTATACTCACCTACTTACATACTATCTATGTAGATGCAGAAAGAACAGCCGATTTTCAAATGACTCGTGGTATTAATAACATTCTAGATAATGAAGGGAATGAAGACGATATAAGTGCTTTTATTTTAGATCGAAATTTACCCGTCGATGAAATTGAAGCAGCTAACTTAGCTCAAGAAATTATAGATATCCCTCCAAAACAGGGTTTCTTAACTATTTCTAATGCGTTACAATGGCGGTTACAATACAGAAGGGTAATTTCTCTTGCTGGTCATGAAGATGGGTTAATAGATATTTATCGAGCTAATCAATGATCAAGATAAAATCTAAGAAAAAAACTGAATATGGAGACTTTCAAACACCGTTAGTTCTAACAGAAAAAATTTGCAAAGAGTTGGTAAAATTAAAGGTTTTTCCTAATATTATTATTGAGCCAACTTGTGGGGTTGGAAATTTTATAGAATCTTCTAGTATTTATTTTGAAGATTCTGCACAAATAATAGGAATTGATATCAATAGAGCTTATATTGATCAGTTAAATAATCAACCCTATAAAAGTAGTAATAAAATTACATTTATTCATGATAACTTTTTTGATATTAATTTAAGTCAATTCATTCTCAAAAAAGATGACAACATTTTAATTCTTGGTAATTTTCCTTGGGTAACAAATTCACAACTAGGAAGAATAAAAGGATTAAATTTACCTCAAAAAAATAATTTTCAGAATAGTCATGGACTTGACGCAATAACAGGGAAAAGTAATTTCGATATATCAGAATGGATGTTAATTAAATGCGTTGATTTTTTACAAAATAATCAAGGTTATTTAGCGATGCTTTGTAAAACATCAGTTGCCAGAAAAATTCTTGATTATTTATATAAACAAAACTATGATCTTTTTTATTGTGCAACTTATGAAATAGATACCAAAAAATATTTTAAGGCAACGGTCAAAGCTTGTTTATTATTTTGTCACTTTAAACCTGGAATCAAAAATTATAGTTGTGATGTTTTTGATAATTTAGATACATCGACTTACCATACTATCAGTTATATTAATAATCGCTTAATTTCAGATAGTAAAACATTTAGAAAGTTTAGTTATCTTTATACAAATAAACCGAAAATAAAATGGCGTTCTGGTGTTAAGCATGATTGCTCAAAGATTATGGAATTTGATAAAGTAGGTGATTATTTAGTGAATGGCTTAGGAGAAAAAGTAAAATTAGAAAATAGTTATATTTATCCATTGATTAAAGGCTCAAACGTCGTAAACATAGATAAAATAAAAACAGCAAAATATGTTTTAATTACTCAAAACTATATTGGAGAAGATACAAGTAAAATCAAAAATAATGCACCCAACACCTGGCATTATTTACAATCTCATGCTAGTTACTTAGATAAACGTGCAAGCCGAATCTATAAAAATAATCCCCGATTTTCTATCTTTGGAGTTGGTGACTATAGCTTTTATCCTTGGAAAATTGCTATTTGTGGATTATATAAAAAATTAGAATTTAATCTATTTTATTTACTTGAGAATAAACCAGTCATGTTTGATGATACTGTTTATTTTATTAGCTTTAAAGAAGAAGATAAAGCTAGAAAATTTTTTGATATATTAAATTCACCTGAAATTATTAGCTTTTACTCATCGTTAATTTTTTGGGATGACAAACGTCCTATTAAATCAAGTATTTTGAATTGTCTTGATTGGGAAAAACTTTTATACTAATAGCACTTATTCAAACTTGTTATGATAAATTTGGTCAAGGGTAAATTAACTAGAAAAACCTACAGCAGTTTTCGACTTAATATGGTACAAAAGGTTAAGGTTTGAGGCAGGGGGCAGGGGGCAGGGGGCAGGAGGCAGGAGTTAGATGTATTTTAATAACTTGCAAAGTGCTGTAAATATCTCTGATATTTACAATTTAAAAAGGGGCATTTTTGCCCCCTAAAATCAACTCAGAAAAAGGATTTAAACCACGCTAAAAACAATCACAAATCCTAATACCGCCCCAAACACAATTAAGGCATAGAATTGAGCGCGACCATTTTCTAGGTACTTCAACCCTTCTCCACTCACTAACGTAGCTAAACCAGTCAAATTAACCGCACCATCAATAACACGATAATCTACTTCCATAATTTGACGGGCTAACCGACGACATCCCATCACAAAAACGTTGTGATAAACATCATCGAAATACCACTTATTGAGGGAAAATTGATACAATACCGGGAACTTATCAGCGATCGCTTTAGGATCAATTTTGTGCTGTAAATACATCAAAGACGCGATGGTAATACCAATCAAAGCAATACCCACCGAATTCCCGGCCATAATCCCAAACTCGGTCCAGTCGAAGTGAGATACCTCTTCTATCACCTCTCCAGGGGCATAAATAAAGCCCTCAAAGGTATTATCCCAAGGTTTACCCAATAAACCAATTACCGTCGAAGGAATGGCTAAAATAAGCAAAGGTAAGGTCATGGTTAACGGAGACTCATGGGGGAACTCACTATGGCCATGATCATCGTGACCATGATCATCCGTATCATGATCCAATTCTTTCACATCCATTGCCCCAGGCCCAAATACAGGGGCAGCGGCCATGGATAACTCAGTCCGAATATCCATATCATTGCCTCGAAATTCCCCTTCAAAGGTCATGAAATACATTCGGAACATATAAAAAGCCGTTAACCCGGCCGTTAACCAACCCACTAACCATAAAGCGGCGTTCGCTTCAAACGCTAAGCCTAAAATCTCGTCTTTTGACCAAAAACCAGCAAAAGGAGGAATTCCACAAATGGCTAAGGTTCCAATCAAAAACGCTAAGGAAGTGAGGGGCATATATTTCCGTAATCCCCCCATTAAACGCATATCCTGTGCCAATACCGGGTCATGGCCGACTACGCCTTCCATACCATGAATAACAGACCCAGAACAGAGGAATAACATCGCTTTAAAGTAAGCGTGGGTCATCAGGTGAAACAGCCCGGCGGTATAAGCACCAATACCCATAGCCATCACCATGTAACCCAGTTGAGAGATGGTCGAATACGCTAACCCCTTCTTGATGTCGTTTTGGGTTAAAGCGATGGTTGCCCCTAAAAAGGAGGTGACGGCCCCGGTCCAAGCAATGGTGGTCATGGCCACAGGGATATTCTCAAACACAGGATACATACGAGCCACTAAAAATACACCGGCAGCCACCATCGTCGCAGCGTGAATTAAGGCAGAAATGGGTGTTGGACCTTCCATTGCGTCCGGTAGCCACACATGAAGAGGAAATTGGGCAGATTTGGCAACAGGTCCCAAAAAGACTAAAACAGCGAATAAGGCCGCTAAGGCAGGGGCAATCATGCCTGATGAGACTAACCCTTCTAAGCGTTCCCCCATGAGATCGAATTCAAAGGTGCCGGTGGCCCAGTAAATGCCTAGCATTCCCAACAGGAGGCCAAAGTCACCCACGCGGTTCGTAACAAACGCTTTTTGACAAGCATCGGCCGCCGCTTTGCGATCAAACCAAAAACCGATGAGGAGATAGGAACACATTCCCACCAGTTCCCAAAAGATATAAACCTGCACTAAGTTGGGACTGATCACTAATCCCAACATGGAGGCACTAAAGATACTTAAATAAGCATAAAAGCGCACATAACCTGGATCGTGGGCCATGTAACCGTCGGTATACACCATCACCAAGAAGGCGACAGTGGTGACAATGACGCACATCAAAGCACTGATATGATCTAGAGTGTAACCCATTTGTAGTGTAAAATTGCCGGCCGCCGCCCATTCGATCATGCGGGTGTATTCTTCATGACCTTGAATTTGACTCCACAATAGGGCAAAGGATAACACCATGGACGCACCTAGCAGAGAGATAATAAACACTGCATTGGCTTGTCTGAGGCGGTTTGTCGCTTGATTAAAGGAAATTAAGCCTAAGCCTACCACCATTGCCCCCACCAGGGGCAAAACGGGGATAAGCCAGGCATATTGATAAAGGGGTTCCATAGAGTAATGCCTAAGTTATTTGATCTGCTACATAAAACTAATACAATGCGACATAAAATGACACATCGAAGTTTACTTCCTGCTTCAACCAGAACCGTCGACGGCACTCTGTCCACAGGCTAACACGGTATAGCCTACCGCTTGAGTCTCTAGCACTAGAGGTCTACTTAGTTAATAACGCTAACTTCTTATTTATAGACTTTTTTTAAGGAATTTTTCAATTCTAGTTATTTTCAAGATGCTGGAGAGTTTAGTTGAGTAGAAAAGCTTCATTTTCACATGGACAAAAATTCAATTCTGGGTAGTAAGGGATCTTTGACTAAGCCAATGCCCTGAAAGTCCCATCGTTGTAAAATTGATTTTAATTGAGGTCCGGAGGTGGATTCTACGATAAAGCGATCGCTCACACCCGACCCATGAGTATTCAGATAACTCAAGGCTTCAAAATTTTCTTGAAACACCAATAAATAACTCACCGCAGCTTCATCTTCTCCTTTATTGATGCGTGCAACTAAATATTTTCCATCGACTTTGGAACGAACAATATAATGAATTTGGGAGAGCATTTTTTTCTATTTTAGGTTTTCCAATTTAATGCGCGGATCAACGGCTTTTAACAATAGGTCAGCTAATAAATTACCTATAATTAACATAGTAGCACCCATGATTAAACTTCCCATCACTAAGTATAAATCCTGTGCCGTTACTGCTTGTAAAATGAGTCGTCCTAACCCTGGCCAATTAAAGAAAAATTCGGCAATAAATGATCCCCCTAATAAACTGGCAAATTCAAATCCTAAGAGGGTAATTAAGGGGTTAATGGCATTACGTAAAGCATGAACATAAATGACCTTATCTTCGGGAAGTCCTTTTGCCCTAGCGGTTTGAATATAATCTTGTCTCATTACGTCTAACATTTGCCCTCGCATTAACCGCATTAAACCAGCAAAACTGGTAATACTTAGGGCAATGGTAGGTAAGATCATGTGCCAGCCAACATCTAATAGTTTACCAATAGGAGAGAGTTCTGCATAGTTTAAACTGGTCATATTTCCTACGGGTAATAAAGGGAATAAATGTTGAGCTAAAATCAATAAAACTAGGGCAGTAATAAAACTAGGAAAGCCTTGTCCTAAATAACTAATAACCCTTAATCTTTTATCCGTCCAACTACTTTGTTTAACAGCACTTAAAATGCCTAAAGGAATGGCAATTAACCAAGTCAGGATCAGAGAAGAAATGGCTAATAACAAGGTATTAAGTATTCTTTCACCTAATAAAGAAGCAACGGAACGATTATAAACAAAGCTGGTGCCAAAGTCTAATTGAGTGACTACCTGTACTAACCAACGCCAATATTGAACATACCAAGGTTGATCTAAGCCAAATTGGATGGTTAATTGTTCGATGGTTTCTTTGGCAATTTTAGGGTTTTGTTTTAAGGTATCTAAATAATCTCCTGGTGCAATTTGAATAATAATAAAACTGAGAATGGATGCCAATAATATTGTTAACAATCCTTGTAAAACTCGTTTAACAATATATAAAATTGTTTCAGTATCAAAGAAATTTATTAGTTTATTTAAAGGCTGATTTTTGTTTGGAGATACAGTTTGAGTCATGGCAATTATTAAAATGTAATACTATTTGTCACTCAAACAAGAATCAGTGGGATTATTTATTATTTGTTGACGACAATAATCCCCTGATGCTAGTTCAATCATTCCAAAACTCAGAAACGAAAATAGTAACAAAGTTTCTAAAGAATGAAAAAATTTAATTAAACAGTAGGTAAGATATTCATTACTGATTAACTGATTCATTTTTAATAGTCTACTAACGTAATAATCGGAACATCGGGCAACTTTTTGCGACCTTCTAATGCCTTTAATTCAATAATAAAAGCAAATCCTAGGACGTTACAGCCGATTTTTTCTAATAATTCTCCTGTTGCTTTGGCCGTTCCTCCCGTTGCCATTAAATCGTCTACAATTAAAACGTTATGATGATCTTCTAGGGCATCTTGATGAATTTCTAAACTATCTGTTCCATATTCTAGTTCATATTCTACCTGATGTACGGCAGCCGGCAATTTACCGGGTTTTCTCACAGGAACAAACCCTGCATTTAATCGATAAGCTAAAGGAACCCCAAACAAAAAGCCACGGGACTCCATCCCTACAATATAATCAGGAGATAAATTCGCTGCTTTGCATTTCTCGGTTAACGTATCAATGGTATAGCGTAACCCCTCAGCATCACTGAGTAAGGTGGTAATATCTCGAAAGACAATACCCGGTTTAGGAAAGTCAGGAATATCACGAATTAACCGTTTTAAGTCCATTTATGCCCTCTCATCAGATTTCTTTACCGATTATATATTAGTTTTCATCGAAAAATTGGGTAGAAACCCCGTCCTCTCTTGGTCGGTCTGAGATGCGGAAGTAAATTCCGCCTCATCCGACCGCTTGTAGGACGGCTTTACATCTAGGATGTTTCGCTATATACTAAAAATACTGTGAAATATCCTCAAATATGTACGCCACTCAAAAAAATCAACTTAGACGACTTAGCCAGCAGGAGTTTAACGCCCTGACTGTTTTGTGTCGTTTGAGCAAAAACCTTTTTAATGTGGCACTGTACGAATGTAGGCAGCATTTCTTTGCTGAAAGAAAACGCTTGACCTACGAATCTAACTACCATATTTGCAAGTCTAACGAAAATTATCGGATGCTCAATACCGATATTGCTCAACAGACTATGAAGGTAGTAGATAGAAGTATGAGGTCTTTCCTGGGTTTGCTTAAGGCTATTAGCATAGGACGCTATGACCAAAAGCCACAACTGCCTAAATACTTGGCAAAAGACGGATATTTCCCTTTGATTATTCCGAGAATAAAAGTCAAGGATGGGGTCTTTAAAATTCCCATGTCTCAACAGTTTAAAAAGGAATATGGTGAAGTTGAAATCCAACTCCCAGAAAGACTTAATGACAAGAAAATTAAGGAGGTACGAATACATCCAAAATATTCGGCTCGATGGTTTGAAATCGAGTATATTTATGAGGATGAAAAAATAGAGACATCGGTTACTCCTGATAAAGCAATGGCTATTGATTTGGGGGTTGATAACTTGGCTGCTTGTTTTGACACTGAAGGGCATCAATTTTTGATTGATGGAAAAAGACTTAAAAGCATTAACCAGTGGTATAACAAGCGTAATGCCGAACTGCAATCCTTTAAAGACAAGCAAGGTATTAAAGGCTTTACTAATCAACAGGCTAGACTTTACCAATGGCGTAATGATCGTGTTCGAGATTATTTGAATAAAACGACTCGAATAATAATTAACCATTGCTTGACTTATCAAATTGGAAAGCTCGTAATTGGGTATAACCCTGGCATCAAACAAGAGATTAATATTGGACGTTCTAATAATCAGAACTTTGTTCAAATCCCTTTCTGGCAACTGAGGCAAAAGCTTAAAGCTTTATGTTCTCGATACGGAATTGAGTATTTTGAACAAGAAGAGTCTTATTCGTCTAAGGCTAGTTTTTACGACCAAGATGAAATCCCTATTTACAATGCCGATAACCCCAGTCAACATAAATTTTCTGGTAAAAGAATTAAACGGGGTTTGTATCGGACAAGGAATAAGTATTTGGTTTCTAGCGATATTAATGGAAGTGCAAACATTTTGGTAAAAAGTAAACACAGACTCAATTTTGAGCGAGTGTCTAGTGGGTTTTTGGCTAACCCTTTAAGGATTTTTATCTCTTAAGAATCCACTCGCCTTTAGGCAGTGGAGTGTCAACATCACTGATTGCAGACTGAATATGAAAATAGGTTAATTTGTAATTTTCTTTAACCTGTAAATCCAAGATTAACCCGTAATAAAGATAAGTCCTCAAGGGGGCAACCTTGGGGACATCAACACAATACATTACTATATAGGAGTTTAACTCATGAATGAACCGTCTACCGTTACTTATCCCACCGCAGAAATTCTCAAACGCATTGAGGATAAGATGGACAGCAACCAAAAAGAGACGAATGAGAAATTTAAAGACCTATCCCAAAAGATCGATAAGCAATCAGAAAAAATAGGGAGTATTGAGGTAGAACTAACGGAAGTTAAAACAGAACTCAAAGGAATGAATAAACGGTTAGACTCCCAAGAGTTTATCAATCGTTCCGTTGCTATTGGGGTAATTGTCGCTTTAACCAGTGGAGCGATCAAGTTATTTTTTCCTAACTTTCCTAACCTACCCCATTAATTATTCTGGGTTTAATTGTATTAAATCTCTACAAAATTTTAACGTAGGGAACCAATATTGTAGGGGCTTAATAATATTAAGCCTCCTAAAGAGTTTTCTGGTTTGATATAAATTTTCTCCACATCCATGACAATTTCTATTAGTATCAGGATTTTCTGGGGTATAGCAATCAGGGTTAAGACAGTAAAGCATAATTAACAATTAATAATTGAGAGTTAAAAACATTGATAACTGATACTTCGACATAACTAAGTACAAGTGACTGATAAGTGTTATTTTTGTTATAACCAATAAGACGTAGTGTTGTGATCAAGGGGGACAACCAGGATGACAGGACAAGAACTACACGAATTATTATACAGTAAATGGGGAAGATCCTACGATATACAGCTAAGAAAGGTCAAAGGTAAGATTTTTTGTCAGGTAATGTGGAAATATCTTGAACAAGCATCCTTTCCCATGACAGAACAGCAATATTTTGAACATTTGAATGCGATCGCAAATTATCTAACCGCTTGGGGGAGTCAACAACAAATTATGAACTATTTGGAAACCACAAAAGAACGACCTCGTCTGGGAAAAGCAGTAAGTATTCCCTTAGACTTAGGGGAGAAAAGTTCCGAATGGATTTTAGACGATTAATGTTGTAGTATCTTAAAAAAAATAAATTAGATTACCTAGTTTTATGGAAGTTTTTACCATTTTTTTATCGAGTTTAATTACCATTATTTCCCCTTTAGGAGTTGTGGTTGATACGGTGTTAGCTGAACAGTTGCGATCGCAAGTTTCCAGTGTAGAAGAGTTAGCGGTTCGGGTGGATAATACCCCCAGTTATCAACCCATTGCAGGGAAAATTGATCGCATTCGTATTGCTAGTCGAGGCATAGAAATTATTGATAATTTAAGAATAGATACCTTTGACTTAGAAACCGATCCCATTGATATTGATATTAATAAAGTTCAAAATTTAGCCGGTCTTAAAAGTATCCAATCTTCTTTAAATAAACCCTTTCAAGGGGCGTTTCGTTTCGTTATTAAAGAAGATGATCTCAATTATGCCCTAGAAGCTTATAGTATTCGAGAACAATTACAAGGGTTAGTCGATACTATTTTACCCCCAGAAGCCCCCAGTTTTAAAATATTAAAATTACAAATTAATTTTATGGCAGAAAATAGTCTCGCCCTTGAGATAGAATTAGAACAGGAATCAGAAGACGGAGAACCTCCTACACAATTAAATATTGCTGCTGAAGTTGGTTTTGAAATACAACAAGGAAAAACCATTAAATTAACGGATCTCAGTGCCATTATTAATGATCGCAAATTATCTTCAAGATTTGCCAATATATTAGTAGCAGGAATTAGTGAAAGACTAAGCTTAGATATTTTTGCTGATCAAGGATTTTTAGTGCGAATTTTACAGTTAAATCTTAACGACGAAACCTTAGATATGGCTGCCTTTTTCCGCTTGAGTCCCTCGGAAGAATGATTAAGAAACTGTCCAACCAGGAACCGTTATGTACGCTAGAATCGTCGTAAAGAATAAAAAAATAAGAGGAAAATAATATGCAAGATAATAATCGTCAAAATCGTTCCTCTATTGGCTTTATTGCTGGAATTATCGCAGCAATGGTAACCACGGGAACCGTAGCGACTTGGTGGGGTATCCATAACTTAACAAATTCTCCTAATCCCGTCACCCCAAACCCCACCGAAAGTCCAGTTAGTCAACCGTCTGACACGGAACAACGGGGACAAGTGTATTGGTTGAATACGACCGGCGATCGCTTAAAATTAGAAGAGAGTCCCCTAAGTCTACAAAAGTCTCTAACAGACCAAGAAGTGTTAGAAACAGCGGTTAAAAGTCTCTTCTCCGGTCCTAAAAATGGTGAAAATGACACCACTATCCCCCCAGAAACCAAGCTACTCAGCCTAAAATTAGACAAGCAGGGGGTTCACCTTAATCTCTCATCCGAATTTACCACAGGAGGCGGTAGTGCATCTATGATGGGACGTTTAGCCCAACTATTGTACACTGCTACCAGTTTAGATCCCAATGCTAAAGTATGGTTATCCATTGACGGAGAACCCTTAGAATTATTAGGGGGAGAAGGGTTAATGATAGAACAACCGATGACCCGTCAGTGGTTTGATGAGAATTTTGAATTATAAACGTAACTTAATCGAATCTTTTGTTAGAATCCAAGTGATTCATTTATTTGGGTTTTAATGCTGTCTAAAACAGTTATGATTATGTCATTAAATCGTTTATTTCGTGGTGTAGGACTTTTCCCCGTTTCTTTAGGTTTATTACTGTTTACAACTCCTGTAAAAGCAGCCGGAGACTGGAACCAGTATAGTGTCTGCGTGACGCAACTGCAAAAGTTTGACGTATTAGGAGAAGATGCAGCTATTGCTTGTTCTGATGCGCTGATTCCCAAAGAATTGTCAGAATGCGTCAGCATGATCGGAAATGCAACCCCTATTAAGGGAAATGACTCTGTAAAAGCCTGTTTTCAAGTCAGAAGACCGATAGATTTAGGAAACTGTGTTGCTGATATTTATAATGCTTTTCCGAGTTTAGCAGAAGTTGATCCAGAAACGGATACAGAAGAAATTAACTTATTAACGTTATTAAACTCTTGTCGTACCAGTTTACGGCCTGGTTTTTATTCTGAATGCGTCATTGCTGCGACGAAAGAAGTTGACGATATGACACCTATTAAAGCGATGGATATTTGTCTATCAGCACAAGATTTTCCTCGCAGTTTGTTTCCTGCTTATAATGAATAATCATTGTAATCAAAATCAGAAATATAGTAGGGGTTAACGGTGGTTGACCCCTATCTTTCTATTAATTATTAATGACTAACCATGAAATTTTTATTAACTGCTATCAGTGGTCTATTAATGGGCTTGACAACGGCTCCTTTTTCTGCTTTTTATTTCGCTTGGGTCACGTTAATTCCTTTATGGTTATTTACGGTAGCTGATAATAATAATTATCCTAAAAAAAAGTCACTTGTTATTAATGAAAAAACGATTATTGCTTTTATTTGGGGATTTACTTATCATGGATTTGGTTTGTTTTGGATTACGGGTATTCATCCCATGACCTGGATGGGAGTTCCTTGGTTATTGAGTTTATTGATTGCTCTTTTTTGTTGGTTATTTATTACCATTTGGGGAGCAATATTAGTTACAGTTTGGTCAATTTTGTTTCGTTTATTTACCAACAGTAATATTAGACGTAAATTCTGGCTAAAAAACAATTTTTTTACAGCAACTTCAAAGGTTATTTTTGGGGTCGCTGTCTGGTGTTTATTAGAGTTGATTTGGAATCAGGGGGCCTTGTGGTGGACTTCTTTATCTTATACCCAAAGTCCTAATAACCTAATCATTTTACAACTGACCAAATTATCAGGGTATTCCACAGTTACTGCCGCTATTGTCGGTGTTAATGGCTTATTTGCTGAATCTATTTTAATTTATAACAAAAATAAAAAACAATTTTTATACTTGATTTTAACTACATTGATGGGGATAATTGGATTGCACTTATGGGGACTCTATTTATATCAACAACCCTTAATTAATAATGGAGATAAGGCAATTAAAGTTGGGATTATTCAGGGGAATATTCCCAATACCATAAAACTCTATCCCGAAGGCTGGAGAAAAGCCATTGAAGGTTATACCAAAGGATACAACGAACTGAGTAATGAAAACGTTGACTTGATCATTACACCAGAAACAGCTTTACCCTTTGATTTAGATTATATCATCAAAAATAGTTCCTTTTATCGTGCTATTTTAGACAAAAAAGTGTCTGTCATTCTCGGTGCATTTGGTAGTCAAAATAGTAGTTATACTAATAGTCTATTTATGATTACAAACACAGGAAATATATTAAGTCGTTTTGATAAAGTAAAATTGGTTCCTCTTGGTGAATATATTCCTTTTGAAGATATTTTAGGAAAAGTTATTGATAGATTATCTCCTCTAGATAGTCATTTGATTGCAGGAAAAACTGACCAAAAATTTGATACTCCTTTTGGTCAAGCAATTACAGGAATTTGCTATGAATCTGCATTTAGTGAACATTTTCGCCGTCAAGCAAATGCTGGTGGAAAGTTTATTATTACCGCTTCTAATAATGCCCATTATAGTCAAATTATGCCCGCACAACACCATGCACAAGATGTTATTCGTGCCGTCGAAACTGATAGATGGATGGCAAGAGCAACTAATACCGGTTATTCTGCTATCGTTAACCCAAAAGGGGAGACTTTATGGATATCAGATATCAATCGTTATCAATTACACCAAGGTATAATTTATCCTCGAAATACTCAAACTTTGTATGTTAAATGGGGAGACTGGTTAACCATTACGTTAGGTATTGTTGCAGGGATATTATGGTTAATTAAGTTAATTCTATGATAATAAATTGCTCAACATTGGGAATACTAAAGATGAGTGTACCAATTATTATCAATTATGAAACTAAAACTAATTGCTTGGGGTTTAGGTATTACAACGGTTACCACTGCGGGTTTAATCGGACTGATTTCTCTGGTAAACTTACCCTATCCTATGATACGTCGTCCCGTGTCAAAAATTGCTCCATTGTTATTATTACCCAGTTATATTAAGATGGATCATCATTATCGAGAAGCCATCACCCATGTTGAACAAGCAGATCAACTCATTCATCATGTTTCTAGTTTTGATGATATCAAATTAGGAGAAGAAAAGGTTAAACTAGCACAAGAAAATTTAGATGAATTACCGGTTTGGTTTATTGGTTATGAACCCAAAAGATACTGTGAAATGTTTAGTTGTAGTTGGCAGTTTACCATTGATGAATTTGAAGCAGCTAGAAAGAAAATAGGACGAATGGAAGCGATTATTTTTCAACAAACCAATGCTTTTAATACTTATCAAGAAGTAGAAAAAAATTTACAACAAGCGAAACAAAACTATCAACAAGCAACCAAAAGGAAACAAAAGCAGACAATTATAACAACTTGGCAGCAATCTTTAAATAAATTACAGCAACTACCTCCTCAAACTTTTGCAGCTACTTTAGTTAGTTCAAAGTTAGATAGTTATCAAAAAGACTTTCAGTCTGTTACAGGAACTATCATAGAAAAAGAAAAAACATATACCATGATTACCGCAGCTAAAAACTTTGCCGTATCAGCTACAAAGTTATGTGAAAATCCTCCTCATTCTGGTAATAAATGGCAAGAATGTCAACAACTTTGGCAAAAAGCGATTAGTCGCTTAGAAACCATTTCTCAAGAGGATTTAGGTTATCTGGAAACTCAAGCCTTATTAGCAGAATATGAAACAAACTCTAGTATAATTAAACTTCGTAGTAAAGCCGAAAAAGAGTCAGTAGAAGCCTTAGATATGGCAAAAAAAGATATTCAAAATATTCAAGAACAATTTGCTAATGGGGTCAACTCTGATCAAAAGAAACTCTTTATCAGTAAAATGCAAGGAAATATTCAACAATTAGAAAAAGTACAAACAGGAACCACTGCTTATGAAGAAGCACAAAAATTATTGCAATTTGCTCAAGCTAAAATACAAGAAGTGACAAAGTAAATTAAAAAGATTGACTGATAATAATTGAAAAAAATGCCAATTTAGTTAATAATAGATAATTAAGTTTTATCCTTACTATCTATGTCTAGTTCTCAAACGAGTCCAACCCAAACTTATCACGCTATATTAGAGGCATTAAACCATCTGATCAATGTGGTAGCAAAACTGCGATCGCCTGATGGGGGATGTCCTTGGGATCTCGCTCAAACCCCTCAAACTTTGATACCCTACGTGATAGAAGAAGCTTACGAAGTCGTTCATGCTATTAAAAGTGAGGATCAAGAAGCTATTGTAGAAGAATTAGGAGACTTATTATTACAGGTGGTATTACAAGCACAAATAGCTCAAGATTACGGTTATTTTAGCTTACAAGAAGTAGCCGAAGGCATCACAAAAAAATTAATTCGTCGTCACCCCCATGTGTTTAGCGATGTAACCGTTAAAAATAGCGAAGAAGTTCGTCAAAATTGGGATAAAATTAAAGCAGAAGAAAAAGGAGAAAACCCAGAGATAGCTCAATTATTGAGTCGAAAATTAGACCGTTATCATCGTACCTTACCCCCATTAATGGCCAGTAGCAAAATATCAGTTAAAGCAGCAAAAGCAGGTTTTGAATGGGAAAATGTCAATGGAGTTTGGGAGAAATTTTCTGAGGAATTAACCGAGTTTAAAGAAGCATTAGAAAGCGATAATAAAACCCATCAACAATCAGAACTAGGGGATTTATTGTTTACCATTATTAATATAGCTCGATGGTACGATTTAGATGTCTCACAAGCTTTATCAGGAACCAATGAAAGATTTATTCAACGGCTGTCTAAAATGGAAAAATTTGCAGATCAACCTTTGACTGATTATTCTTTAGATGAGTTAGAAAAACTATGGCAAAAAGCAAAAAAACAACTAAATCAATAATAATAATTAAGTCAACAAAATATTAACTTAAAAGATGTTATAATTGACGAAAACACCTAAATTATTTTTATGACCATCGATCAAGAAAAAGACAAAAACGAATCACTATCAAGCCCCAAAAATAATATTTTGCAAATAATCTGGGAAAATGTACAAATCTTAGTTATTGCTGTTATTTTAGCTGTGATTATTCGCACTTTTATTGCTGAACCTAGATATATTCCTTCTGAGTCGATGTATCCTACATTAGAGACAGGCGATCGCTTAGTTGTTGAAAAAGTTTCTTATTATTTTCATGCACCCCAACCAGGGGATATTGTTGTTTTTGAACCTCCCATGCAATTACAACTGCAAGGGTATGACAAAAGCCAAGCCTTTATTAAAAGAATTATTGCTACCGGAGGAGATACAGTTGAGGTTAGGCAGGGAAAAGTTTATGTTAATAATAAACCCCTCAAAGAGAATTATATTTTACATCCGCCTCATTATAACCTAGAATCTGTACAAGTTCCTGAAGGCTATTTATTTGTCATGGGAGATAATCGGAATAATAGCAATGATTCCCATGTTTGGGGATTTTTACCTGAAAATAATGTCATTGGCCATGCTGTTTTTCGTTTCTTCCCTTTCCAACGTATCGGCAGTATTTTAAGTATAATAATATAACAATGAAATCACAATTAAGACGCAGACAATTTTTAGGATTTTTCTCAGCTTTATTAGCAAGCTTAGTCTTGAAAGCTTGTGGAAATAACAATAATTCCACTTCTACAACTGAAGATACCTCTACTGCTACCACCGAAGAAAAAGAAATAACAGAAACTCAAAATACTTTAAAAATAGCTATTATTTTACCTGGGATTATAACCGATAAAGCTTGGAATCAAACCGGTTACGAAGGAGTTAAATTAACCGAAGAAAAATTAGGGGCAGAAATAGCTTATGTTGAACAAGTTTCCCAAGCTGATCAAGCAGAAACCTTAGCGGATTTTGCCCGACGGGGTTATAATTTAATTTATGCTCATGGGGGACAATTTGATGCAGCTATTCAACAGGTAGCTGGCCAATTTCCTGACACCTTTTTTATCGGGGTTAATGGGGCAGTAGAAGGTCAAAATATTGCCTCTTTACGCATCGATCATTTACAGGGAAGTTATCTTTGTGGAATCTTAGGGGCTTTGATGACAAAAAGCAATCAAATGGCTTATATTACCGCCCAATCTTTTCAAGCAACCGATGAAGAATTAAGGGGTTTTGAATTAGGGGCAAAATCTGTTAATCCGAATATTACAATTACCTCTAGTTACACAGGAGACTGGAATGATGCAGCTAAGGCAAAAGAAGCCACTTTGGCCTTAATTTCTTCAGGGGCTGTTGTCATTTATCAATGGTTAGATAATGCTTCACCGGCTGTTTTACAAACGGCAGAAGAAAAGGGCATTTATGCCTTCGGGAATACCGTTGATCAGCTAAATATTGCCCCTGATGCTGTGTTAACGACTCCTGTCAAACGATTAGACTTAGCCATTAATTATCTGGCAGAGTTAGCTAATAAAAAAGAATTAGAAGGGAAAATTTATAGCTTAGGTTTGGATTATCCCGATATCCTATATTTAGGAAAATTCAATGAAGTTGTAACTGATGAAATGAAAACGCAAATTAATCAAGTAAAAGAAGAAATCATAAATAAACAAATAACTTTTGAGCCTTGTGAAGAAGCTGGAAAATCAACCCTTTGTGTTAATAAAATAATATCTTAAATATGAAGTTTAGGATACTAGTCTATCAAATAATATATGGTTCAATTAAGTTTAAAAGGAATTACCAAAAAGTTTGGATCATTTACTGCAAATGATAATATTTCTCTGACGATTGATCAAGGAACTATTCATGCTATTTTGGGAGAAAATGGTGCAGGAAAAACCACATTGATGAATATATTATCAGGGTTATATCGTCCCGATGAAGGAGAGATTTATATCAATCATCAGCTAGTTAATATTAATTCTTCTAAAAGTGCCATTGATCAAGGAATTGGTATGATTCATCAGCATTTTATGTTAGTCCCTCAATTATCTGTATTAGAGAATATTATTTTAGGCACACAAGGACAATATAAACTAAAATTAAAACAAAAAAAGATAGAAATTCAAAAATTAATTAATAACTATGGATTAGAAATTGATTTAGATGCTAAGGTAGAAACAATTTCTATCGGAATGCAGCAACGAGTCGAAATTTTAAAAGTATTATATCGAGGGGCAAAACTGCTAATTTTAGATGAACCTACTGCCGTATTAACTCCCAGTGAAATTGATAATTTCTTCAACATTTTACGTCAATTTGTCAAGCAAGATAATACGATTATTTTTATTAGTCACAAATTAGAAGAAGTGATTAAGTTGTGTGATTTCGTAACAATTTTAAGAAGAGGAAAAGTAATTAAGACTTTTGAAAACAAAAATCTTGATACTCAACAACTCGCTACTATGATGATTGGTGAACATCCAGAAATTAACTTAACAAAAAATACATTATCTTTGACAGAAACTATCTTAACAGTTAATAATTTAGTCACTAAAAAAATAAAAAATATTTCTTTTCAAATAAAAGCAGGAGAAATATTAGGAATAGCAGGAGTAGATGGAAATGGACAACAGGAATTAGTGTCAGTCATTATGGGATTAATTAAACCCAAACAGGGTAGAATTAAATATAAAAATATTGATATTACTAATTGGACAGTAGAAAAAATCATTAAACAATTATCTATCGGTTACATCCCCGAAGATAGAAAAACAACAGGATTAGTATTATCCTTAACCATTGGTAAAAACTTAATTTTAAAACAATATTATTCTTATCCTTTTAATCAAAGGGGAATACTACAACAAAAAGCGATTGATACTCTAGAAAATGAAGCCATTAATAACTTTAATATTCGAGGAGTTGAACCTAATATTACCGTCGGGAAACTATCAGGAGGAAACCAACAAAAAATCGTTTTAGCCCGTGAATTAACCAATCATCCACAATTAATTATTGCGATGCAACCTACTAGGGGACTGGATATTGCAGCAACAGAATATATACAACAACAATTATTAAAAGCAAGAGAAAATGGTGCAGCTATTTTGTATATTTCCACCGCATTAGAAGAAGCGAGAAAAATGAGCGATCGCTTGGCTATTATTTACCGAGGACAGTTTATGAATATTATTGCTCCGAATACAGATGTAGAAACGATTGGTTTATTAATGATGGGAATTAAACCCTAACAAAAATTAGGGGTCAACTATAGTTGACCCCTAAAACCAAGTGTTATCAACTATCAAAAATTACATAGTACCGCCGAGAAATTCCTCAATCTCTCTATCTTTTAAATAACAACTGTAGGTTTCATCATAATCAGAATCAACTATTTCGTTAGTCACCCCAGCAGTCACTAATTCCTGTTCTTTCACTTTTTCTTCTTGTAATGCTTGAACTTGCTGTTCTAACTTGTCAATTCTATCTAATAATAAGCGAATAACCTTGGCTTCTGAATCAGGTAGGTTCCCATGTTCTAAAGGGTTAACTCTGACTCCAGACTGATAAACAATGCGACCAGGAATACCCACAACGGTACAATCAGAAGGAACATCCCGCAATACGACGGAACCCGCACCAATTCTAACACTGTTACCGATGTTTAGATTTCCCAGAACCTTTGCCCCTGCGCCCACCACTACATTTTTACCCAAAGTAGGATGACGCTTCCCGCTTTCTTTACCGGTTCCCCCAAGGGTTACACCTTGATAAATCAAACTATAATCCCCCACTTCGGCAGTTTCACCAATAACCACGCCCATTCCGTGGTCGATAAATACACCAGTACCTATTGTAGCCCCTGGATGAATTTCGATCCCAGTGATAAATCTTGCCACATGGGAAATTAAACGAGGAAAGAAAGGAATTCCTAGATGATGGATGCGATGGGCAACACGATGCAACAAAATCGCTTGTAACCCAGGATAGCAAAAGAGAACCTCCAGCCAATTGCGGGCGGCGGGGTCACGGTCAAAAATAATACGAAAATCGGCAATGATGGATGATAACACCAAACTAATTTCCTGACTTCAAAATGCGTCTTATTCTTATTTTATCACTGAGAGCAGTGGAAGGTTCACCCAGTTGGCGGATTTGAGTCCCTATACTATTGGGTGATGTTTGTCAAGGTTGATTAGATTATAGATTTGCTAAAGATCCTTACGTAAATTTAGAAGCTAGAATTGCAATTCCTTTTAACCCTTTTGAAAAAAATTGGTATGAAAAACAACAGTCTAAAATCAAAAAATGTTTAGATGTTGAAAGAGATTTATCGTTGAAAATGAATTTTGGGATTTTTGTTCTGAAAATTCTAATACTTGGGAAAATATCAGAGAACTATAGCAATCAGGAATGATTTATGAGAATAAAGTCTTTCGTTCTTAAGAGACTGAGTGCGATCGCAAAACTTGGAAGCGATCGCAAAACGGCTCTCCTGTAGTTATGGTGATAAGAAAAAGCTATACCTCGTACGGGGGGTTAGGCGCAGGGTTGATTTTCATGAAAACACAATAACTTATGGTCTGCGCCATAACCCACCATTTTAGGTATGTAGTCTATTATACTTTTTACCCCACACTGTCGGGAGAGCCATAATAAGGAGCCTTTTATTTTTATTTTCTTTAATTAATTCCGAAACAAATTTTATCGTATTTTCTGTATTTCCTTGTGGATATTCTTTAGTAAAAACTTTTCCATTTCGATAGTTTATCGCCCCATAATAAGTTTGTCTTTCTTTCTCATTTTTAACGTTAATCTCAATTCGCCTGTCGGTTCTACCCCAAATATATCCACAAATATCTCCCCACACTAAATGGCATTCATCCAAAAAAAAGACAATTAATTCTTCTGATTAACAATATAATTAATATCTTCAAATTGATTGACTAAATATTCTAATTTATCCTTATTTTTACCTGTTGTTAATCCCTTAACATTTTCAAAAATAAAAGCTTTCGGTTGATACTTTTTTGCTAATCGAATTACATCAAACCACAGTTGACCCCTAGGGTCATTAAATCCTTTTAATTTTCCTTCAACAGACCAAGGTTGACAAGGAACTCCCCCCACAAATAAATCAATATTTTTCGGTAAATCATTAATCTGAGAAATATGCCCTAAGTTAATTTCTTCTGAATTATTATAACTAATAAAATTGCGCTGATAAACTTTAATTGCTTCTCTATCAATTTCTGAATACCCTAAACATTTTCCCCCTAACTTTTCCAAAGGAATACGAAAGCCTCCAATACCAGCAAAAAAATCAATGAACGTAAATTTTGTTTGAATAAAATTTAATTCTAATGGCTTAGAAGTGTTGAATAATTCTAATTGTTGACTCTCACCTTGACTGTTGATTGTTTCTTGATTTGTTGTCCTCATCGTCCCATGAATATACTCTGCAAGATAAATAACAGCCCTTCTAAATCAGCTTTTTTGGCTTGTTTTTGCTTGAGGTCAGGGGGGAAGGTTGTTGATATCTTGTCCTCTTCCAACGCCACCCCTTTGCTTGGTGCGCGTTCCCTAGGCGAGGTTTCCTCGCCGGGGTTGCATCCGCTTTTTGAGGACTTTTCTCAAGCGATCGCTGCTACAGACCATCCATAATAATTGAGTTAGCACGTTATACTGATAGCCCTCCCTATGGAGGTGTTACTCAAACTATCACCACGGTTGCTGGCTATCAATATACTCTATCTTTAAATCCTAAATTGTAGATAGTAGGGTGGGTTAGACGGCTATAAATTCAATTTTTACCAGAACCTAATAATCCGTCGTAACCCACCATCCCAAAGATATGCGAAAAAAGTAGTGATGAACCCAAGGAGTCAAAAAAAGTTTTTCTCCTGAAACCGTTGCATAGAGTGGATTTCAAAGAAAGCAAAAAGTTATTTCAGAAAAAAAATGAAAAAAGGGTTGACATTCCAAGTTGGTTTGGTTATATTTGTAAATGCGCGGTTGAGAGCGACACGCCGACGACGCGCCCCGAACCTGGAAAATTCTATAGTTTGAAAGCTGATAAAAAACACAGCCCTTGTTAATTGAAACAATTATATTCTATTTGTTCCTAGTTGTCTAGGAAACATTAGAAAAAAGTCAATCAAGCTTCTGTTTTTGATTCGTCAAGAACAGGGCTTTCGAGTCAATCAAACACCATGGAGAGTTTGATCCTGGCTCAGGATGAACGCTGGCGGTATGCCTAACACATGCAAGTCGAACGAAGTCTTCGGACTTAGTGGCGGACGGGTGAGTAACGCGTGAGAATCTGCCTTCAGGATGGGGACAACAGTTGGAAACGACTGCTAATACCCAATGTGCCGAGAGGTGAAATATTTTTTGCCTGGAGAGGAGTTCGCGTCTGATTAGCTAGTTGGTGGGGTAAGAGCTTACCAAGGCAACGATCAGTAGCTGGTCTGAGAGGATGAGCAGCCACACTGGGACTGAGACACGGCCCAGACTCCTACGGGAGGCAGCAGTGGGGAATTTTCCGCAATGGGCGAAAGCCTGAC
>JASJDN010000060.1 GCA_030065205.1 Crocosphaera sp.
AGTTCTTTATTCGTAGCAATATCACCCAAAGGAAAATTCTTAATTGAATTACTAAAATCCAAAATCGCATTAGCGTCAGATATAGCTTGATTATTATCAACATCAAGAAAATGATTTTCTTGCCAATTATCTAAGGCATTGAGCAAATTATTATCTATTTTATCTATATTTTGGATTAAAATTCTTAAAATTTGGGTTGCATCTCCTCCATTACAGAATAATAATTGATTAATAAGATTTAGATAAGCTTGGTTGTGTTGTCCATTCATCTGCCTTTACTATTATTTGTGTAATACACTATGATTTTTTAAATATTATTCTATGATAGCTTGATTTATTGTAAACTTATGTAAAGTAGTAATTCAAGAAGTAGAGCAGTGTTATGTTACGCCGTCAAATTTTAGCTATATTATTAGCGATCGCTGTTATGTTGTGTGGGACTCAAACCCCTGCATTAGCGTTAGGAGGACCCCAACCCCCTTTAAACGAACCGGCACCTAATTTTACCTTACCAACCAATACAGGAGACGGAGAAATATCTCTATCTGATTATCAAGGAAAGTGGGTAGTATTATATTTCTATCCTCAAGATTTTACCCCAGGTTGTACCTTGGAAGCGAAACGTTTTCAACAAGATTTACCGAAATATGAGGCGAAAAATACCCAAATTTTAGGGGTAAGTGTGGATGATGTTGACTCTCATCGAGAGTTTTGTGATGCAGAGGGTTTAAAATTTCCCTTATTAGCAGATACCACAGGAGAAGTGAGTAAAACCTACGGATCTTTTTTAACAGGAATGTCCTTACGTCATACCTATTTAATTGATCCTGATGGGATTTTAAGAGAAAAATTTTTAGGGGTTAGACCAGCAATTCATAGTCAAGAAGTTTTAGCCCGACTTGATGAATTAGGTGAAGCAGTAATCAGATAAATTGATTGTATCAACTCAATTTTATGGTAATGATCATCTAATTTCTAAGTTATTAATATTCTCATGATATTTTAATTAGAATAAGTTATGATCTACCATAATTTCTTGATATTTAGGATATGAGAAAGCAAATATTTTTAATAGTAACTAAACGATTGTCTCCATCATTGATAATCCTCTGTTTAATATTCATTGCTTTGAAAATTTATAGATCCAACCAGCCAAAAGATATAAATTATGCTAACTTGGAAAAGTTATTAAGTATTCAAGACTGGGAAGGAGCCGATTATGAAACGAGTATGTTAATGCAAAACATTACGAACCGATCTAGACCTCCATTATATGAAGTTGAAAGATTTTTAAATTTGAATCAGTTTCATCGGCCAATTATAGTTAGTGAAATTCCCTGTGAAGACCTTTTGAAAATTGATAAGTTATGGACTCAATATAGTGAAAATCGTTTAGGATTTACTGCACAAAGAGCTATGTTAAAACCATTAGATTCTAATTTTACAGGAAATACAGACATCAATACTGAAAAGTTTAGTGAAAAATTTAGAGAAAAATTAAAATGGGAAGACTATTATTATCTCTATCCTGGAGACGAAGAACATAATAAAAAACATTATCAAAAGACAAAAAATACCCCTTTAACCAAGATTCCTTATGGTTATTTACCTTATAAACTTTATAGTGATACTTATTCTTTAAAAGTTATTCAAGGTCAAGGTTATGTGGACATGACACACGTAATAGCATCTACTGTTAAAAAAGTAGTAGATTGTTCTAAGAAATAGATAGATTATAATTCTAATTTAACCCTACCTCATATCTTAAACATCTAAATCATCTTCAAGTTCTTCTAACTCTTCTAAACTTTGATTTTCATATAAATCTTGTAGGTTTTGATGTTTTTGTCGCCGAGAGGTTCGGCGATATTTTTTAGTTTCTAATTTCGGTTCATAATACTCTTGTCCCGATGCGTTCATTTTCACTTTAACCGTTGATTCTTGATCCGCCATTTGTTGAGTCGCTTCTTGTTGAGCGATCGCTTCTTCTAAAAAGGTTAAATAATGTTCATATCTTTCCCAATTTTCATCAACAACACAATTGGGTTCTCCGCGATGAAAACAATCACTAAACTGACAATTTCCCTGTTCTAACTGTTGTCGAGCTTCAGGAAAATAGTAAATTAATTGAGCAGGAGAACAATCTAAATGAGGCTGATTAAACCCAGGCGTATCGGCCAATAAACCCCCTTCAGGTAACTCAAATAATTCTACATGACGAGTGGTATGTCTACCTTTTTGTAGCTTTCCTGAAACAGAATTTACTCGTTGTTCAACCTGCGGAATTAAAGTATTAATTAAACTAGATTTACCGACTCCAGATGGTCCAGCTAAAATGGTAATTTTGTCCTTTAAACTGTCTTTTAGTTCTGTTAACCCCTGAGAAGTCATAACACTAATAAATAAAGGGTTGTAGCCCCATTTTTCTAAGCGTTCCTGCCATGTTTTTTGTTGGCTGGAGGTTAATAAATCAACTTTATTAAGACATAAGAGAAAAGGAATCTCGGTGGACTCAGCTTTGACCAAAAAACGACTCAGTTGCCAAGGTTCTAAAGGAGGTTCATCTAAAGCAAAAATGAGGAGAATTTGCTCTGCATTAGCTACAGGAGGACGGGATAACTCCGTTTTTCGGGGTAAGACTTGAGCGATCGCTCCCCTTGCATCTTGATAGTCCGGTTCTTCAACAATAACGCGATCGCCCACCATCACCGTTTGACCAATTTTCTTTAAACGGGTACGTCGCGTACACAATAAATAAGATATAAAAGCGTTATTATAGCCTTCTAGGGGTTGATCTAAACGGACATGATAAAAATTAGCCTGGACTGCTATGACTGTCCCCAGAATGTCTGAGACAGTATTAGTGGTAGAGAGGTTTGGCAAGGTTAGATCATGCACGGGATAAGGGAGAATGTTTGACCTTCCCTATTAAGGACGACGAACTTTTAGAGAGAAAAACCCCTGACGATCATCAATGGTTTCCACCTGATACCCTTCCATCGTTAGACTATCAGGAACCTGTTCAATGGGTTCGCCAGGGTCTAACCATACTTCTAGAAGGGAACCAGGAGACATTTGCTCTAATTTTAATTTAGTGCGAACGAAATTAATGGGGCAAGGGGTTCCCCGTAGGTCTAATAAAGATACATCAGAGGTTGAAGGGTTCATTTGTGAAATAGACTCCCTAAAAACCCTTCTAAGCCGCCTTTGCCGTGACTTTGACCCTTAATATGGGCTAATTTTTCTAGGAGTTCCCGTTCTTCGGCATTGATACGGGTAGGAATATCCACTTTCACTGTAATAAGATGATCCCCTCGAATGGCATCGTTACCCAGTTTAGGAACCCCTAAATTTTCCAGAGTTAGGACTGTATTGGGTTGGGTACCGGCGGGTATGGTTAACTCCTGTTCCCCGTCCACTGTATCTACGGTGACGGTACATCCTAAAATAGCTTGGAGATAGCTAATGGTGATCTCCGAGAGGATGTTCATTTTGTCTCGGGTAAAGACCTTGTCCGGTTCAACGTACAAGTAAACATAGAGATCCCCTGGCGGACCCCCTCGTAACCCCGCATCGCCTTTGCGAGAGACTCTGAGACGGGTTCCATCGTCAACCCCAGCCGGGATGGTAATTTTTACCTTCTCTGTCACTTGTCTGCGTCCGGCACCGTTACAGACCTCGCATTTTTCTTCGATCACTTGACCTTGACCGTTACAAGCGGGACAGGTAGAGACTTGAGCAAAACTACCGAAAGGGGTACGGGTGGCGCGACGAACTTGGCCTTGACCGTTACAAGTGGAACAGGTTTTTGCCCCAGTTCCTGGTTTGGCCCCATCTCCTTTACAGACTTGACAGGTTTCTAGATGGGGGATACGAATTTCTTTTTCTCCACCGAAAACCGCTTCACGGAAATCTAATTTGAGATCGAGGCGTAAATCATCTCCTTTGGTTGGTCCAGTACGACGACGGGTTCCGCCGGTTCCCATACCGCCCCCAAAACCACTAAATATGGTTTCAAAAATATCGGCAAAACCGCCCATATCTCCCATATCGCCGTAATTGAAACCTCCGGCACCACTGACCCCTGCTTCTCCAAACTGATCGTAACGACTACGGGTTTCGGGTTCAGATAGCACTTCGTAGGCGCGGTTAATTTCTTTGAATCGTTCTTCTGCCCCTGGTTCTTTGTTAACATCAGGGTGATATTTTCGCGCAAGACGGCGATAGGCTTTTTTTAAGTCTTCTTTACTGGCGTTACGGTCAACCCCAAGAATATCGTAGTAGTCACCTGGCATAGATCGTTAGTTTCGCTTGTTTGTGGGTAATGGATGAGTGATAGGCTTAGTAGTTACTTTAGCAAACTATTGTAAACAAAACACTATTTTAAATCGTTTTTATGATCCTCATTAGTTATTTAGGTAATAAATAACTTAAAGCCATTCCTGTTTGCCCTCCTACTAAGGTCCACACCACTGCTAATCCGATAACTTCTCCCAAAAAAAGATGCGTCGTTGAGTACAATATTTCTCCTACTATCCATCCCATTGATAATGCTAAAGACCAACTAATGCCACTCACAAAAATCCAAAGATAACTTTTAGATAAAATGGGCTTTAACACGAAACATTGCCAACATCCCACCCATATTCCTGTTATTGCTCCTAATATCAATCCTGTAGTTAAACGTACTTGGATCAAATGAGTTCGTGGTGCAAACCAACCCATAACCCCTAAACTACTGGCCCCCATCCAACTCCAAGCCATGAATGTACATAAGATCCATAACCAAGCATGAGGCAAAAAGCGACTTAAAATTAAGGCTTGAAAGCAGCCAATAATCGTTGCACCAACCATTGCTTGAAATATATCTAAATCGGGAACTTCACCAATTTCGATCCAAAGCAAACTACACAAAAACCCGATCAATGTCATTCCAGTCCAAGCGAGATAATTAAATTTGACCGGCAATGACTGATACCGATTCTGAGTTAGGGGTGATCTCATAGCAGTTTTCCATTGGCTGTATCAATAGGATTTCATATTAGGTACTTGAAAATAATTAAGAAAACATTTAGGGACAGCTTTTAAGGATAAATGCTTAAAATCAAGAAAATTCTGGCAAAAATGTAAAGCGTTAATTCTGAGAAAAATTGTAATGAGATCCCCGAACTCTGATAGACTTTTGACTAAGGTTTAAATTTAAGACCACGCCCGAGAACATAAGATAAGCAGATAAGGGAGGACATACCTTGGAAAGCACACTAGGTTTAGAAATTATTGAGGTCGTTGAACAAGCGGCCATTGCTTCGGCAAAATGGATGGGTAAAGGCGAAAAAAATACTGCTGACCAAGTCGCAGTAGAAGCCATGCGCGAAAGAATGAACAAGATTCATATGCGTGGTCGCATCGTCATTGGAGAAGGGGAACGGGATGACGCTCCCATGCTCTATATTGGCGAAGAAGTGGGTATTTGTACCCGCGAAGATGCGAAGGCTTTTTGTAACCCCGAAGAATTAATTGAAATTGATATCGCTGTTGACCCCTGCGAAGGAACGAACCTGGTTGCTTACGGACAAAACGGTTCTATGGCTGTGTTAGCCATCTCCGAAAAAGGCGGTTTATTTGCTGCGCCTGACTTCTATATGAAAAAATTAGCTGCTCCTCCTGCAGCTAAGGGTAAAGTGGATATTAACAAGTCAGCCACTGAAAACCTCAAAATTTTAGGGGAATGTTTAGATCGTAACGTTGAAGAATTAGTGGTTGTGGTGATGGACCGTCCTCGTCACAAAGAATTAATTCAAGAAATTCGTGACGCAGGAGCGCGGGTTCGTCTCATCAGCGATGGAGACGTTTCGGCTGCTATTTCCTGTGGGTTTGCTGGAACCAATATCCACGCTTTAATGGGTATCGGGGCTGCTCCTGAAGGGGTCATTTCTGCTGCTGCGATGCGCTGTTTAGGGGGTCATTTCCAAGGACAACTTATCTACGATCCTGAAATTGTCAAAACGGGATTAATTGGGGAAAGTAAACAAGGTAATCTTGATCGTCTCAAAGAAATGGGTATCGAAGATCCCGATCGCGTTTATACCGATAGTGAGTTAGCCAGTGGTGACACGGTACTGTTTGCTGCTTGTGGGATTACTCCTGGAACCTTAATGGAAGGGGTTCGCTTCTTCCACGGTGGAGCCAGAACTCAAAGTTTGGTTATCTCCAGTCAATCTAAGACAGCCCGTTTCGTGGATACTATCCACATTCAGGAACAACCTAAGTATATCGAACTTAAATAATACGTTCCGACAAGGGAGATTACTCTGTTGTCTCCCTTGAAAACTCCATTGATCACAACATGAGATGAGATAAGGAGCTTACTTTTCCTTATCTCCTCACCCCCAGAACGTTAAGATATTGATCGAAAATAGGCATAATCAAGATAAAAGATGAGAGACTAGAAACACTCTTATGACCTAGTGTCACTGCCCCAGATTAACGAAGTCAGAAGTCAGAAGTTAGAAGTCAGAAGTTCCACAGCGAAGTTCCGGCTCTAGCGACCAGGAGTTGATTTTATAACGGGGATTTATGCCCCGATTTAAAAACATTTTGCCGTAAAAGCTTGCACTGAGCAAAGTCGAAGTGGCAAGTGTTCAAATCCTATCTTTCTGGTGACGTTGCTTTTTTAAAGTTTTATAAAGATTCTTGTCAAAGTATTTGTGATTGGGGCAATTTGGGTCTAAATTGCAAAAATTAGAAACAGTAGCACTTATTTTATTTTCGATTAACGCAAGCTTAAACCCTTGTAGGAGAACTTATGAACATTGCAGTGGTGGGCCTCAGTCACAAAACCGCCCCAGTTGAAATCCGAGAAAAGTTAAGTATCCAAGAGGCTAAAATCGAAGAAGCCTTAACCCATCTCAAGGGTTATCCCCACATTGAAGAAGTGGCTGTCATTAGTACCTGTAACCGTCTAGAAATTTATGCGGTGGTGACAGACACAGAAAAGGGAGTGGTGGAAATCACCCAATTCCTCTCAGAAATTGGTCACATCCCCTTAAGCTATCTTCGTCGCTATTTATTTACCTTGCTCCATCAAGATGCGGTGCGTCACCTGTTACGAGTGGCCGCCGGGTTAGAAAGTTTGGTCTTAGGGGAAGGGCAAATTTTAGCCCAGGTGAAAACCACTCATAAATTATCCCAAAAGTATAAAGGCATTGGTCGTTTACTCGATCGCCTGTTTAAACAAGCCATCACTGCTGGAAAACGAGTTCGTAGCGAAACCAATATCGGTACTGGTGCGGTATCTATCAGTTCGGCGGCCGTAGAATTAGCGGTAACTAAAGTGGATGATCTCGGAACCCGCAACATTAGCATCATCGGTGCCGGGAAAATGGCTTGCTTACTGGTTAAGCATCTATTGGCCAAGGGAGCAACTTCTATCACCATTGTTAACCGTTCTCAACGTCGCGCTGAGGAGTTGGCCAAAAAATTCCCTCAAGCTGAGTTAACGTTGGTTTCCCTGGATGAGATGATGACGGTGGTGGGCAACTCTCACATGGTTTTTACTAGCACCGGAGCAACTGAGCCAATTCTACATCACGATAACCTCAAAGAAGTCGTTTCAGTAGAACAGGGATTGATGTTATTTGACATTTCTGTGCCTCGCAATGTGGCGACAAATGTCCAAGAGATGGATATCATACAAGCTTATAATGTGGATGATTTAAAGGCGGTGGTGGCTCAAAATCATGCCAGTCGTCGTCAAATGGCCCTAGAGGCGGAAGGGTTACTAGAAGAGGAAGTGGAAGCCTTTGAACTGTGGTGGCGTTCCTTAGAAACCGTCCCCACCATTAGCTGTTTAAGAACGAAGGTTGAAGGGATTCGCGAACAAGAGTTAGAAAAAGCATTATCTCGTCTGGGAACGGAGTTTGCTGAGAAGCATCAAGAAGTGATTGAAGCTTTGACGAGAGGTATTGTTAATAAGATATTACACGAACCAATGGTGCAATTACGGGCCCAACAAGACATAGAAGCAAGACAGCGATGTTTACAATCTCTACAAATGTTGTTTGATCTTGAAATTGAGATCGAAAAACAATTTGGGTGAGTTCGGAGTTCGGAGTTCGGAGTTCGGAGTGTGTGGGAAGTCATAAGGTGACGGGGGGAATATATATCAATGATTTCTCCTAGTCTCCCCCTGCTCCCTCTGCTTCCCCTGCTCCCTCTGCTCCCTCTGCTCCCTCTGCTCCCCCTGCTCCCTCTGCTCCCCCTGCTCCCTCTGCTCCCTCTGCTCCCCCTGCTCCCCCTGCTCCCTCTGCTCCCAGTCTCCCCCTCTCCCAGTCTTAACTAATTAACCGTTTCCTGCATTCTTTGCCAACGGGGATCAGGATCTTTAATGGTTTCTTCTAACTCTTCCCAACGTAAACCAACGGGTTGAGGAGTCGCGGGGGTAGAAATGGGTTGACTACGACCCTTAAGAATAGAAATAGCACGAGTGTATTGGGGATCGGCATCGGTTCCCATGAGGGTAGGATCGCTTTTAAGGCGAGCTTGTTGCTCCAGGGTCAATTCTAAATAAACATTAGGGCTAATGCCTTTATGGTTAATATCGGTGCCACTGGGGGGATAATAACGGGCGATGGTTACCGCTAACCCTGAACCATCGGAAAGATTATGAACAGACTGAACTGTACCTTTCCCGTAAGTTGTTGTCCCAACTACCGTCGCTCTTCCGTTTTCTTTGAGTGCGCCGGCTAAAATTTCGCTGGCACTAGCTGACCATTCATTCACCAAAACCACCAGGGGTAAATCTGTTAAAGAGGTGCCGTTAGCCGTGAAATGGCGATCGCCCCCTTTGCGGTCAATGGTGCTGACAATTTCTCCTTTTTGTAACCAGAGACGGGCAATATCCACACTAGCAAACAGTAACCCACCCGGGTTACCCCGTAAGTCGAGAACATACCCAGAAACTTGCTGCTTTCCTAAGTCTTCGATGGCCAGTTTCATTTGTTCGGTAGCATGGGAACTAAACTCATCGAGTTTGATGTAGCCAATCCGATGTTGTCCCTCTTCTTCTAAATGATAGGTTACAGCCGGAATCTCAATTTGCGCCCGTTCTAAGGTGACCTGGAACACCCCTTTTTCCCGTCGTGAGAGTTGTAAACTGACTTGGGTTCCCAATTCTCCATTGATGGCTTCTTGTGCCTGTTCTATGGTCATTAAAGCGGTGGGTTTGCCGTTGATGCGAATCAGGCGATCGCCCCGTTTTAATCCTGCTTTCATGGCGGGGGAGTTTTTCACTGCTTCTATCACATAAATTTCACTGGTTCGCTTATCAATAGCTAATCTGACCCCAATTCCCGACACTTCTCCAGTGGTTTGACTGGTTAACATAGAGAATTCAGTGGGAGGCAAAAAACGGGTATAAGGGTCGCCCAAGTCTTCGAGAGCTTCACGAATGGCTTTATAAGCTTGTTTGGGACTCGCGTAATCCTGAGACAATAATTCTCGCCGTTTTTCTTGCCAATCAACCCGATTAAAATCGTAATTGACAAATTCATTATTTACGATTTGCCACATTTCATCCACAATCGCTTTGGGATTATCTTCTAACACCTCTGGTTGTGGCGCACTATTGACAGGAAGGACTAAGGTCTGGAAAGAAATGGTTGCCAGGGTTCCGCCCAATAATAGTGATTGATAACGGCACAAGTATTTTATGATGTTATTCATAGGATTTTATCGATGTCAAACGGGAATTTATAAAGCAGTTTACGTTAGCCAACCATGACAGATGAAGAGAGGATGAACCATCAGTTGGATTTTTCATCTGGTTTCATACTATGGTACACGCTTCTATAGAATTATGACGCTTATTTCCATTAAGAGTTCTTAAAATTCTATAATTCCCCCTACAAGGGGCTTAATCGGGATGGCAGGATTTGAACCTACGACATCCTGCTCCCAAAGCAGGCGCGCTACCAAGCTGCGCTACATCCCGTAACGTTTCTTCCCCATTATAACCCAAACTGTTCTAATCAGGATACCAAAACATTCCTTTAATTCCTTCGGGGTCCAGGACAAATCCCAAACGACGGTAAAAGTCTACCACGTCGGGATCAGCAAACAGGGTGATATTGCTAATATCTTCGTTTCTTAACTGACGAATCATATATTTCATCATCCCTTTTCCCAATCCCTTACTTTGGAATCTGGGGTGAATGACCACATCCCAAATAGTGGCATTAAAGGCATGATCAGAGGTAGCGCGAGCAAACCCAATGAGACGTTTGCGGTTGCCTTTGACTTCCCAGGCTGACACTACCATAAAACTGTAAGTGAGTGCGCGTTTAACTTTCCGTAGGGGACGACGGGCCCATCCTACCGCGTCGCATAATTCTTCGAGTTCGTAGAGATCAATTTCTCTTTCTCTGGTAAAAAATATGCGAGTTTGGCCATCTGCGTGGCCCTGTAAGTTGACCGGTTCCCCTTTCAACGGGGACTTTTGGTCAGTATTTGATGTATCCGTATTATTAAACAATCGTTTCCAAAAAACCATTACATTGAAAGAGACAACCCCTATTTAGTTACGTATTCTCTCACAAAATTGAGCAAAGGGGTGGGGATGAGGAATCTTACTCATTTAAACAATGCACGCTCTACGACAGCAGACTGAAAAACTTGCAATCGAGACTAACAATAGTTACACTTCTTTAAATAAATTTCATTTTCTTGGCATAATGTAGGTTAGCTGACTTTTGGGTTGCGAAAGTTGTTCGACAGCGATCGCAGAACACAAGTCATGTAACCTTAACACCAATAAGAAAAAAACGTCGAAGTAGACATATTCTCAACAGGAGGAGCGTAGTCAATGGGACTACCTTGGTATCGAGTTCACACAGTTGTTCTGAATGACCCAGGACGCTTAATTTCCGTCCATTTAATGCACACTGCCCTAGTAGCGGGTTGGGCCGGTTCTATGGCTCTTTATGAGTTAGCTATTTTTGATCCCAGTGATCCCGTCCTTAACCCCATGTGGCGACAAGGGATGTTCGTACTTCCCTTCATGGCCCGTTTAGGGGTAACCGGATCTTGGGGTGGCTGGAGTGTCACCGGAGAAACCGGCGTAAACCCTGGTTTCTGGTCTTTTGAAGGTGTTGCTGCGGCTCACATTGTTTTATCTGGTCTTTTATTCCTAGCTGCTGTTTGGCACTGGGTATTCTGGGACTTAGAGCTATTTATCGATGCTCGTACAGGGGAACCCGCCCTTGATCTTCCCAAAATGTTTGGGATTCATTTATTCTTATCTGGACTTCTTTGCTTCGGTTTTGGTGCTTTCCACCTCACCGGACTTTGGGGACCGGGAATGTGGGTATCTGACCCCTACGGTTTGACGGGTCACGTCCAACCGGTAGCCCCGGAATGGGGGCCGGCTGGGTTTAACCCGTTTAACCCTGGAGGGGTGGTCGCTCACCACATTGCAGCCGGTATTGTAGGGATTATTGCTGGTCTCTTCCACTTAACGGTAAGACCACCAGAACGCCTCTACAAAGCCCTGAGAATGGGTAATATCGAAACTGTATTATCCAGTAGTATTGCGGCTGTATTCTTCGCTGCTTTCGTAGTGGCTGGAACTATGTGGTACGGTAACGCGACGACCCCCATCGAATTGTTTGGACCGACTCGTTATCAATGGGATAATAGTTATTTCCAACAAGAAATCCAGCGTCGTGTAGAAACCAATGTGGCCGCCGGTGATAGCTTATCGGAAGCTTGGTCAAAAATTCCCGAAAAATTAGCCTTCTACGACTACGTAGGCAATAGCCCCGCCAAAGGGGGTTTATTCCGTACCGGTGCGATGGATAGTGGTGACGGTATCGCTCAAGAATGGTTAGGACACCCTGTGTTCAAGGACAGCGAGGGTCGTGTGTTAACCGTTCGTCGGATGCCTAACTTCTTTGAAACCTTCCCCATCGTCTTAACCGATGCTGATGGTATTGTCCGGGCTGACATTCCCTTCCGTCGGGCTGAGTCTAAACTCAGTATTGAGCAAAGCGGTGTAACGGCTACCCTTTACGGTGGTGCGTTAGATGGTCAAACCTTCACCAATGCTGCTGATGTGAAGCAGTTTGCTCGTAAAGCGCAGTTAGGTGAGCCTTTTGCCTTCGACCGTGAAACCTTGGGGTCTGACGGGGTATTCCGCACCAGTCCCAGAGGTTGGTTTACCTTCGGACACGCAGTGTTTGCCCTTCTCTTCTTCTTCGGTCATATCTGGCATGGTTCTCGGACTCTGTACCGTGACGTATTTGCTGGTATTGATCCCGATCTAGAGGAACAGGTAGAATGGGGTCTATTTGCTAAGGTGGGTGACGTAACAACCCGTACCGAAGCAAAAGGCTAAACATTCGTTTTGTTGTAAACGGATTATCGTTTAATTAATTTAAGAGGGAGTTAAGGAAACATATCCTTGACTCTCTTTTTTGGTACTTTATTAAACTTCATGAGTCATCAGAATTTTAAGCATTTTTTCCCCTAATAATTCGGGTTGTTCTACCATGGATAAATGACCACAATTCGGAAGATCAATAACATTATTTCCTTGATACTGAAAAAGTTCATGAAAACTGGCTAAATAACGAACATATTGAGGTTCCATTACCCTATCTTTATCCCCCGAAAAAAAGTAAACGGGTTGAGCCAAACGGGAGACAATTTGCGGTAATAGATGAACTTCTGCTTCCGTGGTAGAATCTAACAGTGAACCTAGGGCTGCGTCTGAGTCGGCTCGCATTAAATCCATAACCCGTTGTTTACCCCATTGTCGATCAATCGGACTGGCAACCATCATTCTTGAGAAAAGAATATCGATTAACGGGATATTACATAGCCAAGAGGGACGATATTTAACCAACTGTTTTCCAGCCAAACGGAATCGCTCAAATTCCTCTTTTAAGTAAATACCTCCCCCTGCATTTAAACAAACAACCCCTTGTATTTTTGCAGGAGAAAGTTCAGCCCCCCATAAGGCAATACTTCCTCCCAAAGAATGACCAATTAACCAACCTCGTTGAATGTCTAATTTTTCGAGTAAAATAATTAAATCTTGAGCATACGCTTCTAAGGTATAAGGGGATGAAGTATTATATTTTTTTGATAAGCAATTAGTGATGGGTTGAGATTCTCCAAAACCTCTGAGATCGTAGGTGAGACAAGGATAATCTGGAGATAACTGATTAATTAAAGGAAGCCAATATTGACGGCTCAATAGCCAGCCATGAATAAAAATTAAAACGGGGGTTGAGGGTTTGGAAGATGGAGACGTTAGCTCATAAGCATGAGGAACTCCCAATATATCGATGGTTGGCATAGATGGTCTTACCCTATAAAAAAGTCATGACGACGTTTTTAGTTAGAACTACTCGATAATAATGGTCTTGTCTTATTATAAATTAAAGGGGACTGTTCTGGTCAATGTTATTTTTACGAGGATTGATGAAAAAAATTCTAATTCTATTAATTAAAGTCTATCGAAAGTTGATTTCTCCTTTATTTCCTCCTAGTTGTCGTTTTCGACCAACTTGTTCTCAATATACTTTAGAAGCGATCGAGAAATTTGGGGCATTACAAGGAAGTTTTTTAGGGTTAAAACGGATTTTACGCTGTCATCCTTTTCATCCAGGAGGCTATGATCCGGTTCCTTCTGTGATTAAAAAAGAAACGAATGAATGAGTTAGCTTTCTCTTATTGAATATATAATCTTTCTTTCTCTTTTGAATCGATAAATGAGGCTTTAAAAGAATTATTGATCATCTTTTTAAGATCATCCTCTGTTAACTTAAGAGCTTGAGTAATAGCCATAAAATTTTCGTTTAGATAACCTCCAAAATAGGCAGGATCATCGGAATTAATGGTGATACATAATCCTTGATCTAAAAGAAGCTTTAGGTTATGTTCTTCTAGGGAATTAAAGACTTTTAGTTTAACATTAGACAAGGGACAAACAGTTAACGGTATTTGTTGATCAGCTAAATAGTTAACTAATTGAGGATCGTCAATGCAATGGACTCCATGATCAATTCTAGAGACTTTTAAGAGATTAATGGCTTGCCAAATATAATCAGCATCTCCTTCTTCTCCTGCATGAGCAACGGTTAAAAATCCTTCTGCTCTGGCTTTATCAAAAACGGGTTTAAATTTAGAAGGTGGGTTATTTTTTTCAGCAGAATCTAAACCAATGGCTTTTATTTGATCACCATATTTGATGGCATCTTCTAAGGTTTCAAAGGCTGACTCTACACTTAAATCTCTTAAGAAACAAAGTATTAAATGACTGGAAATTCCTAGTTGTTTTTTCCCTGCTTTTAATGCTTCACTGATTCCTGTGATAATGGCTCTAAATGGCACTTGTCTATTAGTATGGGTTTGAGGGTCAAAAAATATCTCTGTATGACAAATATTTTGTTCTTTTGCTTTTTGTAAATAGTTCCAGGTCAATTCATAAAAATCCTCTTCACAACAAAGAACATTTGCCCCTTGATAATAAATATTTAAAAAGGATTGAAGATCATTAAATTGATAAGCTTGTTTCGCTTCTTCTACAGAGTTAAACGCTAATTTTATGTGATTACGTTGTGCTAATTTAAACATTAATTCTGGTTCTAAGGAGCCTTCTATATGTATATGTAGCTCCGCTTTTGGCCATTGTTCGATTAATGTTTTCATAATTGAGTAATAGAGAGAGCAAATATAGCTACCAGTAATCATCTATGAGAAATGAGAACCGATGAGGACATAATAGTATTATGTCCCTACAAATAGACTTTCGTAGGGATTTAACCGTGTTAAATCCTCCTACTATTATCATAACTGAAGCCTAATTGCCGGATCAAAAATATTATAATGGTTTTAGGTGACTTTCTGATTTGCTCCCCCTACCGCTTACGATTTTATTGTTTAATTATCTCTAAAGTGTGGGATTTTTAGAGATTTTTAAATTGATAAATGACAGAATTAAAATAATTAAAAAGAGAATTAATCCGATGGTACAAGCATAGTTAATATCTAAATCTTCAAACGCTCTTTCGTAAACATAGTAAACGATAGTTTTAGAGCGATTTAAGGGACCTCCTTGGGTCATAATATATACTTCTTCAAATACTTTTGTAGCAGCAATGGAAGAAATAACCGCAACTAATAATAAATAAGGACGCATTAAAGGAATGGTAATGTCCCAATGTTTCCGCCAACCATCGGAACCATCAATGGCTGCTGCTTCGTATAATTCTCCTGGAATTCCTTGTAATCCTGCTAAATAAATGACCATATAATAACCTAATCCTTTCCAAATGGTTACTAACATGACACTCCATATTGCTAATTGGGGACTGGTTAACCAAGGAATCCCTTCACTGAAGCCAAATTTTTCTAATATTTGGTTAAATAAACCATTAGAACTATACAACGCTTTCCAAGCAATTCCAGCGACAACCATCGAAATAACAACAGGAACATAAAAAGCTAATCGAAACCAACTAATTCCTTTGAGTTTATTGTTAACTAAAATGGCTAATAATAACGGTAAAATTACCAATAAAGGAACCACTCCAATTAGATATAAAATGGTGTTGGTTAAAGTTAGCCAAAACACGGAATCGCTGAGGAGTCTTTGGAAATTTTTTAACCCGACCCATTCTGGGGGTTGGGTGATATCATAACTATATTCAGTAAAGCTTAATGAAAAGGCTTGAATGGCAGGAATAAAAACAGTCACCAGCAACAAGAATAACGCAGGAAATAAAAATAAATAGGGCGCAATATTTAAGGACTGTTTGACCCTATTTTTATCTTTACCAGAGATGATCATAATTATCTGAAATAACCAGTGTTTGAATTAGCATTATCTATCCTACATTGATGAATAAGTCAAGAAAATGGCTCCTAGTTATTAGTAAAACTTATCAAAAATTGAAATAAGAAACAAAATAAAAATATTTGCCTCTCTTTACAGAACGCAATGTGTGAGAATTATTAGCAATAAGCAACGAGTTTACTGGGTTGTGGTATGATAGACGAGATTAAAAATCTGTAGCCAGTGTGTCTACTTTTAAAAAATAAGCCAATATTCCCAATTTTGCGTGACTGAAGCCATCAGAGAAGACCCTAAAACCCACGATTAACCAAAAAATAGAGAAAAATTTGAGCATCTGTACTCAATTAGTGTAACTGGATATTAAGCTGCTCTTGACAAAAACAATTAAATATGGGTTGAGATAGTAATCAACGTAAGTGTAAGTACCCTGACGCGAAAACAGCCAAAACATGAGTGGTTTTTCGGCATTGAGCTAAAATCAAAAATAACAACAAAAAAGATAGAGACTCCATGATTCCAACCGTTATTGAAACCTCTGGCCGTGGTGAACGCGCCTTTGATATCTATTCCCGTCTCTTAAGGGAACGTATTGTCTTTCTGGGACAAGAGGTAAGAGACGAAAATTCTAATTTAATCGTCGCGCAGTTGTTATTCCTCGAAGCCGAAGATCCTGACAAAGACATTTACCTCTATATCAACTCTCCTGGAGGCTCTGTGTCGGCTGGATTAGGGATTTTTGATACCATGAATCAAATCCGTCCAGATGTCTGTACCATTTGTATTGGCTTAGCAGCGAGTATGGGAGCCTTTCTCCTCAGCGCAGGGACGAAAGGCAAGCGCATGAGTCTTCCCAACTCTCGTATTATGATTCACCAACCTCTGGGTGGAGCGCAGGGACAAGCCACAGATATCGAAATTCAGGCCAAGGAAATTCTGTATCTTAAGGGACTGTTAAATAATCATTTGGCCAGTCATACCGGACAACCCTTAGATAAAATTGCTGAAGATACCGAACGGGACTTCTTTATGTCAGCAGAAGAAGCGCAAGAATATGGATTAATCGATCAGGTGATTAACCGTCGTCCGTCTGCGAGTAATCCTCCCGTCGTTGCTGATTCTTAGAGACTGTTTATACATAGAGTCTTAAGACGGTAAGGTGGGCAAGTCAAAGACTTATCTAAACTAACTTCACCCTTGAAAACCTTGCCCACCCTATACAATTCGTTGTTATTATTTCTTTAGGAACAGTCTCTTAGTCTCCACTTGTTAATAGTCAATCGTTAGGCTTAATGGTAATTTAATCAACAATTAACCTTAAGCTATGTCACTATTAACGAATCATCAAAGATAAAATATGTTCAAACTATTAGGAGAAAAATTTTATCAATGGCGAAAAATGCTACTCATTCCTGCAACAGTAGCAGGGTTGGTGATTGGTGCTAATTTGACAGGCATATTAGAACCCTTAGAATTATTAACGTTTGATCAATTCTTTCGTTGGCGATCGCAAGAAGATTTTCCTTTTCTGAAGCCGACGGAAAAAGTTGATCCGAGAATTGTTATTGTTACTATCGATGAATCAGATATTATTACGTTAAAACAATGGCCCCTTTCCGATGCTCAACTGGCTCAACTGATTAACATTATTAAGGAAGAAGAACCCAAGGTTATTGGTTTAAATATTTTCCGAGATTTTCCCGTTGCACCTGGAACTGAAGACTTAAATCGTGTCTTTAGGAATACTCCTAATTTAATTGGGATTGAAAAAGTCATTGGGGATACTATTAAACCTCCTGCTATTTTATCAGAATTAGAACAAGTGGGCTTCGTTGATTTGGTGCTGGATAATGATGGAAAAATACGAAGAGATTTATTATCCATAACTTCTGAAGAATTTGGACAAAAATTAAGTTTCAGCCTCACCTTAGCCTTAACTTATTTAAAAGAAGAAGATATTATCCCTCGATTAAGTGAGTCTTCTCGAAATGAAGATGAAATCATTGTTGGAAAAGCCCACTTATTTCCTCTCAAAAAAAATTCTGGTAATTATATCAATATAGATAATGGAGGTTATCAGATTTTACTTAATTACCGTGGGGGTAAGAAAAGTTTTCAGACTATTTCTATTTTAGACGTTCTTAGTCAACAGTATCCAGACAATTTATTTCGTGATCGCTTAGTTTTAATTGGAGGGACAGCAGCGAGTATTCAACCCTCTTTATTTACTCCTTATGATCGTTCTTATCCCACTTCAGGGACAATTATTCAAGCCAATGCGATTAGTCAAGTTTTAAGTGCAGCATTAGATGATCGTCCTTTACTAAAAGTTTGGTCAGAGCCGTTAGAATGGTTATGGATTTTAACCTGGACAAGCACAGGGATGTTCGCGACTTATATTCTTTTTAATAAAAATAGTTTCCAATATAATACTGTTATTAAATGGAGTGTATTTATAGCCAGCAATTCTGTTTTAGGATTACTGTTAATTGCTAGTAATTATCTTCTATTTTTACAAGGTTGGTGGGTACCGACGATTAGCCCTTTGATTGCTATTGTTGGCTCATCAATGATTGTTATAGTTGATCAATGGAAATATTTAGCCACCTTTGATAGTTTAACTCAAATTCCTAACCGTTTCTATTTTGATAAAGTCTTAGAACAAACCTGTTTATTAAATCAGTTATTTCGTCGAGAAACCTCATTAATTTTATGTGATATTGATCATTTCAAACAATATAATGATACCTATGGCCATCCGGCCGGCGATCGCTGTTTACAAAACGTAGCTCAAGCGATTCGTATTGCTATTCGTAGCAGTGATTTTGTCGCTCGTTATGGAGGAGAGGAATTTGCTATTATTTTACCTAAAACCGATAGCAAAGAGGCGAAAAAAGTGGCTCAGAGGATCTTAAGAAAAGTGAAGTTTTTAAAGATTGATCATCGTCGTTCCTTAACTAGCAATTATGTTACTCTGAGTTGTGGGGTTTCTAGTTTACGTCTAGAGGATCAGTCTTTCCTTAAAACATTAATTCAGCAAGCAGATATCGCCCTTTATAAAGCTAAAGAGCAAGGGAGAAATAGAGTCATTAGTTATGACTCTTTATTGGTGACTGAAAGCTAAGGACTATTGTTTAATTTCTGGAACATAATTAATAATTTTTTCGGCTCTTTTTTCCCAAGAAAATTCTTTTCCATATTTAATATTTTCTGTATATCCAGTTAGTTCTCTTGGATAAATTTCTAAAGCTTTTTTAATAGATTGAGCGAAAATATTGGCATCATCAGGGGGACACCAAACAGCCATCGGTACCGTCTCTTTGAAAGACATTAACGGAGGAATTTCTGTGGCAACAATGGGAGTTCCTGATGCTAAATACTGGAAAAACTTAACAGGATTTGTAAAATTCGCTGACTTACCAGAAAGATGAGGATGGGCTAAAATATCAGCAGCTTGAAAAAGACTAATTAAACGCGATCGCGGGACAATCCAACCTAAAAAATCAATGTTTTCGACTTGTTTACTTTGGGCTAATGCTTGATAAGATTTAACCTGTTCGTCTGTTCCTCCTGTAATAGAAAATTGAATGGTTGGTAACAGTTTAGCCACATCAATTAATAAATCAACCCCCTTAAAAGGGTAAAGTGCGCCAGAATAAATTACTAAGTTTTCACGATTATTTTTTAATAATTGTTTGCGCCATTGTTGAGCCTCATCTGGCTGTCTTTCTAAGAAAGTTTGGTTAAACCCATTATGTAACCAAATGGCTTTTTCTGGGGGCATTCCTGCCTCAATCATACTCTGTCTAGTTAACTCAGATTGAGTCACACATACTCGAAAATAAGGATGATTAACAATCTCTTTTTCAAACGGATGTTCAGCAAAATAATGACGTTCAAAAATAGTCGGTATTTGATTTTTTACTGCAGCTTTAACAAAATTCCAATTTCTCGTATGCACTGCATTAATCTTATTTTTAAGATGAAAGGGGAAATAATATTTACAGACCAAACTACTCTCATTCAAACGATTAATTCCTTTACGGATAAGATTAGGAATCAATAGAGGTAAGAGATTTAAGCGATCTTGAGTATCATAAAACTCAATAAAATCATCACTGGGTTTTTGTAAGTGAAAAGGAGAAAATAACGACCCGATTGTTAAGTCAGAGGTGGGATTATCAGGGTAAGCTAAAATCGTCTGATAACCCAGATTAGCCATCGCATTCGCACACATAACATCGTGAATTTCATGAGCAGAATCCGGTTGTTGTGAAAGGTGACTATAAACTAAATAATATTTCATGAAAATAACAATAATAGAAATAAACTAAATTCTAGCAAATCTTAACTCTAATTATTAGAGTTTTGGCAACGCAACTGATATAGTCAGAGATGGACTGATATTGCCATCATAGGAGAGTAAGCAGTGTTTCGGTTAAATCAGCGATCGCCATTAATCAAGTTTCTATCTAGTTCACTATTAATTGGCCTTCTCAGTTGGGGGTTAGTGGGGTGTAGCGATCGCTTAGAAGCGTCTTCCCCAGTGCGAGAACCAGCTTCTGTTCCTGTGACCACCAGTAAATTAACCGAAGTAGCACCCCCGACAGTCATTCAAGAACTCAAAGAGATTTTAGCCCAATATCATCCCCAAGTAACCATTATTAGCCCCAAACCGCAACAAATGTTCTCAGAAACCAATGTTTCTGTAGAACTGGAGGTGAAAGATTATCCCCTATTCAAAGACGAAACCCTAGGACTTGGCCCCCATTTACATCTGATTGTGGATAACGAACCTTATCGGGCCGTTTATGATGTAGATGAACCGATTATTTTAGAGAATTTAACCCCTGGAACCCATACTATCCGCGTGTTTGCCTCTCGTCCTTGGCACGAAAGTTTTAAAAATGAAGGGGCCTACGCACAAACGAGTTTTAGTGTCTTCACGAAAACAGAAGATAACGCCCCCTCTGCTTCTCTTCCTCTGTTAACTTATAGTCGTCCCAAAGGAAGTTACGGGGCCGAACCCATCATGTTAGATTTTTATCTAACCAATGCACCCTTACATTTTGTGGCACAAAGCGATCCCGATGATGATATCGTGGATTGGCGGATTAAAGCCACCATTAATGGGGAAAGCTTCTTAATTGATACTTGGCAACCCATTTATTTAAACGGGTTTGAACCAGGAAAGAATTGGGTACAGTTAGAATTTATTGATGAACAAGGGGAGGAAGTCAATAACGCTTTTAACGATACCGTCAGAGTTATTAACTATGAACCCAAAGGAGAGGATACCCTCTCAAAACTGATACGAGGAGAACTATCGGTTGAAGTCGCGCGTTCAGTGGTTGACCCCAATTATGTGTATACCTTAGAACCGGAACCCACTGAGGAAAGTCTTCCCGTTGAAACAGTCGAAGAGGTTATTGAAGCAGAGGAACAACCCGAAGAAGTAACTGAAACCGTTGAAGAGGTTATTGAAGCAGAGGAACAACCCGAAGAAGTGACTGAAACCGTTGAAGAAGTTATTGAACCTCAAGAGTCCGCATCTGAACCCATAACCAGTCCTAGTTCTCAAAGCATGACAGAAGAAGAAAGCGAACCGGTGGAGGTTTCCTCCGACAGTGTGACAGAAGAAAATGAAACGCCAAAACCCTCCTCTGAAGAGACAGTTACAGAAGAGATAGAAACCTCTCAAGAAACTGTAGATACTTTGTCAGCAACAGAAACCGCAGAGGAACCAGAAGAGGTTGTTAATGATAACATCTCTGTTCAAGACTCATCAGCAACAGTAATGAAAGAACCCTTAACGGTATCAGGGATGATAGAGTCTCAAGCCATTAATCCTTCTTCTGAGGAGACTACTCTAGCAGAGCAACCTCAATGGCTTAACAATTTCCTCAATGTTTTCAAAAAAATTGATTTAAGTGGGGTGACCAACTTGATTGATCAGGTAAAAGGGAAGTTAGGGTAGTAAATTATGCTCAAAATCTTGACATATCTAAAAGGATAATTAAAATTTAGAGGTCTTTCTTGGGAACTAAATTATCCTGAAAGGTGTCAGAAGACAATTTACTCAATATAGTTTACCCAATTAGGTTGGAGTGAGGTCATCGTGTTTATGAAACACTCACATTTATTTGCAGGGTTAGCTCTTGGCTTATCCTTAATGGGAATTTCTCCCGCTCAAGCAGAACCTGCTCAAAAAGAAGTTCTCATCAGTCAGTTAGCTGGCCATGAACTTGAAGATCCCATCGATGTTTATCGTCAAGAATGGTTAGACTTCAAATTTGATGAATATATCATCGGTCGCATTCGTGGTGTTACCGGAGATGTGGCTCAAATTCAGATCATTTCTGCTGGTAATAGCAAAGATGCTCACGTCAGAGTCACTCATGACGTAGGTTTTACCACCGGAGAGCGGGATGTTTGGCACGTAACTGCTCAAATGCCTCATTTATGGCCTAATCTTGTGGCTGGTTCCGATGTCATCATGAAAGTTGAAGATGGTGAATTCGTTGTCGTTAGCGATAAGCGTTCTTACTACCGCGCACAACAAGTTTACTCTCGTCCCTATTGGGTATCTCGCTTAGACTTACGCGAAGTTCCTGAAGTCGTACGCACTAATATCAGTTGGGACCGTCCTGATGTTAGTTTACCTCCTTTAGAAGAAAATCAAGCTGAGATTGCACCTCCTCCCGAGCCTGTTCCTGGTATGTGGTAAGGTTGGTGTTATCAGGGAGTTAGAGAATTTGGTGACAAGAGCAAAATTTAATTATTGGTAAAATAAAGGCGGTACTTACGAGAAAATTGTTAAGTACCGCCTTTAATTATTTTTTCAAACGAAAAACATTCAAGGCTTGAGATAATAATTTAGGTTGAGAAAAATTATCCTTAAATTTCTTGAATTCTCCTGCATCAAACCAAATCCCTTGACATTGTGGACAGGTTTCATACCAAATTGGATGTTTATCAAGGTCAAACATTTTGAGCATTGAAATATCACAATGGGGACAAGGGATATGAGTGTCTAAGACTTCTTTTTGGTTATCCCTCAGTCTTCCAATATCAATGTTTTCTGAACCCTTAAGCTGTTTGAGGTTTTCTGCTTCTGAAGAGTCAAACCAAATACCATTACATTGACAGCAGCGATCAACTTCGATATCCTCATAAATAATTGCTTCTAGTTTTCCTCTACACTTAGGACATCTTAATAACTTCATTTTATTTCTCTGCGGTTAGGGTGTCTGAATTTTATCAAATGTTTTTAATCATTCCTTAAAATTCTAAGCTTATTTTCGGTTTTAACTATGAATGAACCTTCAAAACGAATGATTGGCTTAACAGGAGGAATCGGAACCGGAAAAACGACGGTTTCCCATTATTTAGCCACGGTTTGTCACATCAAAGTTTTGGATGCTGATAGTTATGCAAGGGAAGCTGTTCAGAAGAATTCCCCTATTTTACAAAATATAAAAGAACGATATGGAACAGATATTTGTTTAGATAATGGGGAATTAGATCGAAAAAAATTAGGGAATATTATTTTTAATGATTCTGAAGAAAAAGAATGGTTAGAAAGTCAGATTCATCCCTATGTTAGACAAAGATTCCAAGAAGAGATGGAAAAATCTCAAGAGCAAATTATTGTCTTAGATATTCCCTTATTATTTGAATCTAAATTAACTTATTTAGTGACAGAAATTTGGGTCGTTTCTTGTTCTTATGAACAGCAATTAAAACGAATAATGAATAGGAATCATCTCACTGAAAAAGAAGCGATCGCTCGCATTAAAAGCCAACTACCCATTGAAGAAAAAGTCAAGAAAGCTGATGTCGTTATTGATAATTCTTCTACCTTAGAAATATTATATCAACAAATTGAGCAACAACTAAATAATGAATAATCTTATAAAACTAAATCATTTTATCTTGTTTTTCCACTTCTAATTTTGGGGTCAAATATAGATTTTGTAGTAATACCCCGGCTCCTGCAACCCAAGGGGGAAGAATTAAAGCCCCTATAATTCCTAAGAGTTGAACTCCACTTAAAACCGCTAATAATTGATATAAAGGGGGAACATTAACCGAGGAACCCACTAACAAAGGATCAAGCACATAAGTTTCTAGATTTTGAATAATAACAAACAGTAGAAGCACCCAAAGAAATAGCCAACCTCCTTGAGCAATGGCGACAATGAGAGCAGGAATAGAGCCAAAAACAGGACCAAAAAAAGGAATTAAATTAGTCATTCCAGCAATGGTTCCTAACCCTAAAGCAAACTCCCCAATGCCTAAAAATTTTAAGCCTAAACTAACCGTTAATCCTAAAATAAAAGAGACTAATAATCTGCCTTGAATATAGCCTCCCATTCTTTGACTAACGGGACCCACTTGAGCTTTTAATTTCTCATCCCAAGGCACAGGAAATAGGCTAACAATACCATTAATTAATTTTTGAGAACCTGATAACATATAACCTGATAATAAGATGGCCAGAAGAACATTTAAAACCCCGCCTACAATGCCTCGAGTTAGTCCACTCACCCCAATTAATAATTGTTGACTTGATTTGAATGTCCAAGAAACAATCGATTGTAAATTAAATTGTTTGTTGAGAAATTGCAGGATTTCGGGTTCTGTAAACCCTTTTTCTGTCATAAATAATTGAACTTGTTGACTCAATATTTCTATGTATCCTGGTAATTTTTCTAATAAACGTTGCAATTGAGCAATGATTGTTGGTCCTAATAATAAGCCAATTCCTGTCAATAATGATAACAAGAGTAAATAAACAAAAATAACGGCAAACCAACGAGGAATTCCCATTCTTTCTACACTTGCCACCAAAGGGCTTAACGTAGATGCAATCACAATGGCAATCATCAGAATAATAATTAATCCTTTCAGTTGCCACAATAATAATAGTAGAAAGGAAGCACTACCAATGAGCAGTAAATTAGATAATGAGAGGGCAATCTTTCGTTTAAGAATCATAGTTAAAAATATTGATAGGTTCTAAATTTTCAGCAGGAGTAAACTTAAAAATACGAGAATAAAAATAGAATTCAGTATCTAGCGCATATTTAATATTTTCAGCTTGTCGAAATCCATGTTGTTCCCCTTCAAAGGGAATATAAGCAACAGGAATTCCTTTACTCTTAAGAGATTCTAGCATCATTTCTGCTTGACTAGGAGGGACAACTTTATCTTCTAACCCTTGAAAAAATATCACAGGACAGTTTAGTTTATCTGTAAAATTAATGGGCGATCGCTGTTCATAAATTTCTTTTTCTTCGGGATAGTTACCCACTAATTTATCTAAATAACGGGATTCAAATTTATGGGTATCTTTTGCCAATAATTCTAAATCACTGATACCATAATAACTGGCTCCTGCTTTAAATGTATCATGAAAAGTTAAGGCTGCTAACGTCGTATAACCGCCGGCACTTCCCCCAGAAATTGCCAAGCGATCGCCGTCTACTTTCCCTTGTTTGACTAAATAGTTTGCTCCATTAATACAGTCATTAACATCAACAATACCCCAATTTTTTTCTAACCGTTGACGATAGGCTTTTCCAAAGCCGATACTTCCTCCATAATTAACATCCAGATAACCAAATCCTCTGCTAGTCCAATATTGAATTTTCAAGCTAAAACTAGGGGTGGCTGCTGCCGTTGGACCGCCATGACTTTTGACTAACAAAGGGGGTAAATCTCCATCAGGAAACGTATAATCTTTATTCTGTGGGGGATAATACCAACCATAAGCCGTTAATCCATTTTCAGTGGGAAATTCTATCAATTCGGGTTGAGAAAAATATCCAGCCTCAACATCAATCTGACAAGATGATTTTAATACGCTAGTCTGACTTAAGTTCAAGTCTAAATAGATAATTGAAGATGGTTCTATAGTCGATGAACCCAGGAATACCACCTGCTTACCATGACTATGAAGAGAAGCCAAATTATTGTAAGGAAGCTCTAAGATACTGAGTTGTTTGTGGCGTATATTTAAACTCCCTAAATACCAGCGTCCCTCTTGACTAAAAGCACAAATAACTTCCTTCTCAGATATAAACGTATAAGTCGATAATCCAAACACCCAATGGGGGTAAGAAAATTCAGCCGTAAAAGGAAAGATAGGGATATTATTAAGATTAGATTTGTAACAATAAAGATTACACCAACCCGACTGATCACTTACATAATATAACTGACCATCTGGTGACCATTTTGGTTCATTAATGGCTTCATCTATATCTCCTGCAATCCATTTTATATCACTCAAAGAACCATCATTCTCGACAGTTCCTAACCATAATTTTGTTCCATCCCACGGCATATTAGGGTGATTCCAACTCATCCAAGTGAGTTGTTTTCCGTCAGGACTTAAACGAGGAGAAGAATAAAAATCATCTCCTTCTATTAGGGTCTTTATTTCTCCTATTTTAAGATCAATGGTAACAATTTTATTTTCACATTCCCGATCAGGATGACTGTGATCTTCACACACACTAATTAAGCGATTATGACCCGTATCTAAAACAAAATCAGCATAACGACATTTATTTTCAGGGGTTAATGGTTTTGGTTCTTCATTGGGTAACTGTTGATAAAGACGTTGGTCTTGATAGTTAACAAAATAAACCACCCCATCCCTAACTAAAAAAGACCCTCCTCCGTATTCGTGGACACGATTACGAACATTAAAAGGATGAGGCGTTATATCAGTTACTGTCCCATCAGCACTATATTTAACTAATACATTTCGTCCTTTTTCTTGAGGTCTCCCTTCTAACCAGTAAATATCCTCATTATCAAAAACAACATCCCCTAATTTAATAGTTTGAGCAACAATTAAATCAGAAGTAATCGGGGATTTCCAAGAACCAAAAGGAGCTATTATAGGAGATAACATAATAAAGATTTTAGGAGTTAAGATTGACAATAAAGCGATTTATTTTAAGGTACATTAAATTTAGGGAACGTCAAACCCATAACAAGGGTCAATTATAACCATAATTAACAAGAAACGCACGGGAGAAGTGACAATGGCTAAAATACGGGTAGGATTATTATTTGGTGGACGATCTGGAGAACACGAGGTGTCCATTAACTCTGCACAAGCCATTGCTCAAGCCTTGCAAACTGGAGACAATAAAGACAAGTATGATATTCTTCCCGTCTATATTCAAAAAAATGGTGTCTGGATAGCAGGAGAGACAGCTAATAGGGTTCTAGAAAGCAAAACCCCCATCTCTACTGAAAAGATTAACCCCTCCGAGTTATGGCAGTTTCCTTCTCAAGTGCAAGACGTTACGGTGTGGTTTCCTGTCTTACACGGTCCCAACGGTGAAGATGGAACCATTCAAGGGTTACTCACCTTAATGCAGGTTCCCTTTGTGGGCAGTGGGGTGTTAGGATCAGCCGTGGGTATGGATAAAATTGCCATGAAAATGGCCTTTGCTCAAGCTGGCCTCCCTCAAGTTAGGTATAAAGCCGTTGAGCGATCGCAAATCTGGTCCAATCCTTGTATTTTTCCCAAACTCTGTGACGATATCGAAGCTGCGTTGGGGTATCCTTGCTTTGTGAAACCAGCGAATTTGGGATCGTCTGTAGGGATTGCCAAAGTGCGATCGCATTCTGAATTGGAAACCGCCTTAGATAGCGCGGCCAGTTACGACAGACGCATCGTTATCGAAGCAGGAGTCAATGCTAGAGAGTTAGAATGTGCTGTATTAGGGAATGATAACCCCAAAGCGTCTGTGGTGGGAGAAGTGACCTTTGAGGGGGATTTTTATGACTACGAAACTAAGTATACAGAAGGTCGCTCCCAGGTACATATTCCGGCTAATTTACCTGACAAGATTGTTACCCAAATTCAAGAAATGGCCGTCCAAGCTTTTAAAACCGTTGATGCGGCTGGCCTCGCTAGAGTAGACTTTTTCTATGTAGAAGAAACGGAAGAAATTTATCTTAATGAAATTAATACCTTACCCGGATTTACTAAGTTTAGTATGTATCCTCAACTTTGGAACGCCACAGGTATCAATTTTGAGCAATTGGTGGATCAATTAGTCCAATTAGCTTTAGAAAAATGAAAAACAAGCTTCGTCAGGTGGGCAAAGTTTTGTACTTTACGGATAGTCTCCATAAATCCTTGATTTGCCCACCCTACTGTCTACTTTTCAATTCAAGATCCACTGAATATGTTCAGATAATAACCTAGATAAATCATAGGTTTCTTGGATAGTTTCTCGGGCTTTTACCCTTAAATTAGCCATCTTATCAGGATTATCTAAAGCCTCTTCTATGCGTTCAACAATGCGATCAATGGCAAAAAAATCTACTAATAACCCATTCACCCCATCTTCGATGACTTCCTCTACCGGTGGGGTTTTTGACCCCAACACTAAACCCCCTGTAGACATTACTTCTAACATTGACCAAGACAGAACAAAAGGACGGGTTAAATAAACATGAACCGACGAAGCTTGGATCACTTTTAAATATTCCCCATAGGGTAAAGACCCCGTAAAATGTAACCGGGATAAATCATAATCATACGTCTCTAACATTAACTGTTTATAACTTTTCCCATCTGGTAGCGATCGCCCATAGGCCACTCGATCTTCTCCTACAATAACAACATGACAATAGGGCCGTTTTTTTAACAGGATAGAAACCGCTTCCATGAACTGAGGAAACCCCCGATAAGGTTCCATTCCCCTCGCCACATAAGTAACAATTTCATCCACTTCCGATAAGTCGAGTTTGTTGTCTTTTAAGACTAATTTTGCCCTCGGTTTCGGTTGAAAATAATCCGTATCAATGCCATCGTGACGGACGGTTATTTTATGATGAAACTCCGAGGGAAATTGTTGTTTTTGCCACTCCGTCGGGGATAACCCGCGATCGCAACTATATAAGTCGGTCAAGATGGGGGTATTTTTAATACGAATACGGGCTTCATCATCCACCGTTAAGGGTTCTTTGGGATCAAAGTCAGCATCGGTTCCGTGGGCGTGATAAAACCATTCAAAAAAGCATAATAATTCGGCTTTGGGAAAAATATCTTTGATAAACAGGGTTGGACCCCACCCAGAATGACCATAAACCACGTCAGGGATGAAATTTTCTCGTTTTAACTGATCTGCTAAACGATATACCGCTTGTCCTTGCAAAACCGCATTTTCTAAGGTTCTGACATAATGATGGGTTTCAGGACGGGCTTGACGAGAAGGGGTATAGATAGCTTTAAAAACCCCTGGAAGACTGCCTTCTTTGCGCTTTGTGCCGAAGACAACCTTGTTTTTCGGATTTTTAGCCAAAACCGTTGCCACATGGCGGAATTGGGCAGGAAAATTAGGGTGCAAAAATAGAATATTCAACGCTGACTCATACCATAAAAAATAGTCTAGAACTGAGTTCTAGACTACAACCAAAACGAAACTTAAATCAAGGAATTAACCCCGTCGTACTTTCACCTGAGAAGCCATGTTTTTAAAGGTATTTAAACTAGGACCAGGACGACGGCGAGGAGTAGACATCATATAAAATTTAGTAGCGAATTCTACTTCACTAGGTTCTTCTTTTTTGGCTACTTGACTATTGGTTAAAGCAGGAGAAGTGGGAACAATCTCAGTTTTAGGTTCTTCTTTTTTCGCTGCTTTTTTAACAGATTTCTTTTGAGTTTTCTTAGAAGGCGCAGGTTGTTCAGCAACTTCTGCGGTGGCTTCTCCTTGAGTGGCTTCTGCTACAGGTTCAGGGGCTGCAACTGGCTCAGAGGAAGGGGTTTCAACTTTAGGTTCAGGGGCAGAACTACTGTTTGATTCGTCTAATTCTAAGAAGAATTCTTTTTTCTTGCCACCACCTAATAATTTCTTCAACATGGTTTCTAATCTCCTAAAAAGTTAGTTAAAGGTTAATTCAATCAATGAAAATTTATTGCTAAGATTCCTTTGGTTCGTACCCCAATTATCTTAGAGTAAGTTAATCGTTTAATTCAACTAATTAACAAGGTTGTTTAAGGCTGTTTTTATTTTCCTCTTTTAACCATAAAGCCAGATGTAGAAATCTTTTGCAATGATTTTTAACAAAACTTAATAATTAGATTAAGGTTTACGGGATGACGATGGGCTTAATTTCTTTGTAGAGGAGGGGCTAAGGGTTGTCTAAACTGCTTTGGATTAAGTGATTTTCTGGGGTGATTATTAGTAACAATACTTAAAGCTTGAAATAGTTTGTTGACATCTTTATAAAAAGCAGAATTTTTTTTTCGATTGCTGGAAAAGGAAAAACCATACGTTTTTTTAAACTCTTCAGTTACACCTTTTTCAACAGCGATAGAATAACTATTCCAACCACTATTGTCAACAATATAACCCCCAAAATCTTGCAGCGCATAAAATAACTTTTTAGCTGGCATTGTCTCTAATTCTAGGCTTTCTATGGTAACGTTAGGAGGAATGGCTAATAAAGCCCCCATTACTAAATTCGGGTTATCTCCACCATAACGATTGTTAGCGTCAGGGTCAAAGGCTTTAGCATCAGCCCGAATAGCTGGCCAACGATATCCAGGGGGTCGGTCATAGAGGTACTTATAACCATGAACCAGCAATTTTAAAACGTGGGGAATGGGTGGTGCATCTGGTAATAACTCCCCTAGGCGAATCGTACCCCCAATACTGGATAATCCAGAACCCCCTTGTCCCCCAGTAATTCCTAACCCATAAATATCTTCCTTTCTTGGGGTTCGATGACCAAATACAGGGCCACCTGGTTCACATCTAGCCAATGGGTTCATGGAAATGAGAGTACGGCCATCAGGTTGTAAGAAAGCGGCTGCATTATTAGGGGTTGTTTTCTTCGTGGCATCTGGCACAATTAAGTCCTGGGGAACCGGTATTTTTCCTAACAACTCTTCTCCTTTTTCACAACGTCCTACTCCCCAATTTTTAATGGAGTACCAGTTAACAATAGGATCGGTTTTTTGGGTAACAATATAATAGTTAACTTCAGGAGAAATGTTATAGACTTTTTCTAAATTTGCTGGCTCATACTCCGCATCTAAACTAATAGGAAGATTCCAGATACTTTCTTTAGCAAATGGTTGTTTATGTTTATTACGAGTGGCTCCTGGGGGATATTTAATCTGCTGAGGAACAGTGTGGGAATCAATCACTTCTAAAGCGATGGGTCCTTTTTTCGGGTTAAGATCAGGCAACCTTTCCCACAGTTGATTGAAACTGAGAATTAGGGAAAAAACCAAAATCGCGATGGGTAAATAAATCAGTTTATTTTTAAGCTTAAACATAAGTTCTGCTCTTGCTTTTATAAACAATGATAGGTTAAGCTGTTAAGCACCTAAATTGCTATATTAGACTGAGGGAGAGACAAGGAGAAAAGGAAACGAGTGGAAGGTTTATTCATTCATTGCTTAACTGAATAAGGTGCGGGTTAAATGCAAAACAGGTTACTGTAAAGTTTAAATGATTAATATACTTAGCTTTCTTAGGTTAGCAAGTTTTCTATTACTGTGTCAATTTTAAAATAAACCGTCAATCAAAAATGAAAAAAAATATAATTATTTACCGTGATAGTCTGTTGCCTTACTCTCAAACTTTTATTCCCGCTCAAGGGGAAAGTTTATTATCTTACCAAGCCATTTATACGGGTGTAGTACCAGTGGCTGGTGTTGAACAGCTTTTGCCTTTAGAGCGAACCTTATTATTAAGTGATGTTCAACCCTTTTCTAAATTTTGGAGACTATCATTTAAACTGTTTGGTTTTATTCATCCAAGTTGGCTCCAATCAATCAAAATTTATTCTCCTTGTCTCATTCATGCTCATTTTGGGTTAGGAGGCGTTTGGACGTTACCTTTATCTCACCAATTACATATTCCCCTAATTGTTACGTTTCATGGTTTTGATTTGAGTATTAATCAACTGCAAACATCGGTATCTTTAAGTCGTAAATACGAATATCAACTTTATCTAAAAAAATTACCCATCTTATTTAAAAAGGTTAATCTTTGTTTAGCTGTCTCGAAATATATTTATTCAAGATTGCTTGAAAAAGGTTGTTCTGAAAACAAAGTAATGGTTCATTATATTGGTACAAACTTAGATTATTTTACCCCTGATTATACGATCATTCGTGAACCTGTCATTTTATTTGTTGGTAGATTAGTCGAAAAAAAAGGATGTAAATTTTTAATCCAAGCAATGGAAAAAGTGCAAACAGAAATCCCTAATATTAAATTAGTTATTATTGGAGATGGTCCGTTGCGAAACGAATTAGAAACCTTAGCCAATCAAAAACTAAAAAACTATAAATTTTTAGGGAAACAACCCCTAGAGATCGTTAAATATTGGATGAATACTGCCATGATTCTTTGCGTTCCCAGTGTTACTGCTGAAACTGGTGATATGGAAGGATTGCCCACAGTAATTATGGAAGGCCAAGCAATGGGTTTACCTGTAGTCAGTACCTTTCATTCTGGTATTCCTGAAATTATTATTCATGAAAAAACTGGCTTATTAACTAAAGAAAGGGACTGGGAAAATCTCGCTCATTATCTTTTACTGTTACTGAAGGATCAAAACATGAGATCCTATTACGCCGAAATGGGTCGTAATTATGTACAAGAAAATTTTGATATCAAACAGAATACAGCCAAACTTGAAGAAATTTATACCAATGTTTTAGAAACCTCTAATAAAGATTGAAGAACCCCAACTTGCTGCGCTGAAGTTGGGGATTCTAACAGGGAATTGCTTCCCCAATAAAACATGAATTTTCAATTAGTATGGCTCTCCTGTAGTTATGGTGATAAGAAAAATTTATACCTCGTAGGGTGGGTTAGGCGCAGGGTTGATTTTTATGAAAACACAATAACTTATGGTCTGCAACCTAACCCACCATTTTAGGTATGTAGTCTATTATACTTTTTACCCCACACTGTCGGGAG
>JASJDN010000061.1 GCA_030065205.1 Crocosphaera sp.
TAAAATGGTGGGTTAGGTTGCAGACCATAAGTTATTGTGTTTTCATAAAAATCAACCCTGCGCCTAACCCACCCTACGAGGTATAAATTTTTCTGATCACCATAACTACAGGAGAGCCAGCTAGTTTAGTTGACAGTTTTCTGTAAGAGTATGTTCCTTTAAAATTTTCTCCTGTAGATAAGGTTGCTAAGGTTTTTACTCCCAAATCTACCCCGACTACCTCTAAGGTCTTCTGAGTTGCTTGAGGCTCTACCTCTATTTTAAAGGAAATAAACATCTGTAAATCTGAACCCCCAACGCCTAACCCCTAACTAAAATTATGTTACCTTAATAAAGTTAAATTACTTTCTAGTGATAAATGAAGCGTATTTTTATAACAGGATCTAGCGGTTGTATTGGTCATTATATGGCAGAAGCCTTGATCAAAGAAACCGATCATGAACTTTATTTTTTAGTCAGACATCCCGAAAAACTAAAATTTCGTTATCAAAGTCGTCCTAATGTTCATCTGATGATTGGGGACTTACAAAATATTGAGAAATTTAGTGACTTTTTAAAGACGGTTAATGTTGCTATTTTAGCAGCTACCAGTTGGGGAGGAATTAACGAATCCTTTGAAATCAATGTTAATAAAACCATTGGATTAATGAAGTTATTAGCTCCTGAAGTTTGTGAACAAATCATTTACTTTTCTACGGCAAGTATTTTAGATAAAAATAATCAACCGTTACCCGAAGCTGGAACATTAGGAACCAATTATGTAAGAACAAAATATCAATGTTATACTCAATTAAAAAATCTGCCATTTTATAATAAAATAACCACAGTTTTCCCCACCTTAGTATTCGGAGGCGAACCCAATAAACCTTATTCTCATTTATCAGGTGGGATCAAAGATGTGATTAAATGGATTGACTTAATTCGTTGGTTTAAAGCCGATGGTAGTTTCCATTATATTCATGCTAGAGACATCGCCCAAATTATTAAATATTTAGTCGACAATCCCCCTACTGAATCAGATAATAGAGATTTAGTGTTAGGCAATCAAAAAATAACCGTGAATGAAGCCATTGAAACAATATGTAACTATCTTAATAAACCAATTTATTTTCGTATTCCCTTATATGTTATTTTAGTTGACTTTTTCATTAAAGTATTTCGTTTACGCATGGAAGATTGGGACTACTTTTCTATCAATTATCGACATTTTACTTATAAAGATCCCATTTCTCCTGCAACCTTCGGCTTTAAAAATTACTGTACAACCATTGAAGATGTGATGAAATTAAGTGGAGTATATCCCCAAAAAAATTGATAGTGAGTTTATTTTTTATTTTCTGATTAGATTTGATGTTCCTCTACTAACTGCTAGGGGACTCTTTTTCTGGATGAGTTAGCAATACATCAATTCTTTGATTTAATTGGATTTAACCAATGCTCAAGCCAATGAAACAACTTCGACGAGATTAACGTTAAACCTAAGTAAATTAAAGCGACAGCAGCGTAAATTTCAAACGCACGATAAGTGGTTGCAACAATTAATTGACCTTGTCGAAATAACTCCTCAAAACCAATCACCGCGACTAAGCTAGTATCCTTAAGTATAGTAATAAACTCATTGCCTAAAGGGGGTAACATACGGCGAAAAGCTTGGGGAAAAATAACAAAAACCATCGTTTGTAATGAAGTCATACCCAAACATCGAGCAGCTTCCCATTGTCCCTTTTCAATGGACTGAATACCGCCTCGAATAATCTCTGCTAAATAGGCAGAAGCATTCAAACTAAGAGCCATAACGGCGGCAGGAAGACGCTCTAAGTTAACGTTAATACCTAATCCTTGAAATAGAGCCGGCAACCCGAAATAGACCATAAAAATCTGGACTAACAATGGGGTTCCGCGAAAAAAGTCAACATACAATTGACTGAGCCATTTTAAGATTAGATAAGGAGAAATACGGGCGAATGCCATTAAAGAACCACCAATCATGCCCAGAAAGACTGAAAACCCTGTTAATTCTAAAGTTATTAAAGTCCCTTTAATAAGATTAAAAAGAATGTGACCGATGTTAATAGATTCAGCCACTGCTTTGAGTCCGGGTGCAGTCGCGGGAAGTGGGGGTGGTTTCTCAGCAAACCATTGTTGATAAATAACCTGATACGTCCCATTTTCTATTAAGGTGAGTAGGGTATTATTAATCGTATTAAGATAGGGAGAATTTTTAGGTAAAGCAATGCCGTAATATTCTTCTGTGAGTAACTCGCTAACGACTTTTATTCCTTTGAGATTACCCGTTTTTATGGCATATAATGTTACTGGAGCATCGTTAAGTAAAGCATCAACATTATTATTGACTAATTCTTGAAGAACCAGAGGAAAACTGTCAAATGTGCTAATTTCAGCATTAATAATGTCTGAGGCTTTTTTCGCTCCAGTGGTTCCAATCTGCACAGCAATTTTCTTATTTTTAAGATCATCAAATCCCTTGATATCTTGATTATCTTTCCTAACAGCAATTGCCAGTCCTGACTTAAAATAAGGACGGGAAAAAGAGATGGTTTGACTTCTTTGAGGGGTAATGGTTATAGCACTAATGGCCATATCAACAGTTTCTGCTTGTAATGCTGGAATAATTCCGTCAAAAGGTAAACTAACAAACTCAATTTCAAACCCAGCTTCAAGACTCATCCCTTTCACTAAATCAATATCAAATCCTTCTAAACTTCCAGTTTCTTGATTTAGCATTTCAAAAGGAGGAAACGTCGGTTCTATCGCCACTTTCAGCACTTTAGTTTCAGCACTTATTCTATTAAAATTTCCATTACAAATAATGATTAAAAGTACAGTCAGTAAACTCAGGGTTAAATAGACTAATTTCCTCATGAATTTTTCTAAAGATAAAGATATTGAATTAATCTCCTAATTTGTAGTATAAAGTTTCCAAGCTTGCCAAGCTTCCCAAAATGTATAAACCGATAATACAGCTAACATAATATAAAAGCAAAAACGAACCACTCTATCAGGCAATCTGGGTAAAAATCTAGCACTAATTTGCGCTCCAATTAATCCCCCTAACCCTAAAATAATTCCGACTAACCAAACAACATTATTATTTAAAGCATGACCAAAACAAGAAGAAATAGACGTAATAACAATCACCCCTAAACTGGTTTGTATGGCTACTTTTATCGTTTCTTGTAACAATAGCATTTGCAGAGGAACCATAATTACACCTCCCCCAATACCGAATAAACCAGCTAAAAATCCCCCGATGCCTCCTGTTAATAAACAAGCCAATTTTGGCGATAATCTACGACTAGATTGTTGATGAGATGTGATAACTAATTGACGACGAATATTACTTAAAAAGATGTTGAAAATTAAAAGACAAGCGAACGCCGTTAATAAAACAAAGTCAGGAATAAGATTAGCAACAATTACACCAAGTTGTGCCGTTATAATTGCAGGAATTCCTAATAAAATCACCCGTTGGAAATCTAAATATCCCATACGCCAATTTTGAATACTTCCCGATGAAGAGGTAATAACAATAGCAAGACTACTGGTAGCAATTGCTTCTAAAGAACTGTAATTTAGAGCAAGTAAAAGAGGAACTAAAACCGTTCCTCCCCCAATACCTAAAATGCCGGCTAGTAGTCCCGAACCTAAACCACTAACAATTAAAATTATAACTTGATCTAACATGATTTATTCATGATAAAGTTTTCTCAAATATGTTAATTATTGACCTCATTAAAGGGTTCAACTTCAATGGGAATCCCCACATAACCCTCTTCTCCCGAAGGAATAGAATTATCTAATTTAACATCAGGTTTTTTCTCAGGAATACGAGACAATTCTTCAACCGAAATAAACTTACTATCTGACTCAAAAGTGTTGTTAATAGAAGTATTTTTTTCTAGCTTTTCAGAATTTTCAGGAAGCAACCGATCAGAAGATTTAGCATTTAAAGAGGGTTGCGGTTCTAATTTCTCTTGATAATTAGAATCACTATTTTTTGTCACTTCTTGATTGAATATAGTTTCACCTTTCCCCGTGGGTGATGTTGACTTCATTTCCGATGAGTGACAAGCAGCAGACACTAACCCTAAATAACATCTAAACTCTTCTCTTGCTAAGGAAACCCCTATCCCTGCGACAGAAACCATCAACGCTGTCATTGATAAAAAATATTTAAACATGGTTACCACACTCCCCACTCAAATAACCTTAATCTTTACCTATGTTATCTTAACTTAAATCCAAAACCGTTTTCTGGCTGGGTTCACAAAACTAACTCTAAAGAAGATGGTACGATAAAAAAGTTAGATTTTTATCTAGATAAATTATGCCTAATCGTCTGGCCAATACCCAAAGTCTCTACCTTCGTAAACACGCTGAAAACCCTATAAATTGGTGGTATTGGTGCCAAGAAGCCCTAGAAATAGCAAAAAATGAAAATAAACCCGTTTTTCTCTCTATTGGCTATTCTAGCTGTCACTGGTGTACCGTAATGGAAGGAGAAGCTTTTTGTGATCCAGCGATCGCAACCTATCTGAATGATAATTTTGTCCCCATAAAAGTAGACCGAGAAGAACGTCCGGACCTCGATAGTATTTATATGTCTTCTCTACAAATGATGGGAATACAAGGAGGTTGGCCCTTAAATATTTTTCTCACCCCAGGAGATTTAGTTCCCTTTTATGGAGGAACTTATTTCCCGGTTGAACCCCGTTATGGTCGTCCGGGTTTTCTACAAGTGTTACAATCAATTCGTCGTTTTTATGACGTAGAAAAAGAGAAATTAAACGGGTTTAAACAGGAAATTTTAAGAGGGTTACAACAAGCTGTTACCTTACCTATTAATAATGTTGATGTGAATAATGCTCAATTAATTTATCGTGGTGTTGATATTAATACTCAAGTAATTCGAGTAACGGCTGAAGATTTTGGTCGTCCTTGTTTTCCCATGATTCCTTATAGTAATTTAGCCTTAGAAGGCACTCGATTTTTATTTGGAGAAAGCGAAGAAAGAGAAAAATTAGTGATACAAAGGGGATTGGATTTAGCATTAGGGGGAATTTTTGACCAAGTAGGGGGTGGATTTCATCGTTATACGGTGGATTCAACGTGGACAGTTCCCCATTTTGAGAAAATGCTCTACGATAATGGGCAAATTGTCGAATATTTAGCCAATCTTTGGAGTAACGGACAAACAGAACCCGCATTTGAACGAGCGATCGCTTTGACGGTACAATGGTTACAACGGGAAATGACCGCCCCAGAAGGTTATTTTTATGCTTCTCAAGACGCAGATAGTTTTGCAACGAAACAAGATAAGGAACCAGAAGAAGGGGCTTTTTATGTGTGGAAATATCAACAGTTACAAGAACTATTAACCTCCAAGGAATTAGAACAATTAATGGAAGATTTTACCATCACACCCGAGGGTAATTTTGAAGGAAAAAATGTTCTACAACGGCGTAATAAGGGGCAATTTTCTGATAGTATTGAAAGCGTTTTAGATAAACTATTTAGGGAAAGATACGGCACATCTCGCAGCAATTTAGACACCTTCAAACCGGCTAAAAATAATCAAGACGCGAAAACGATTAACTGGCCAGGACGTATTCCGACAGTAACAGATACCAAAATGATTGTAGCCTGGAATGGCTTAATGATTTCGGGTTTAGCTAGGGCCTATGGTGTTTTTAACAACCCTTTATACTGGGAATTAGCCCTCAAAGCAACCGAATTTATCTTAAAAAAACAATGGGTAAACGGACGATTACACCGCATTAATTATGAAGGAACTCCCTCAATTTTAGCCCAATCAGAAGACTATGCTTTTTTCATTAAAGCCTTACTCGACTTACAAACCGCTAACCCTAAAGCAACTGAATGGTTAGACAAAGCGATGGAAATTCAACAGGAATTTGATGAATTATTCTGGAGTGTAGAAATGGGAGGTTACTATAATAATGCAGCCGATAACAGTAATGATTTATTAGTTCGTGAACGCAGTTATATCGATAATGCGACTCCTTCAGCTAATGGTATTGCTATCAGTAATCTAGTACGATTAGCCAGGTTAACCGATAATTTAGACTATTTAGATAAAGCAGAACAAGGATTACAAGCTTTTAGCCATGTTTTAAGTCAATCTCCTCGCGCTTGTCCCAGTTTATTAACCGCTTTAGATTGGTATCATTTCGGCTGTTTAGTCAGAACTAATCAAACCCTATTACCTAAATTAAAGACTCAATATTTTCCCACCACGGCTTATCGTTTAGATGATAATTTACCCAAAAATGCCATCGGTTTAGTCTGTCAAGGTTTATCTTGTTTAGAACCTGCTACCACCGAAGCACAGTTAATCAGTCAAATTGTCGACATGGGTCAAATTTGAAGTGTCAAGTTGTAAGGATTTAACAGTGTTCAGGATTTAACAGTGTTCAGGATTTAACAGTGTTCAGGATTTAACAGTGTTAAATCCCTACGAGGGTGTATTTGTAGGGACATAATAGTATTATGTCCTTTGATATGAAAACTGCGGTAACAGTTGTTAACTTGACCCTTGCCCCGTTAAACTAGAGAAGATGTTTACATTACTTTACAAACTGCGATCGCCATGCAAATAGCTGATTTTCCTTCCCAAACTTCTCCCAGTGGACAATATTGGCAATGGCAAGGGCATAAAATTCATTATGTCCAAGCTGGAAAAAAACAGCCTAATCTACCCCCATTACTATTAATACATGGGTTTGGTGCATCTACCGATCATTGGCAAAAAAATATCGCTCAGTTGCAAGAAGAGTTTGATGTTTGGGCGATTGACTTATTAGGATTTGGTCGATCTGCAAAACCAGAACTACAGTATAGTGGTAATCTTTGGCGAGATCAACTACAAGCTTTTATTACAGAAATAATCGGTCAACCCGTTATTTTAGCAGGTAACTCTTTAGGGGGTTATGCGTCTCTTTGTGTCGCCTCTCAATGTCCAGAAACCTCTAAAGGACTGATTTTAATCAATAGTGCCGGACCTTTTAGTGATAGTCAGACCCCTAAAAAACCAAAGAAGATACAAACCATCATTCGTTCTGTTTTATTACAACCTTGGTCAAGTTATTTATTATTTCAATATATGCGCCGTCCTAGAAATATTCGTAAGACATTAAATAAAGTTTATTATAATCAAGAAGCGGTTACAGAACAGTTAGTTAAGGATATTTATCGTCCTTCTTGTGATGTAGGTGCAGCACAAGTGTTTGCTTCCGTATTCAAAACACCACAAGGGGAAACTGTAGACCATTTATTACAACAATTATCTCATCCCTTACTAATGTTATGGGGAGAAAAAGATCCTTGGATGAATGCCAAACAGAGAGGAGAAAAATATCGTCAATATTATCCTAATTTAACCGAATATTATCTAGAAGCGGGTCATTGTCCCCATGATGAAATTCCTGAGCAAGTTAACGATTTGATTAAAGATTGGATGTTGACTGAAATCAGGGAATAATGGAATTATCTAAAAAGATCACTCACGGTCTTTAAATATCTTTATGGTATAGTCATTGTATAAACTTATCACTCTCAAAAAAATGACAGTTCAAAAAATAACAAAATGGGGTAATTCTCTGGGAATTAGACTACCTCAAGAGATTATTAAGCAACTAGGATGGCAAGAAGGGGTAAAGCTAAGTCTATCTCTGGAAAACGAATGCTTGATTCTCTCTTCCACTAAACCGAAATATAATCTTGATCAGTTATTGAAAGATAGTGACCCTGAAGCACAACATGAAGAAATTGACTGGGGAGAAGCAGAAGGAGAAGAGAATTGGTAAAAATTGCTGGAAAAATACCCGAAAGAGGGAATATTATTAGATTAGAATTAAATCCTCGTACTGGAAGCGAACAAGCTGGTTATCGTCCCTGTTTAGTGATGTCACCTGTAGCTTATAATCGTATCTCGAAACTGATTTTGATTTGTCCTATTACCAGTCGTCAGAAAGGTTGGCCGTTTGAAGTGATGTTACCTCAATCTATGCAAACCTATGGGGTTATTTTAGTCGATCAAATTAGAAGTATCGACTGTCAAGCTAGAAATGCTCATTTTGTGGAAACTGTTTCGAGTGATGTCATGGATGAAGTGTTAGGAAAACTAGAAACATTGTTAACATAAAATCTTCATTCATGTAAATGTTTCTTGTTTAATTATCAATGATTAAATAACTTTTCCAGGTAGATTCCTGATTAGAAATTTTATTATCCTTACTCAGAAGTCGCCAGGTTTTTCCTTCAGCTTGTCGTTGAAGATAAACATCAAATTTGTTGTCACTTTGTTTAACTTTTTGACGGGGTAAAATCAGCTTTAAATTATAAGTTCCGATCAGATGATAACTAGGGAGATTGGCAATGGTAACAGGGTCTATTTTTTGGACATTAATATTGCTAATATCTAACTGAGGTTTTTCTGTCTTTAATTGTTGACTAAGGGGAGTTAATCGTTGGTTAAGTTGGAGAGTGATCGCCTGTTGGACAATGTTACCATCAGGAGCAAATTCTAGCGGAACGGTGGTGGTTTGACAAGCGGTTAAAACCCAACAACAAAAGACCCCTAATACTCCCTTAATTAAGTCTTGTTTCTTGAGGGGAAAAAAGGAATAAAGATTTGCTATCATAACCATAGGAATTAATGACGATATTTTAGGTTATCAACAAAGGAAGCCCATGAATAACTTTCGCCTTGAACCCTTTTTATGGATTCATTTAGCCGGTTTAGCTATTGCTCCCCTCTTATTAATTATCACTTGGATAGGATTAGCAGTGAGTGATCCTTGGCCATTCTATTGGATAGAATTGGCTTTAGTTGGCATAATTGGAGTTATTCCTATTCTCTGGATGCAATGGACAAAACCTTTCGACTTTTTTAGCCTTCTTTTGTTATCCATCAGACCCAATAGTTTAACAGAAGAACAACGAAAAATTTTGAGACTTTTGAAAACAAGAAAAAACAAAATTTTTCATGGACTGGCAGCCATTGGATTATTAGGGGTAGGGTGGTTAGTGTATCAAGTCGCTCCCTTCGCAGCGATGACCGCATCTATGTTACCACAGTGGCGGATTTTAGGACTGATGATAGCTGCTGTCGCCTTCTTTTTTTGTAACCTATTTGTACAAGTTCCCGTGAGCGTTTTAGGGGTCTTATTAACCTCAGATAAAACATGGTTAAGCACCGAAGCAATTCCCGGTGAGGAAGTGGTTAAGCAGTTTACAGTCTGGGGGTTACGAGTGAATAAAATCTTTCTCGTTCCCAGTCTTCCCCCATCATCAAATCTCACCGAAAAAACTTCATGATTTCTTCAGAATTGTGTAATAGATATCAGCAACAATAAAATGACCTGAGTTATGCTAGAAGCAATGACCCAAATTAGATAGAAATCAACCGATGACAAACTCAACCATCACAGCCAATCATCACGAAGAAGCAGAGGTTTGGGAAAATCTGCAGCAAGCGATCGCCGAGTGTTCAGGGTTTCAACAATGGCAAGCACAACAACAAAAAAAACCCGATGTCGAATCCCTCGATCAACAAGTTCGCTCCTATCTAAGAGAAACCCTAGAAACCTTAGCCTATTAATCTTGCGAGGGAGGGCTTTTTGCCCTCATTTTTTTTTCGATGAATTTTAATACGTTTAATATTTAATAATCCTAAAACCCACATAACCCATTTCCCCAATGACCCAGAAGTGGTAATCTATAGGGTGGCAAAAATAACATTAACATCTCGACTTCGCACTTCGATATTGCTTAGCGCAAGCTCGATGTTAACCCTGAGCTTCGACAGGCTCAGCTTCTGCGTAGCCGAAGGGTTAAACATTCTCGCTCAGCCAAATTAATAAGTTAATCCCCAAACATCAAAGATAAGCATGGTAGCTACAACACAAAAAACAAGCGTTGGTAAAATTACTCAAGTCATCGGTCCTGTAGTCGATGCTGAATTTCCCAGTGGTAACTTACCCCGTATTTATAATGCCCTCAAAGTAGAAGGCACGAACTCCGCAGGGGAAACCGTTTCCGTTACCTGTGAAGTGCAACAATTACTCGGTGATAACCAAGTCCGCGCCGTTGCCATGAGTGGGACTGATGGTTTAGTCAGAGGTATGGAAATTGTTGATACCGGTGCGCCCATCAGCGTTCCCGTGGGTAAAGCCACCCTGGGTCGTATTTTTAACGTATTAGGGGAACCCGTAGACGAAATGGGAGAGGTCGGTAACGAAGAAACCTCTCCTATTCACCGTCCCGCTCCTAAATTAACCGAATTATCCACCAAACCCAAAGTCTTTGAAACGGGAATTAAGGTTATCGATCTTCTCACCCCTTACCGTCAAGGTGGAAAAATCGGTCTGTTTGGCGGAGCAGGTGTGGGCAAAACCGTTATTATGATGGAGTTAATTAACAACATCGCCATCCAACACGGGGGGGTATCCGTGTTCGCTGGAGTAGGGGAACGCACCCGCGAAGGAAATGACCTCTACAACGAAATGATCGAATCTAAGGTAATTAACCCCGATAACCTCTCAGAATCGAAAATTGCCCTAGTTTACGGACAAATGAACGAACCCCCTGGAGCTAGAATGCGGGTGGGTTTATCTGGTTTGACCATGGCGGAATACTTCCGTGATGTCAACAAGCAAGACGTATTGTTATTTGTTGATAATATTTTCCGTTTCGTACAAGCCGGTTCTGAAGTATCCGCACTGTTAGGACGGATGCCTTCTGCGGTAGGATATCAGCCCACCCTCGGTACTGACGTAGGGGACTTACAAGAGCGCATCACCTCCACCAAAGAAGGGTCTATTACCTCTATTCAAGCGGTATACGTCCCTGCGGATGACTTAACCGATCCTGCTCCTGCCACCACCTTCGCTCACTTAGACGGAACCACTGTATTATCCCGTGCCTTAGCGTCTAAAGGGATTTATCCTGCGGTTGATCCCCTCGATTCTACCAGCACCATGTTACAGCCCAGCGTCGTTGGGGATGAACACTACGACACCGCCCGTGCCGTACAATCTACCCTACAACGGTACAAGGAATTACAGGATATTATCGCCATTCTTGGCTTAGACGAATTATCAGAAGATGATCGTCGTACGGTAGATAGAGCGCGGAAAATTGAGCGTTTCTTATCTCAACCCTTCTTCGTTGCAGAAGTCTTCACCGGTTCCCCTGGAAAATATGTATCCTTAGCCGATACCATCAAAGGGTTTCAAATGATTCTTAGTGGTGAATTAGATGATCTCCCCGAACAAGCCTTTTATTTAGTGGGAGACATCAACGAAGCTAAGGCCAAGGCCGAAAAATTACAACAAGGTTAGGTTCTATCACCTTTTTCTTCATAGGGTAGGGGTAAATAGGGTTTGCCCCTACTTAGCTACTAATAACCGATAATTAATCACTGATATGCCATTAACAGTTCGTGTCATTACCCCGGATAAGACCGTTTGGGACGGTGAGGTACAAGAAGCCATTTTACCCAGCACCTCTGGACAACTAGGGATACTCAGCGGCCACGCTCCTCTATTAACCGCTTTGGATACTGGTGTCATGCGGGTACGTCCCGATAAGGAATGGAAAAGTATCGCCGTCATGGGTGGCTTTGCTGAAGTCGAACAAGACGAAATCAAAGTTTTAGTCAACTCCGCCGAAGCAGCAGATACCATCGATAAAGAAGCAGCCCAAGAAGAGTTTAAGGCTGCTCAAACCCGTTTAGAGGAAGCCAGTAAGGGGGAAAACCCGATGGAAAAAATCAAGGCAACCAGTGCCTATAAACGGGCTAGAGCGCGTCTTCAAGCAGCCGGTGGCCTGGTTTAAAAATAGAGCAAACTTATCAATATCATTGTAGGGACAGAAAAATTGTTCTGTCCCTACTTCATTTTCCAAAAATTAAGTAATAATAAGTAATAAGTTAATTAGGCTCTAGACCCTGTAATGCCTTATTAAGAGCATATTGAGCCATATCTTTCTGTGAAAACCAGGTAATTTAACAGTTAAGTTATTTAACAAAGTCTAACATCGCTAACATTAAAAATAACATCACCCTAGTAATCTTAAGGAAGCGATAGCATTATCGAATTAAGTGTGGAATATTTCCCTATCTGCTGTTCTCTTTTCCCTATTTTTTGTGATGCACTGAGCTTTACCCAACTATTTTTGATGAAGTCAACATTGTCCCACACAACCAATAAGTATTCTGCTCTCGCCGAAGGAAAATTCAGTGTACTCATTTACTCAAATAACGCAAAGCTCGGAAATACCAGAGTCAAGTAAATGTTTAAGCCAAAAATTTATTGTAGTTTTGTTGTAGCGACAGGATGTTTATCTCCATTTTTCCTGAGTAGCACTGCTTATGGAATCTCTCTCAATGTGATCCCTTCAGTTGAGTCACTACAAGTGGGACAATCCGTCAATGTGGACGTTACCATTACTGGTTTAGGAAATGGTGAACCCCCGTCCCTCTCCGCCTTCGATTTGGATATCAACTTTGACCCTACGGTACTGTCATTTAATAGTGCTACGTTCGGTGATCAACTCGACTTGTCAGGATTTGGAACTGTTTCTGATGTCGTTCCAGGAACCGTTAACATCAATGCTTTCGAGATTTCCTTAGATTTCCCTGAGACGTTAGATGAACAACAGTTGGGAGACTTTACCCTCATCACCCTAAACTTTACTGGTGTAGGATTCGGAAATAGTCCTTTAGAGCTATCAGATTGGGTTTTAGGAGATTCTTCTACTCCTGTCCCTCTTACATTGGTTGTGGACGAAGTGAATAATGCCTCAGTATCAGTCGTACCTGAACCCCTAACTATTTTAGGCTCCTTGACAGCCCTTGGTTTTGGAACCTTGTTTAAACGGAAATTATCGAAAGTTTAGCCAAAACGACTCCAAAAAACTAAATACAGACAATGACTCGTTAAATCTTTAACGAATAGATTCCCTATTGCCCAATAAACAACTAGGTTTGAGGAAACTTAATTATGGATGGTGCAGCGTTCAATCCCGCCAACCCTTTTGATGCCAGTCAGGGAGCTTGGAGAGTTGACGAAAATGGCCCTTTGCAAGAAAATCCCCGCGAGTCCGTAGGCTCAGTTCCTGAAATATTGCCCCCGCTTAATGATTTTGTCTCTACTACGCAAGCAAATATGACTGAGGTGGAACTGTTTCCCCTTCAATTAGACAGTAACACTGAAGAAGATTTAAGCAGCAGTAACACAACGATTGATATTTTAACAGGAACCGAGACAACTTTCGTCCTGACCACCTTTTTAGCAGAAGAGATTCCCCTAGCACAGACAGAACCCATCTTCGGTGATGCCGATCTTGATGGGGATGCGGACAATGATGATCTCAACGTAATCCTCGCCAGTCGTAATACCCCGGCATCCGGTTCTGATGATCCCCGTGATCTCGATGGAGATGGCCAGATTACTGTCCTAGACGCTCGAGGATTGATTCTTCTGTTAGGCTCCAATACAGACTTTGAGTCTCCTGTTCTTTCCGCCAGTCTCGGCAACGATACTGCAGTAAACGGAACGAGCAATAACGATGGAATTACCTTTGACCCCCTTATTCAAGGAACCCTAACCGATGTGAGTCAAGTCACCCGTTTTCTGGCTGGTTTTAACGAAACCACCGTGGAAAATTATACCGATATTTTAGGGGTATTAGCAGAAGAGGGCAGCTTTAGCTTAACCCCTGGACAGTTAGCTCAAATTAACGGTGGTTCCTTAGCAGAGGGAGAACAAACCCTACACCTATTTGCCAAAGATCAATGGGGTAATGAATCTACCTTTGATGTTACCTATACCCTAGATACAATTGCCCCCGATACCCCCTTGGTTAATGTTCTGGACGGTGATAGTGTAACCAATGACAACACTCCAACCTTAGAAATCACGGCAGAAGTCGGCAGTACCGTTAAATTGTTGCAAGATGGGGACGAAATTGCTCAATTAACAGCTAGTGAAGAGGGTAAAGTTGAGTTTACCTTAGACAGTTTAGCCGATGGCACCTATGAATTCACCGCCACCGCCACTGATATCGCAGGGAATGTGAGTGATGCTTCTGCACCCTTAACCCTAGAAATTGACACCACTGCACCCCCAGAACCTATTTTCGGTTTAGATGAAACTTCCGATACCGGAACCCTTGGAGACTTAGAAACCAACTTAGAGACTGTTACTTTAGTCGGTGAAACAGAAGCCAATGCGATCGTTGAATTACTGGGAACGGAACAAAGCACAACGGCTGATGAAACCGGACAATTCCAGTTTACTGAAGTTGCCTTAGTTGTCGGAGAAAATAGTTTAACCGTCACAGCTACTGATGCGGCGGGTAATGTCAGTCAAAGCAGTCAAACCATTACCCGAGTAGAAGATGGAGATATTACACCCCCTGCTCCACCTATTTTAGATTTACTGGCTAGTAGCGATAGTGGAAGTAGTAACAGTGATAATATCACCAACGATAATACCCCAACCATCGAAATTACCGCAGAAGTAGGTAGTCTGGTGGAATTATTCCAAAACGGGTCAAAAGTCGGGGAAAATACCGCCAATGATAATGGGATTGCCCAATTTACCTTAGACAGTTTAGCCGATGGAATTTATGATTTAACCGCCACCGCCACTGATGCAGCAGGGAATGTGAGTGACGCTTCTGCACCCTTAACCCTAGAAATTGACACCACCGTACCCCCAGAACCCATTTTTGGTTTAGATGAAACTTCCGATACCGGAACCCTGGGGGACTTAGAAACCAACTTAGAGACTGTTACCTTAGTTGGAGAAACAGAAGCCAATGCGATCGTTGAATTACTAGGAACAGGGCAAACTACCACCGCCGATGAAACCGGACAATTCCAATTTAGTGATGTTGCCTTAGTTGTCGGAGAGAACAGCTTTACCGTTATCGTCACTGATGCGGCGGGTAATGTCAGTCAAAGCAGTCAAACCATTACACGGATAGAAGCAGGAGACACCACACCGCCCAGTCCTCCGATTTTAGATTTACTAGCCAGTAGCGATAGTGGGAGTAGTAACAGCGATAATGTCACCAACGATAATACCCCAACCATCGAGATTACCGCAGAAGTTGGCAGTCTGGTTGAACTATTCCAAAACGGCTCAAAAGTAGGCGAAAATACCCCCAATGAAAATGGGATTGCTCAATTTACTTTAGACAGTTTAGCCGATGGAACCTACAATTTAACCGCCACCGCTACCGACGCAGCCGGGAATATGAGTGAAACCTCTGCTCCCTTAACCATTGTTATTGACAAAACTCGTCCTAACATAACCATTACCAGTCCTATGGCTGATGCGGAAATTGGTGAAGGTGATCAGATTGTAGGAACAGTTAACGAAACACTCGCTTCCCTAAGGTATCGTATTGATGGAAGATTGCCAGGAAATAACGTTACTCTGACCAATGGAACATTTGCCCAAGACATCAATTTAACAGGTGTTGGGGATGGAGATCACACAATTACCCTAACAGGAACAGACTTAGCAGGGAATGTTCAGATTGAAACCATAGAGGTAACAGTCAATCAAGATTCTCCCTTGGTCATCACTGGGTTTAACCCCCAAGACGGGGCAGTAGATGTTGGTGTGACAGTTCGCGCCCAGGTCTTTTTCTCAGAAGCGGTTGATATTAATACCCTCAACGATACTAACTTCTTTGCCAGGTCTGCTGGTCGCACCTTAGCCACAACGGTTGTAGCTGGAGACGGAGGAAGATTTGCTTGGTTATTTTTAGATGAACCGATGCCTTCGGCCTCAGTGGTTGAGGTAACCGTAGATGGCTCAACGATTATGCCCTTAGATGGTGGAGCGGCCTTAGACGCAGATGGGGATGGTCAGGCCGGTGGTAAACTCACCTTTGACTTTAAAACAGTGAGTTTAGAACCGATTCCTAATACGACCCTATCGGGTATTGTGGCTGATCCTGGGCCAGATCAGCAACCCATGACGGCTGATGATTTTGATCCTGGACTCGATGGCATTGAAGGAACAGAGGATGATGTCTTCCTGTTACCTATTGTCGGAGCAGAAGTCTTTATTGTAGGTCGAGAAAACGAAACGATTTTTACCGATGAAAACGGACGTTTCTTCTTTGAGTCGGTTCCTGTGGGTAACGTTAAGGTCGAAATTAACGGATTAACAGCAACCTCAGCCCCAGACGGGTTTTATTTCCCTGAGATGGTCATGGATGTTAATACGGAAGCCGGGGTAGAGAATTTTGTCATGGCCGGCCAACCTCAAATTTATCTACCTCGTCTCCCCGACGAAATCCTGCAAACTGTCCAAGCAGATGAAACAACAATGATTGTGGCTGATGAGGTATCAGCCCCAGAGTTGACAGAAGAAGAGCAGCCCCTTTTAACCCTGGAGATTCAACCCAATAGCCTGTTGGACTCAACAGGAGAAGTAATGACCGAAGCCCAAATTGGCATTAGTACCGTACCCCCTGAGTTGGTGCGAGATATGCTGCCCCCTGGGGTCTTGCAACATACCTTTGATATCACCATTCAAGCCCCTGGTATTACACGGTTTGCCGAACCTGCCCCCATGACCTTCCCCAATGTGTTTAACGCTGCACCAGGAACTCAGTTGAATTTCCTGAGCTTTAGCCATGAGACAGGACGCTTAGAGATTGTGGGAACGGCAACAGTTGACCCAACAGGGGAATTCGTCAGAACCGACCCAGGAACAGGCATTACCCAACCCGGCTGGCATGGCTTAACTCCTCCTGGGGGCTGTGGGGGTTCTGGTGGCCCACCACCCATGCCTCCCGAACCTTCAGATGATGAAGAAGAGACAATACACGATCCCGTCGCTCTCAACTTCATTACAGGTGAGTCAGCCACTAATTTTATGACAATGGAATGGATGGCACCGCCCGAAAATCCCAATTCTCCCTCTTTACCGCCAATTCCAGGTTGTAATGTCCCGACGCATAATCCTGATGATGACGAACAGCAGCCGTTTATTAACGTCACGATTGAGATTGATGGTCCCCTAAAAGATTTCATGAAGCCAGTGATGGGAGGATTGCCTTTAGAATCTCAAGGATTTACCCTATCACCTGGTACTGGCGATACGAAAAAATTTGGCTTCCAAACTAAGAGTTACGATGAACTTTTCGGGGCTGGTGGGTTTATTAACCAAATGCGGGATAAGCTGTATGGTTCACAAATCAAAATTACAGTTGTTGAGCAGAAAACAGATGGCACTCGTACCCGTGATATTTTTACCTTCTATCAAAATCGCTGGGTAAATGTAATTGATGCTGAGCAAGCTAAGAATAAAACGGGGAATACCGCAGCATTCCATCGCACTCTAACTGACGGATTCGTGCGGACTAAGAACGTCGATTATTTCCTACCCAACAATGTTTCTACCAGCTTTGATGGACCATTACTCGGTTCACCTTTCGATCTCGGTGGGTCTCTAACAGGTAATGGTACCGCCGTTTGGGAGTTTGATCCTTTCTTAAGTGGCGATCGCAGTGACACCTTCGATATTGAAGTTGACGATCCCAATACCTTCTTCAATATTGATGTGGGAGAGATTGTGGCTAAAGGCAAAGCTACTAATCCAACGACAATTGATGTTAATCTGAGTGGCTACAAGACTGAACTGAAACGAGTTCTCCAGTCGCTAAATAGGCTGCCAGGCCCAGATATGATGCCTATGACAGCAGATGATGTCATTCAATATAGCTTTGTTGGAGGGAGGACCCGAAATACTTCTGCTCAGTTTAATGCGCAATTTGCTGGCTTCTTACCAGGCAATGTATTTACAGATGCCCAACTCAATACCAAGTTAGATCAAGAAGCAAATGCTTTATTAGCTGCTGTTCAAGCAGATTATAATCTAGCTAATAATGGCACAGGGGTAACTGGTTATGAAATTGGCAGTTTCTTCTTCCCTGATGTCACAATGGTTTGGGAAGATTCTTTCTTAACTGCTGCGAATAATATCAACACAACAGGTATGGGAAGTCCTATTTATGGCTTTGCTGATTTTGACAGGAATACAGCTTTCCTCCAAAATCATATTGCGACACCGCTACAAATTAGTGATGCCGCTAAACAATGGGCATTGGCTGAAGGGCTTAATCCTAACGTGAGTAACGATGGTAGTTTCTCAGTAGCAATCAATACATCTTGGACATCGGGAGCTACTTTCGCTGAATTTGTTGCTAATACCGTCAGCCATGAAATTGGTCATACTTTTGGATTGCTAGATGCTTATCTCTTTGCAGGAGGAAATACTCCTCCTAACGACATCATGCGTGCAGGTAGTAATGCTGATGGAGACTTGACTTTTGCTGCTCAAAATCTGAATTTACTACGTGCGGCTTTGGGAATGCACACCAATGGAGATAAACCATTAACATCTGAACTTTCGCTCTATCAAGCTCGATTCAACCAGCCGACAAATGCGATGGGAATTCGAGAGTTTGTTATTCCTCCTGAGCTAGAATTTGCGGAATTAGGAATTGAAGTTAGTGATCGCACTCTCTTACTAGGTGATGAAGTTTCTATTTCTTCAATTGCCGTCGACGGGGTTGGTGGTGCTTTAAGTCCCCTAGATTTTGTCTTAACCAATGTTGGTTTAGCTCCCTTAACCATTGATTCAGTTGCTTTGGCTGATAATACTCAAGGTTTCTCCATTACCAATGCAGACACTCTTGATACTTCCCTGGCTATTGGAGAAAGCACAACGTTAACTGTTCAGTTTGATCCATTAATGGTGGGATCGTTAGCAGATGTCCTCACCATATCTAGTAATGCCAATTCTACGCCCATCTTTGAGATTGATCTTAGTGGTCAGGGTATTTCAGCGACACCTTTGGCTCAACTGAGTTTGGGGAATAATAATAACCTTGGTGGAGTCAATGTTGCTAGTGGAAGTTCTGAAGCTAACGAAATTGGTGAAATAACTAACAATGGAGCCGAGCCGTTAATTATCTCAGATATTCGGTTAGTTGAAGGCAATGATACCTTTACTTTAACCAATATTCCCACTGATCTAGATACTAATCCCATTACCTTAGAATTCGGTGAAAGCTTTACCTTCGGTGACTTGAGCTTTAATCCTAATACGCTGGGACTTGATCGTGCTGTTATCGAAGTGACCACCAATGATCCGAATAATCCTATTGTGCGTTTAGGGGCAGTAGGAACAGGACTACCTAACATTGTTTATCCTGAATGGGGTAACGACTACATTGCCATCGAAACGCCCAACTTGCCTAATTCAACCATTCTACGAACAGTTAGTGACGATGAAGGTAACTTTGAAGTCTTCTTGCCACCAGAAGAGTTCTACCACATGGTGGTCTTTGATCCGGAGACGGGACTGGTGAGCCATAGTTACGGGACGACTCCAGAATCTGGTCAGGGGATTGATTTAACTGCCAGTTTAGTATTTGGCGGTAGCACTGAAACCGATCTAGACTTCGATGGTTTAGCCGGAGATATTGAATTTGCCTTAGGAACCTCTGCTGATAAAGCGGATACCGATGGCGATGGTTTAACTGACCTCGCAGAACTGGAACAGGGACTCGATCCTCTAGGGGGTCGTAGTTTACCCATTGGCATTATTGCCGCGCTCTCTCTAAGAGGCGAAGCCAATGAAATCGTTGTTAAAGGCTCCCTAGACGATCCCCAAGAACAATTTGCTTATCTAGCCACTGGTTCTCATGGATTGGCGATCGCTGATGTCTCTCAATTCAATAATCCCATTTTATTAGGAGAGTTGAATCTGGCAGGGGATGCTACGGATATCGCCGTTGATCGTCAACTGGGTATGGCTGCGGTGGCGACGAATAGTAGTGGGTTGCAGTTGGTCGATATTTCTAATTCCATGAACCCGATACTGCGTTCCCAAGACCTACAACCAACGATTGGGTCTAGTAACCAGGTAGAAGTCTTTGATGGTATTGCTTATGCTGCGTCAGGATCTAATCTTCATGCGATTGAACTGGTGAGTGGCGATGTGTTGCAAACCCTGTCTTTGGGTGGTGGTAACATTACAGGTATCGCACGGGAAGGCACTTTCCTCTACACAATGGATAGCAACCGTATCCTACAGACCATCGACATCAGCAATCAAGATATGATGAGTCGTGGTTCTCTAGTCCTTTCTAATGGTGCGGGTCAACTGTTCGTTGGTAACGATATTGCCTATGTAGTAGAAGCAAGTAACTTCCGAGGTGGCTATGCTACTGTGGATGTCTCAGATCCTGATAATCCTAGTTTGATCAGCAATTCCGATGTTTCAAATATGACCACAAATCCCAAAACGGCTATTGTTGCTAATGGTTCGGGACTAGGGTTGTTAGTTGGTCGCCCCAGTGCCACTCAATTCAATCTTTTGAACTTGATGGATATCTCAGATCCAGAAGAAACCGATGTCTTCCTTAATCGAGTTGATCTCTTGCCCGCTATTCCAGAAAGTGTGGCGATCGCTTCAGGTATTGCCTTTGTTGCCGATGGTTCTGGGGGACTGCAAGTGGTCAACTATCTGGGTTTTGATAATCAAGGTCAAGCTCCAACGATTACTATTAATACCTCTGACATCGATTTAGATCCTGATTTAGAAGGGGTTCAAGTTCTAGAAGGGTCATCGGTTCCCATTCAAGCCAACATCACCGATGATGTTCAAGTCCGCAATGTCCAACTGCTGGTTAATGGTGAAGTGGTCAGTAATGATGTTTCCTTCCCCTTTGACCTCAATGCGATCGCCTTACCTAGTATCGGTAATAGTGTCACGGTTCAAGTTCGGGCGGTTGATACAGGCGGCAATGCAACCCTCTCGAACCTGCTCACGTTTGATGTGGTTCCCGATACTTTTGGCCCCTTAGTCAGTAGTACCACTCCCACCGAAGGAATCCGACGACGGTCTATTTCAGGCATCTCTGTAAGGTTCAATGAAGCCATTGATGGCACCTTACTCAATGTTAATGGCATCCGTTTAACTAATTTAGGAGAAGATGGTGTCTTAGGCGGTGGTGATGATACTGTTGTGGCCGTTCGAGGATTCCAACTCAGTGAAACCGGACGGACGTTATTTATTACACCGCCAGCAGAAGCTGATTTTATTGCAGGTGATTATGAACTGCGTCTTGATCCCAGTATTATTAGCGATCGCGCGGGCAACCCCCTAGAAGAAGCCTTTACTCTCAACTTCACGAAACGCTCCATTAGTGATCCTTTACTGTTAGGGGAACTGATTAGTGATCGCATTTTTGAAGGGGGAGAAGACCAAATCTTTACCTTTAATGGTGATGCCGGCGATCGCATCTATTTTGATGGCATTAGTGCGGATAACTTTAACCTCCATGCACGGTTGGTAAGTCCCAGTGGTGTGACCTTATTTAGTTTCCAAGATGTCCGAAGCGATCGCGATCCGTTAAGTTTGATTGAAACGGGGGTCTATCAGTTAATTATTGACGGGGCCAACAATACTGTTGGCGAATACAGTTTCCGACTGTTGGATGCTCAAGGCCCTGAACTGGCCTTAGATACGGACATTGAAGGAACCTTAGATCCTGGGTCTTCTGTAGACTTGTTTAGCTTTGCAGGAACAGCTAATCAAAAACTCTTCTTTGATGGCATGGGGGATGATGGTAATGCGGACTTCTACCTCTACGGACCAGCTAATCAGTTTATTGAGGCGACTGACCTGCGCTTTGATGATGAGTTTACCTTACCAGGAAATGGTATTTATACGGCGGTTATCCGAGGCTTTGGCGAGACAGAAAGCGTTGACTACCGTTTCCGTTTGATTACCCCTGAAACAACGGTAACGACACCGCTCACTATTGGGGAAACAGTGAATGGTAACATTTCCGAACCTGGAGAAGAAGACCTATTTACCTTTACGGGAACAGCCGGCCAAACCCTCTATTACGATGGACTCACAGGTGACTCTAGTATTGATGTTCAATTACTGACTCCTAGTGGTCAATCTCTGTTCTTTGTGAATTCTAACTCTGACCGACAGCCTATTACATTGATTGAAACGGGAACTTATCAAGTTCGGGTTGATGGTAGTGGCATCACCACAGGAGATTATAGTTTCCGTCTGCTGGATGCTGCTAATGCTGATGCTTTAACCCTTGATGAAGTGGTTGAGGGAACCTTAGATCCTGGAACGTCTGTGGACTTGTTCACTTTTGAAGGAGTAGCTGCTCAAAAACTCTTCTTTGATGGTCTTTCTGATAACTTTAACGGTTCCTTTGTGGTTTACGGCCCAGCCAATCAATTTATTGCTTCTTCTAGTATTCGCTCAGACCGTGAGTTTACTTTACCTGGAAATGGCACCTATAAGGTTGTTATTCAAGGATTTAGTCCAGAAATCGTTGACTATAGTTTCCGCTTAATTACCCCTGAAACTACTGCAACGACAGCCATAACTATTGGAGATACGGTGAATGGTAATATTGCTGAACCTGGGGAAGAAGACCTATTTACCTTTACAGGAACAGCCGGACAAACCCTCTATTACGATGGACTGGTTGGAAACTTTAACCTTGATGTTCAGTTAATTAGTCCCAGTGGTCAATCTCTGTTCTTTGTGAATTCTAACTCTAACCGACAACCCATTACACTAATTGAAACAGGAACTTATCAAGTTCGGGTTGATGGTAGTGGGATTACCACAGGAGATTACAGTTTCCGCTTATTAGATTTAGCTGAGGCGACCGAGTTAACCTTAGATACCGTTACCGAGGGAACCCTTGACCCTGGTAGTCAGACAGCCATCTTTACCTTTGAAGGTACGACAGAGCAACGATTATTCTTGGATGAATTAACCAATGCTTTCAATGTTTTCTATGTGGTTTACGGGCCAGGCAACCAATTTATTGATTCTGGCAGTTCTGATAACGACATTACTCTACCTGGGAATGGAACCTATTTCTTAGTGGTACAAGGAAACGACTTTAATGACACGGCAGTAGATTACCGTTTCCGTCTAGTCACCCCTGAAACCAATAGTATTGCTTTAACTATTGGAGATACCATCAATAGCACGTTAGGTGAAGCAGGGGAAACAGATATCTATACGTTTACGGGTACAGTGGGTCAACGACTCTATTTTGATGGACTGGATAATAGCAGCATTGCCAATGTCCAGCTATTAAATCCCAACGGTGGTAATATCTTGTTTAGTTCTACTTCCTTTGATAGTAATCCTGTTACCCTCAATGCCAATGGAACCTATCAACTGAGAATTACCGGCTCAAGTAATACAGGAGATTACAGTTTCCGATTATTAGATTTGGCTACTGCCGAAGTGCTTGCTTTAGATACCTTGATAACTCGAACCCTTGACCCTGGCAGGAAGACTGATCTCTTTATGTTTGAAGGAGAAGCGGATCAGTTATTATTCTTTGATGGTTTAGCAGATGATTTCAACAGTTCCTTTGTGGTTTACGGGCCAGCTAATCAATTTATTACCTCTTCGAGTGTTTTCTCAGACCGCGAGTTTACTTTACCGAGTGATGGAACCTATACTGTTTTCATTCAAGGATCGGGTGTAGAACCAGTTGATTACAGTTTCCGTCTGGAAACCCCTGATATTATGGATGCAACCCTAACCGTAGGAGAGACGATCAACGGTTCTATTGATAATATCGGCGATCGCATTCGTTATACGTTTACAGGGGAACCAGGACAAAGACTCTTCTTTGATGGACTCGATAGTAACTCTGGCTTCACAGCACGTTTATTTAGTCCTAGCGGTGATGAGGTTTCTCTATTTAGTCGATCTACCTCTTCGGATACTGGCCCGTTCAGTTTATTAGAACCAGGTAATTACGAGTTAATGATCGATGGTAATAGTACAATCACAGGAGCGTTCAGTTTCCGACTGTTAGATTTAACCACAGCAACGGAAACAACCCTAGATGCAACGGTTACCGCTACCCTTGACCCAGGACGGGAAACGGATCTCTATCAAATTGATCTCCAAGCAGGACAAACGATTCTCTTGGATGGTTTAGGATCAGAATCCGGTGCCTCTTATCTCATCTATGGGCCAGGGAATCAATTTATTACTTCGAGTAATGTAACCAGCGATCGCCAATTTACGGTAACAGCGGATGGAACCTATACCCTCGTGGTACAAGGGTTTAACGACACACCCCTAAACTACAGTTTCGAGTTTACCCAAGTCTCCTTTGATGATCCAGGTGATCCCACTGGAACGACGTTAAGCTTTGGGGAAACGGTTAACGGTACCATTAGTGAGGTAGATGAACAAGATGTTTATTTATTAGAGGCAACCGCAGGACAACGAGTTTACTTTGACGGACTGGATAATACCTTTGACTTTGATGTTCGTCTCATTAGTCCCAGTGGTCAAACCATTTCTTCCTTCTTTAATACCTCGTCTGATCGTGATCCTCTCATCTTACTAGAAACGGGAGCTTATCAAGTGATTGTGGAAGGGTTCGGCAATAATACGGGAGATTATAGTTTCCGTGTCTTTGATGTGGCCAATGCGACAGCTTTAACCCTTGGTGAAACCGTTGCGGGAACGTTAGATCCGGGAACATCGGTTGATCTGTTTACCTTTACAGGAGAGAAAAATCAACAACTCTTCTTTGATGGTATGGGAGATGATGGTAATGCAGATTTCTATCTCTATGGCCCAGGAAATCAATTGATTGACACGACTGATCTGCGCTTTGACGATGATATTACCTTACCTGGAAACGGGACTTATGTGGTCGCTATTCGAGGGTTTGGCTCAACACCTATTGATTATAGTTTCCGTCTGATTAATCCTACTACTGTTAGTACACCTTTAACCCTAGATGAAACAGTTAATGCAACTATCACTGAAGCAGGTGAAACGGATATCTATACCTTTAGCGGAACAGTTGGACAAACTATCTACTACGACGGGTTAACGGGTGACTTTAACATTGATGTCCAGTTAATTAGTCCCAGTGGTCAATCTCTGTTTAGTTTCCAAAACGTCGATAATGATCGTCTCCCTCTAACCCTAAGTGAAAATGGCGTTTATCAACTGCGAGTTGAAGGTGGTGGCACAACGGGAGATTATAGTTTCCGTCTGGTTGATGTGGCGAATGTTGATGCTTTAACCCTGGATGAAGTGGTTACGAGAACATTAGACCCCGGAACCTCGGTAGACCTATTTAAGTTTGAAGGAGCGGCCAACCAAAAACTGTTCTTAGATGGTTTAGGGGATGATGGGAATGCAGACTTCTATCTCTATGGCCCAGAAAATCAGTTCATCGAAGCCACTGACCTACGCTTTGATGACGATATTACTTTACCTGATGATGGAACTTATCTTGTTGCTATCCGAGGCTTTAATGCCACAGAAACCGTTGATTATAGTTTCCACTTAATTACCCCTGAAACCACAGCTACTACAGCCATAACTGTTGGGGATACGGTGAATGGTAATATTAGTGAACCCGGGGAGGAAGACCTCTTTACCTTCAGTGCCACAGCAGGACAAACCCTCTACTACGATGGATTAACAGGTAATTCGAGCATTGATGTTCAATTATTAAGTCCCAGTGGTCAATCTCTGTTCTTTGTTAACTCAGACTCTGATGGACAGCCTGTTACACTGATTGAAAGCGGAACTTATCAACTACGAGTTGATGGGAATAGCGCGACGACAGGAGATTATAGTTTCCGTTTGGTTGATGTGGCTAATGCTGATGCTTTAACCCTGGATGAAGTGATTACGAGAACGTTAGACCCTGGAACCTCTGTGGATTTCTTGACTTTTGATGGAGCAGCCAATCAAAAACTCTTCTTTGATGGTCTCTCTGATAACTTTAATAGCTCCTTTTTCCTCTATGGGCCGGCCAATCAAGTGATTATTAGTCCTTCTAATACGCGCTCAGATCGTGAGTTTACTTTACCAGGCAATGGCACTTATCTTGTTGCTATTCGAGGCTCTAACACTACAGAAACCGTTGATTACAGTTTCCGCTTAATTACCCCTGAAACCACCGCCACCACACCTATAACCATTGGAGATACGGTGAATGGTAATATTTCAGAATCTGGGGAAGAAGACCTCTTTACCTTCACTGCTACAGCAGGGCAAACCCTCTACTATGATGGATTAACAGGTAGTTCTAGCATTGATGTTGAGTTAATTAGTCCCAGTGGTCAATCTTTATTTAGGTTCCAAAATTCCAATGCTGATGATGAACCCATTACCCTGATTGAAACAGGACCTTATCAACTACGGGTTGATGGTAGTGGTGCGACCACAGGAGAGTATAGTTTCCGTCTGGTTGATGTGGCCTCTGCTTCCACTTTGATCTTAGATCAACTCATTGAGGGAACCTTAGCTCCTGGGTCTTCTGTCGACTTATTTACCTTTGCAGGGGCAGCCAATCAACAACTTTTCTTTGATGGTCTCTCGGATAACTTTAATGGTTCCTTTTTCCTCTATGGGCCGGCTAATCAATTGATTACGTCTTCTAATACTCGCTCAGATCGAGAGTTTACTTTACCTGGAAATGGTACGTATACCGTTGCTATTCGAGGCTCTGACACCGAACCTGTTGATTACAGTTTCCGTCTCAATACGCCAGGGTTTACCGTTATTCCTCTAACCCTCGGCAATACGGTTAATGGCAGCATTACGGATACAGGGGGTCAAACCACTTATACGTTTACGGGACAAGCTGGCCAGCAACTCTATTTTGATGGGATGAGTAGTAACTCTGGCTTTACGGCTCAACTATTCAGTCCTAGTGGTGAACGCCTCTTTTCCAGGAATACTAACGATGACCAACAACCCTTTACCCTGATCGAAAGTGGTGCTTATGAATTGGTTATTGATGGTAGCGGTGCAACGGTAGGAGATTACAGTTTCCGTCTGTTTAATACGGCTACGGTTCCAGTGTTGAATTTTGGCGCAACGAATACGGGAACCTTAAGTCCTGGTAACAGCAGTCGGGTGTTTAGGTTCCAAGGGACTACTAATCAAACCATTTCTTTAACGGACTTGGGTAGTCAAAGTGGTGGAACTTATCGACTCTATGGCCCTGGTAATCAGCTAATTATATCTCGTAATTTCCGCTCTAATTTCGAGATTACGCTTCCAGGAGAAGGGCTTTATACCCTTATTCTTGATGGATCTAGTAGTAACTTGGTAGATTATCGTTTCCGAGTCGATTAATATAGAAAATGTGGGTTGGGTTTTGTTACCCTAACCCACAACTCGGCTAAAACGTCCTCCCGTTCCATCCCCACATACTGCCTTTAGCGTCAGCAAATTCGATGTAAGTCCGATTTTTGTCAACCCCTAATTTATCTTCAATAACTTGACAAAACTCCTCACTCATGGCTTTAGTTTGCGAGGGACTCATACTACCCACGCTTTTAATTTCTAAGTAACAAACGGGGTCAAAACTTCCTGCAAACGTCATCTTAATATCTGAGTCAAAAGAAGTCATGACATAAGACTCAGGTTTACCTAAATGTTTTGCTAACTTAGTGGATAAAGTTGTCAGTAAGGACTCAATAACGGTTGATTCTGGTTGAGTAATTGATGTTTTTACTTGAATTAATGGCATGGTTAGTTTACTTTTCTCCTAATTGACAATTGGTGATTTCTAAGCTTTCTTTGCTGACTTTCTATTACATTATCCGCCGTATTGCCATCCTGTACTTTCCAGGTTCAAAGCATTACCTTCTCGGTGAATTCCTGCACTAATCACTTCACCCACATAAACGGTATGATCCCCTTTTTCCACTGCTCCTACCACTTGACATTCTACGTAACCTAAAGAATCTTTAATGATAGGACATCCTGTTTTTTCCCCCTGATAAAATTCCACATCTTCAAATTTATTACCGACACGACTTTGAGGTTTAAAAAATTTAGCTGCTAAGTCTTTTTGTCCGTCTTCTAAGAAACTGATGGAGAAAACACCGCTTTTTTTCAGCATTTCATGGGAACCAGAATCTTTTTTAACACAGTTAATAACTAAAGGGGGTTCAAAAGAACCTTGCATTACCCAACTAACGGTAAAACCATTAAGGTTTTCCCCATCTTTGACTCCACAAATATAAATTCCGTGAGGAATTTTTCTCAACATTGTTTTCTTAGCTTCTTGGTTTAACAAAGTAATTTCCTCCTAATATTTTTCTGATGACTTACCATTCTCTTTTCTTCTTCCAGATAAGAGTCAGGTAAGTTTCTATCTTATAATATCAAAAAATGAATGCAGTTGCACTGCAAAAAATCAAATAGCAGATTCTAACTGATCAAATAAGTCTGCTAAAATAGTATTAGATAACAAAAAACCCTCGGGATCACTGAGCATTATTCTATTGATGGGTTTAAAATTATCATCAGTTATTTGGTCGATTAAATTATTATCTATGTCCTGAAATTTTACCAGACCGGTTTCATAGTAAGGCAATAAAGTTTGATAAATTATTTTAACAATATTTTTTCCAAATAGCGCAGATATTTTTGATAAATCAACTCCTTTTTTTAGTCTCAAACCTAACATTAAAGTTTCTAGGAAAACATCAATTTTATCTAAATAATCAGAGGATAAAAAATAACCTGTTTCTTGTAAAAATTTTACCCATTGATAGTAATCTTTCCGAGTTCTCGGGCGGGTAAATCTTTGATTATTTGTATAACTCGCTGCTCCCATTCCTAAACCATAATAAGGCTTATTTTCCCAGTACACAAGATTATGTTGACATTGATAACCGGATTGAGCATAATTAGAAATTTCGTAATGTTCATAACCCGTTTCAGTTAACATTTTTTGCGCTATTTTATACATTTTGGCTGTATTATTATCATTGGGTAAAGGAAATTTCCCAGGTTTATATTGTTTACCAAAAGCAGTCACTGGTTCTAAGACTAAATCGTAACAAGAAATATGCTTCGGATTTATTTTAATTGCTTCTGTTAAGGAAAATTGCCAATCTTCTAACGTTTGGTACGGAAGACCAGAAATCAAGTCTAAGCTAAAATTTTTAAGGTTGGTTTGATGAAGAAAATTAATAGACTGTTCAATATCTTGATAACGATGAAACCGACCACATTTTTCCAGTAATTTATCATTAAAAGATTGAACCCCTAAACTAAAACGATTAACTCCTAACTTTTTATAAGCGGATAATTGTTCTAAACTAAACGTACCAGGATCCATTTCTAGAGAGATTTCTGCATCAGAATTAATACCAAAATTTTTATCCAATGTGGTTAAAATTTGCTCTAAATAACATGGTGGTACTAAAGAAGGGGTTCCTCCTCCAAAAAAAACCGTTTTTAAGGGTAAATTGTAACTCGGGGTAATCTTAATTTCTTTGCATAGAAAATCAACATATTCAGCAATTGAACCCGACGTATTTGTATTGGTTTTATCTCCTAAAACTGAGATGGGGAAATCACAATAGTAACAACGACGACGACAGAAGGGAAGATGAATATAAGCTGAGACAGGAATGAGAATGTCCATAGATTCTTAAAAATTGTCCAAGTTTTAGATACATAACTTAACTCATTGGACTGAAATAGCCAGCAAGAGGATTCCCCTAGTCCCTCATTTAGAGAATAAAACGTCACAAAGCAATACAATGAGGAGGATTGTTACCTCTTGACCTTCAGTTTGTTATAATCAAACCATTCAGGACTTTTTAAGAGATGCTCTTAGGTTTTAGAACTAAGCTAAAACTCAATAATCGACAAAAAACCATCATGACTAAACACGCAGGTTATAGCCGTTGGGTTTTTAATTGGGGGCTAAAAGCTTGGTCCATGACCTATCAAGAGGGATTAAAACCCACAGCTAATAAACTTAAAAAGTTCTACACCAATTATGTCAAACCACATTATACTTGGCAATCACAATTATCATCAAGAGTATATCAATACGCCTTTGTAGATTTAGATAACGCTTTTAAAGGCTTCTTTAACCTAAAAGGGACGGGTTATCCTAAGTTTAAAAAGAAAGGAATGAATGATAGTTTTAGTCTGGACAATTGTGGGAAATGGATACCGTTAGGGTCAACGAGAATCAAGTTACCCTTTATTGGGTTCGTTTCAACTTATGAAGCTCTCCCTGATTGTCAGGTCAAAAAAGTCACTATTTCAAAAGTTGGAGAAGATTGGTTTATTTCTTTTGCTTATGAGCAAGAAAGACAAATCCCTGAGAAAAAAACGGCGATAGTAGGAGTAGATTTGGGAATTAAAACCTTAGCCACTTTAAGCAATGGAGAAGTATTTCCTAACCTAAAACCCTATAGAAAAGCTGCTAAAAAATTAAGCAGAATGCACAGAAACCTGAGCCGTAAAGTTAAGGGGTCAAACAATCGTCATAAACAGAGAATTAAACTGGCATCTCAACATCAGAAAGTGGCTAATTTAAGAAGAGATTATCTTCACAAAATTACCAGTTATTTAGCTAAAAACTTCTCAAATATTGTAATAGAAGACCTCAATGTTAAAGGGATGTTAGCTAATCGTAAGTTAGCCAAGGCCATCTCAGAACTAGGTTTTTATGAATTTAGAAGACAGCTAGAGTATAAATGTAGGCTTTATGGCTCAAAATTGACCATAGTTGAGAGATGGTTCCCTAGTTCTAAAACTTGCTCTAGCTGCGGTTTAATTAAGACCGATTTGTCTCTATCAGAGCGCATTTATCGTTGTAAGTGCGGACTAGAAATGGATAGAGACTTAAATGCAGCCAAAGTGTTAGCAAATCAAGCGGTAGGCTATACCGTGTTAGCCTGTGGACAGAGTGCCGCCGACGGTTCTGAATGAAGCAGGAAGTAAACCTCAATGTGTCATATTATGTCGCGTTGTATCAGTTTTATGTAGCAGATTAAGAATCAACAATAATTAGTTAGACGAGAGGGATATAATAGATAAAATAATCTGAATCAGGTAGAAAAATATCATCCCTTTTTCTTCTCAACTACCGAAATTATAGATTAAGATCAAAACTATGATTGATGCCATTATTATTCTCATATTCATCATAGCAGCCGCCGGCGTAGGCTTCGATAGCGTTGATTTGCTTCCCTTTGAAGTACAAGAACAAATCTCTAATATCGAGGCGTTACGGTGGTTAGCAGCCGGTTTTACGTCAATTCTGGGCTTAGCCTTCGGATTGGTCGCCCAAACCACCTATCGACGTTTAGAAACCCGTATCAGTACCACTCCCATTGAAGTTATATTGACACGGGCCGTGGGATTAGTGATAGGGTTACTGATTGCTAATTTAATGTTAGCCCCGATTTTTCTCCTTCCCATCCCCAAGGAGTTTGCCTTTATTAAACCCATGACAGCCATTTTAGGCAGTGTGGTATTTTCTTTTATGGGGGTGAGTTTAGCCGATACCCATGGCCGGACTTTTTTGCGACTGATTAACCCTAATAGCATCGAAACCCTATTAGTGGCTGAAGGAACCTTACAAGCAGCTTCAACCAAGGTTGTCGATACCAGTTGTATCATTGATGGTCGTATCGAACAACTGCTTCATACAGGGTTTATTGAAGGACAAATTTTAATCCCTCAATTTGTGCTACAAGAATTACAACAATTAGCCGATGGTAGTAATGACCAAAAACGAGTCAGGGGACGACGGGGGTTAGATATTTTAAACCGAATGCAGGAATCTTTCCCGAAACGCATTGTGATTCATTCTGCTGACTATGAAGATATTTCGACAGTCGACGCTAAATTAGTCCATTTAGCCCAAGAAATCAACGGCACTCTGTTAACCAATGACTACAACTTAAGTAAGGTGGCTAACTTACAGAAAGTGACTATCCTTAATGTTAACGATATCGCTCAAGCGATTCGTCCCATTTATCTACCGGGAGATACCATCGACCTCAAAATTCTCAAACTAGGAAAGGAACCCACTCAAGGAGTCGGATATCTTGAAGATGGGACGATGGTAGTGGTAGAAGAAGGCAAAGAGTACATCGGGGAAGAGTTAAGTGTGGTGGTAACCTCTGCTTTACAAACTTCCGCCGGTCGCATGATTTTTGCTAAACCTCAATCAGTGATTGCTTCTTCATAGGGCTAATTCAATAAAATCACCTAAGATGTTAATATTGAGTGCCTCAGGCAAGATACCTTTTAACTTAATTGCTTGATTATTGCCTAAATCAAGCAAAGTGTTGCCATTTTGTTCAATTAAACCAATGGTCTGAGGCTCAATGTTGTGGAGACGAATTTTATCCCCTGACTCGAAGTCCTTGATGCGATCGCGTCCTTCATTGGCACTAAAGTTAAAGATATCGTTACCGATGCCACCACTGAGAATATCGTTACCAACACCACCGCTAAGAATGTCGTTACCACTCCCACCTCTAAGAACATCTTGACCACTTCCACCGATGAGAGTATCGTCACCACTCCTCCCAGTTAAAATGTCTTTACCACCACTACCATCGATCAAGTCATCTCTGTTAGTACCTTCAATGATGTCGTCTCCCTCTGTTCCAATAATTGTTGTAACTTCTGCCAGAGAATCATCAGAGGTGGTTGGGGTTTCTGACGTTTGGGAATTATCGGGTGTGGAATTATCAATAGGAGTTGAAGCGTTGGATGAGTCGCCGATGAAAACATTATCAATGGCTTGAAATTCAGTGGTCGGATCACTCACTCCCCCTGTAACAAAACGTAGAGCAATATATTCATATCCCTGACCAAAATCCATATTCTCCCAAGTAAAGTTAGTCCAATCAAAGTTCTCTGTGGCTAAATTACCCGTATCCAAAAGAGTAACGACATTGATGGGTTCGGTTCCATCACTGATAGGAGTTTTATTGTCCCAATTACTCATCTGAAATTGACCATCAATGCCATAGACTTGTAAACGGAGTGTATTATCTGAGCCAAAATTCGTAGCATCAAAGCTGATGGTTT
>JASJDN010000062.1 GCA_030065205.1 Crocosphaera sp.
ATATATGAGAACCCATTAGGACATAATAATATTATGTCCCTACCAATAAGCTGCTGTAGGGATTTAACAATGTTAAATCCTCTTTGTCATTTTCTCACAACTGAAACCTGATTGCTATAATGATTATAAAGTATTATAGAGTTTTTAGATTGACTAATAACTATTATATCTTAGTTTTCTTCAAAATCACTATCTTCTGAGTTTTGAGGTTTCTCAACAAAGTCAATTTCTCTCTTTACCCATTGCCAAATTAATGTTTGTTGTTCGGGTGTAAATTCACAATTATCTAATTCATCTTGTACTTTATCTATGTATTGAGGTTCATATCTAGCAAGAAATGTATAGAGAATATAATTAAGAATGTCAGGTATATTTTCTTCTTCATCTTCTGAAAAATCGAGAAAAGAAAAAATCGAAGGATATCCTTCTATAACTTCCTCTGAATTTAGTTGCACGTAAGTATCCCATTCCATAAAAATCATTATCAGTATAGAAAAGCCAAAAATTAAATTAAAATATATATCTGTATCTCTGTATAATTTATAGGAATCGAATATAAACTCTGAACTAAATACTGAAGACTTGATTAATTTACAAATTGGCTTCGATCTATACAAAATTATTTCGGTCAATGATTCAAGAATTGATTGTATTTTTTGAGTATCTTCTCGTAAACTTACGTTTAATATTATAGTAACTAAATAATAAGCTATAGAAGAAGTATAGTAAGAAGGAAAAAGTACATAATTATAATCTTGAAATAAACCTTCAAATCCATGCCATTTAATAAAGTCATCAACTGACACTATTTTATTGCTAAAGTATCTTGATTTGTAGGGAATAATATATTTTCTCAGTAAGTTAAACAAACGTTCTTGATAACTTAATTCTACATCTTCTAGTATTTCTAATGTTTTTGAATTAAAGAAATAGTTAGAATAAGGATAATCTAAAATCTCCAATACTAACTTTTTTGTATAGTCATCACCATTATTAATATAATCTATTGAAATTAATTTACTTTTATCTAAAATAGAGGAAATATTTTCATCATTTGCTTGACTCAAGTTGTCCAATAAATTTTCAGGTTTAACATATTCATCCTTATTAGATTTTTCTAAACATCCCCAAGTAATACAATAATCAATAGTCGCTTTAGTAATTTTTTGAGTTACTTTAGGACTAGGAACAATAAACTCTAAACATCTCACAGCAAAATCTAATGAATTACCTTGTTTTTCCAGATTATCTTTAGCTATTTTAATTTCATTAACTAAATTATTTAATAACTCATCTCCTGCACCTTCTTTATTATTATCACAAACTTTAAAAGCTAACTGACAAACCATATCCCATTCTTGATTAGCAATTTTTGGTAACAGTATATTGAATAATGATTCTACACTTTTACTATTTCTGACTAAGCTACAAGCAGTAAAATATTCTAAAAAAGTTCGATGGGTAAAGTTATATAATCTATCTCCATTTTTATTAGTTCCCACATCAGTAAATACCCAAGCACGTCCACGACAAAAACGAACAAATTCTCCTGCTGCGTCTTCTGCTTCATCAGGATCATCAAAACGACGTTTTAAGAGATATTCTGATGCTTTATTTATTAACTTCTTTTCAATAACTCCCCCTTGTGATGATTGATCACTATCACTATATATCCAATTAGCTAAGTACATAATAGTAGGTCTAATTTTTGACTGAATATTTTGGATATCATTAGGTAACTCAATACCTCTGCTTTTATCCCACTTTTTTAACAACATCTTAGAACATTCTTCATAAACCTCTGGTCTATTTCTAGGAATATATCCTTCTCCTCGATAGATATTACACATCAGTCCTAACATTAAGGGATTTTTTTGTAAGTCAGGAACTTCTTTACTTTCATTGAGGAATGCTTCAACCTTTTTATTTCTTTTTTCTTCTGTCTCTTCTGTTGTCACCTTAAACCACTTTTCTGCATAATCTTTTACTTGTTTTTCATTGAAAGATCCTAAGTTAAATGTATTAAATCTTTCCTCATTTAAAGGTGCTTCTTTATAACCGACTTCACGGGAAGTTACTAAGATAGGAACAGACGGATATAAGTTAGCAAAATCTTCTACATCATCCCGAATTTTTTGGCGATCGCTTGTATTTGTGAGTTCATCTAATCCATCAAAAATGATCACAGCACGACCATTTAACAATAAGTATTCAACTGCATCATTAGGAAAAGTTGTTATTTGATAATTAGCTTTAATATTATCGTTGATAAATTCTAAAATAGAGCAAGGATCTTGTTGTTTTTGAGAAGCATAATCTCGTAAAATCACTAAAAAGGGAGTAACCTGTCTATCAGCTAATAACCTTTTTTCATATTGTGTTGCTAAGTCATAGCATAATTTTTGTGAAAAGGTTGATTTTCCACCCCCAGGATCACCTAATAATACAGTACGATGTAATACACTATAAAATTCAGTGATTGATAAATCTTCCGATCCCGTTCGACTAGAATAATTCTTAGGAAGAAAATTCGGACAAACATAAATCCTATCCATCGAAATTTTTTTAGTTGCATCGACAAAGGGAGGAGTAATAAAACCATGACGGTTAGCAACTTGCTCACGATATTTTTTTTCAAATTGTAATATTTCTTGAACCGTTGATTGATTTTGTTTATCTAAACAATCTACAACTCTCTGAATATTCCTTAATTCATCTATAACCATGCGATGACGTAGATTAGATTTAGCTTCATGAGCAGACAATCTTCCTTTATCAATAGCATCCGTTAAAACCTGTTCACATCCTTCGACTAATATCTCAAAAATTTTAATGTTTTCTTGTTCAAGATGACTATTATCAATCTCTGTATATAAAGAAAAAGCTTGTAAAAATTCTCTTTTAATTATGTTTAAATTATTTTCTTTACTATCCAAAATTGAAGCAGCATAAACTTGTCTAATAATTTGTTCTGCTTCTGGGGAAACAAGAAAGGAACAGATAGAATGAGTTTCAGGATCATCATATTCTTGTATAACGTCTAAAACTTTTTCTGTAGCTTCTTCTAAAATTGGTTGTAATGCTGTTTCTTTTAACTCTCGTTTGTCTAATATTTCTTTACCAATAATTTTGTCATGAGTCCAAGTTACAGTAGGTTTGAGCAAAGGAGTTGATGCTCTAGCAATTAAAGATAAATCTATTGGTATCATTTTGAATAACCAAGTAACGCTTAAATATATTCTACAGTGATGAGACATTGTAGGGTGGGCAAAGTTAGTTGTCTAACCAACCCTACTTTAAGTCTCCAAATTGTTGACGATATTTCTGTAATAAATTTTGTAACTCTGTTACTTCTTGTTGTGTTTTTTGTGCTATTTCTTCAGGGGTTAAATAAGCTTTTCCTTTCTGATCATACCAAGATAAAATTTCTCTTTTTTCTGCCCCCATTTCATAACTTCTTCTGCCAATACCTAAGTCAATTTCTGGTAACCATAACGGTTCCCCAATTTGTAATTGATAACCATTTTCTTCAAGACGATAAACTTCAAAAGGGGTATGACGATCGCGTTGCCAATGATTGGGGTTATAAATAAGATAATATAAAACACCTAAACGAGCATAACTATCCATTTTCTGCTCGTATTCTCCCCCATAAGTTTGAGAAACAAATTCCAACACTAAAATAGGGACAATATCATTTTCTTCCCAAACAACATAACTAGGACGAGAACGATTATTTTTTCTTCTTTCTACTCCTAAACTTAAAAAACCATCAGGAACAATAGGAACCCGAGGACTCACTCCCGTTGTATGATAAATTCCCATGTCGATACCAAAAAACCAATCCTGACGATCTTGCCAAATTAAACGTAAAATAGAAGCCAAAAGATTCGGTAAGATGTTTTGATCTTCATTATCCATAGGAATATCATCCGAGTCAGGAAGTTCGGCACTACTGGGTAAATTAATTTGAGAATTAAACATCAGTATCTAACAAGAATTGATAAGTGTATTTTATCAATTATGCAAATTATTAACAATTTTCAACAAAGCGATCGCTCTCTTACTTTGCATAAACCCGTTAGGATAGCCATTAATTTTTGTGAAGGTTATAACATACACTGCAAAGGAAGATTGTAGGGTGGGCAAAGTTAAAAGATTATGTAAAATTTGAGATATTTTAAATTCTTGCCCACCTGATAGAATGGATATCTAAGAAGTAATTTTAATCAATAATGTAAAACAACGATGACTCTAACAGATTTATTAAATGAAGCGAAACAGCTTAATCTACAAGAACAAGTGCAACTCGCACCACAACTAATGCAATGGATAGAAATTAAACTGAATGAAGAAACTGCATCTACAGGAAAGAAAAAAATACGAAAACCAGGTCTTAATAGAGGTTGTTTTCTAATTTCAGATGAGTTTAATGATCCATTATCTGATGATTTTTGGTTAGGAAATTTATGAAATTACTATTTAGATAGCTATGCTTTTTTGAATAGTTATGATTGTTCTGTGATTTGGTCTTAATTTAATTCTCTGTGCAAAAAGCTTGCTTAGTTTGCATAAACCCGTTAGAATAGCCATTAATTTTTGTGAAGGTTATAATATACCCTGCAAAGGAATAGCCTAAAGCAAAGCTACCTAAGGAGGCGCGTCATGCACCAACTCAAGCAATATTGGGTTGCTGAACGACTCGACAAAGACTTAGGAGATCCGTGGACTCCTGAGAGCGTAATGTCGTTTAAGAAGGTCGTTGAGATCGATGAGAGCGAGGCCTTTCCTCACTCAGAGATCGAATGGCTTTACAATTGGAAACTGCAACATTACTATGTTCCGGCGGAGTGTGGTGGGGAGTTTACTTCCTTTGAGGAATTTTTAGCGTTTGTTCGTGTTTTATGTCGTCGAGATCAAACCATAGGGATCGCATTTACGACTCTATTTTGGTCTTTTATCACGTGGATGGCAGGAAACGATGAACAAAAGCAACAGTTAGCTCAATACATCAAAAATGAAAACGGGGCGATGTGTTTAGGCTATTCTGAGAAAGAACACGGGAGTGATCTAATTGGTGGTGATTTAACCGCGAAAAAGGTATCAGGGGGTTATATTCTCAACGGGGAAAAATGGCCCATTAATCGCGCTACCATTTCGGGGATATCCTACATTTTGGCCAAAACTGATCCCGAAGGGGGTCCCAAATGTTTAACCCTGTTTATGGTGGATAAATCTCAATTAAACCCTGATAATTATTACAATTTACCCAAAATTTTAACCCACGGCATTCGTGCCTCTGATATGAGTGGGATCGGGTTCAAAGATTGTTTTGTTCCTGACTCCATGCGTATCAGAGAGGAAGGAGATGGCTTAGAATTCGCTTTAAAAGGGTTTCAAGTCACTCGTACCTTCTGCGCTGCTTTTTCCTTGGGTGCAGCCGATACTGCTTTAAGAACAACGTTAAATTTTGCGACGAAACGGGTGGTTTACGGGAAAAAAGTGATCGATATTCCCCAACCCCGTAAAGTCTTGGTGGATGCCTTTTTAGATATCTTAATCTGTGATTGCGAAACCATTGGCGCAGCGAGAGGGTTCCACATTATCCCTGAACAGTTTAGCGTCTGGGCCTCGGTGACGAAATATTTTGTCACCACCCAAATCGAAACCATGATCAACAGCGTTTATACTGTGTTGGGATCACGGTTCTATATGCGCGAAGAACACGACTGGGGTATCTTCCAGAAGGTGTTACGGGATAACTCCATCATCAGTATGTTTGATGGGAGTACGGTGGTCAATTTACACGCGCTGATGCTCCAGTTTCGTCAATTAACCAAACAACGAGGCCGGCGCAAACCAGAGGCGATCGCCGATTTACAAAAACGCTTAGAAGCTATTTTTTCCCTAGAGCAACCCCTTCCTCAATTTAATGGGGAGAACCTCGAATTGTTTGGCCGCGGGGCTGATGACCCCCTTCAAGGCTTGGAAATCGCCTTACAACAGCTAGAGGCTCTCAAAGAAATAGCCGACATAGATGAAGCGGTGTTAGAAAAGCTCATGGTTTTGGGTAATTTAGTTTTAGAGGAATTAAACGCTCACGATGAGTTAATTGCTAACTCACAGTTTGAATATGGCCATGATCAATCCCCTGAATTGTTTGAGGTTGCCAAAAAATACTGTACCCTTCATGCTGCGGCCTGTTGTTTACAGATGTGGTTATACAATCGAACAATTTTAGGGGACTTTTTTGCCAGGGGCGAATGGTTAGTCTTGAGTTTACACCGACTTTTAAGAACAATGCGGCCTTTACCCTATAGCATTTCTGATGAGTATGTAGAAAATACCGCTCAAGAACTGCTAAAACTTTATAAAGAAGATAAACTCTTTTCAATCGTTCCTTTTCAATTAGCTCATTCACCGATAAACGAGGATCGCTCTTATGCAAGTTCAAAGCTCCAGCTACAAGCTTGATGACCAAGCAACAGCAACTACACCAGTCGAAACTGTTCAAAATTGGCTGATTAAGCAGTTAGCTGAGCAGTTACGTCTTGACCCTGCTAGTATTAAAATCACTGAACCGTTTACCCGTTATGGCCTTGACTCTATCGATGCGGTTACCTTAGTGGGAGACTTAGAAGACTGGCTAGATTTAGATTTACCAGATACGTTATTTTGGGATCATCCTACCGTCGAGAAATCAGCCAAGTATCTCGAAGAAAATTATGATCTCGCTGATGCACTGAGTAACATCGAATCAGAAGAAACTGCTGTAGAAGAGCCAGTTAAAGAAACTCAAGATAATAATAACGATAAAAAAGGATGGGGAAATCTTTTTGGAAGATTTCAATAAAAGATAAACCATAATATCCTCAATGGGGTTAGTCAAGGATAAAACCTAACTAACCCTAATTTTTTAGGTTTAAAGGTAACCCTTAACACAGCTTTACCGGCTCTAATCATCGAAATATTTATCTTGTCCTAATTTATCCGTCACCTGGTATAGTATTAAAAATCAACATTAGAATCTCTTCTATTATTTGTTCTTCTTTTAACTAACTTGTTTCGATGTTTGACTTGATACCTTATATTTATGAATTACTCTGACTTTTCATTTTGGTGGATTTTAATTTTATTTAGCGTTCCTTTTTTTACGGTTCGTTATCTTGCTCAGTCAGCTAATTTATGGCGCGGTATTTTTGATAGTATCGGGTTATTAGCCTTATCGTTTTTATTATTTTTCCATGCGAGTCGTTCTAGTTTTATTATTTTTGTTGCTGAACTGATTTTTAACTATTTGATGGTGCAATGGATGTTGCGCTCTCAAGGTTGGAAAGCAAAATTAATCGCAACGGTGGTTATTGTTATTAATGTTTCTATTTTAGCCTATTTTAAATATTTATCTTTCTTTGTTGAAGATGTTATCGGTTTATTGATCAATGTTCCTAATAACTGGCAACAATCATCCCCTATTCCTGTCAGAAATACCATTCCACCAGGGGTTTCCTTCTATACCTTCCAAATGGTGGCGTTTGTTGTTGATTCTCTCAATGCTAGGAAAAAGAAACCGGTTGCTTTTCTCGATTATTTAAACTTTATTGCCTTTTTCCCCCAAATTGTTGCAGGTCCCATTGAAAGAAGGAGTGATTTATTTCCTCAGATCGAATCTTTTCGCTTTAAGTTTAGGGTAGACAACTTTGAAACGGGTTTAAAATGGATTTCTTTGGGCTTATTTATGAAGTTTGTTTTAGCGGATAATATTGCCCCGTACATTGATTTGAGAATTGCGGATAATGCTTGGACGGTTTGGTTTTTTGCTCTCTTATTTACCCTGAGAATTTACTTTGATTTTGCCGGTTATAGTTTTGTTGCTGTGGGTATTGCCAGCTTTTTAGGGGTTAAATTAACGGTTAATTTTTTAGCCCCTTATACCTCTCAAAGCATTAACGAATTTTGGCGACGTTGGCACATTACCCTTAGTACCTGGTTCAGAGATTATGTCTTTTTACCTTTAATGGGTTCTAATAAACAATGGGCTGCTTTTTACCTGTTTTTAACCTTTACGTTATCCGGTTTTTGGCACGGTGCAGCCTGGAATTTTATTATCTGGGGAGCTTATCACGGTGCGTTATTATTAGTATTAAGATATTTAGGTCGTCCCTTTTATGGGTTGATGGGAAACTATTTACCTCGTCCTCAAATTGTCTCTTGGTTTTTAACCTTTGCCTCAGTTACGTTGGGATGTCTTTTCTTTATGGAAACCAATAGCCAACGACTCTTAACTAAATTAATTACCATCCTAACCCCTACTGCTTATTCTTGGCAAAATTTGCAAGCTGTGTTTGGATCGTATAGTATTAATGAAACATCAGCCTTGTTGTTGGTTTTGGCCTTATCACTGTTTGTTCTTTTAATGGAACATTTAGCAGTTTGGCAAGGCAAATTTGAATATGATTTATTATTATCCCGTTGGTTGTCTCCTGTTTTATTAGCGTTAACCATTTTATTAGCGGCTAATACACCATCTGAGTTTATTTATTTTGAGTTCTAATGAATAGCAAACATCCTATCAATATCTGTGTTCTCGGGGGAGGATTTAGCGGTTTATATACTGCTTTATACCTCAGTAACCATCCTCAAGTAAAGTCAGGTGAATGGAAAATCACCTTAGTTGAACGCAATGACAACTTTGTATTTACTCCCTTATTATATGAGTTAATTACAGGAGAATTACAACGGTGGGAAATTGCCCCGACTTATCAAAAATTATTGGCGGGAACTTCGATAAAATTTTGTCAGCAAATCGTTAAAAAAATTGATTTAGATAATCGTCAAGTTAAATTAGATAATGATGATAGTTTGAATTATGATTATCTGGTTTTAGGGTTAGGAACTCAAAACCGTTGGGTTGATATTCCAGGTTTAAAAGACCATGCTTTAACCTTTAGAACCTTACAAGACTTAGAACAGTTACAAGCTAAAATACACTATTTAGAAACCTTAGATAGAAAACATCTTAGAGTTGCTATTATCGGCGGTGGACCGAATGGGGTAGAATTATCTTGTAAGTTAGCTGATCGTTTGGAAAAACGGGCAGAAGTTTTATTAATTGATCGAGGAAATCAAATCTTAAAAGGGTTTTCTCAAGGGGTTCGTAATGCCTCTTATCGTGCCTTAGGTTCTCGTCGAGTTCAGTTATATCTTAACACAAATGTTAAGGAAATTAAAGAAGATTTTATCATTCTAAATCATAGTGAACAAACAATTAATGTTCCTGTAGATATGGTTATTTGGGTTGCAGGAACTCAGTCAAGAAAATTAATTAAATACTTAAATTGTCAACAAACAAACTCAGGACAGTTATTAACTAATTCTCGTCTGCAATTAATTGATTATCCTGAAGTCTTTGCATTAGGTGATTTAGCGCAAATAGGTAATACAAAGACAAGTATTCCTGCCACTGCACAAGCTGCCTATCAACAAGCTAGTTGTGCCGCTAAAAATATCACTGCCATCATCGAAGGTAAACCCTTACAATCCTTTAAATATCTGCATTTAGGCGATATGTTAACCTTAGGAAGAAGAACCGCTATTATTTCTAGTTATGGGATTAATATTAGCGGACAATTGGGCGGAATGATGCGACGGTTAGCGTATATTTTCCGTTTGCCTACGATGCGCCATCGTTTTCAAGTATTGAGAAATTTTGTACAGAAAATAGGCTTAAAAATTCGTCGTTTCTTTCGGGAAATTATAGTTAGTTTATTAGGTCAAAAGTCATCTAGAAAATACTCAAAGTGACTTTAGATTTAACTTATTTTAAGCATTTAAACTAAAGAGAATGGTTAAAAAGAAACATGGAAAAACACTAAAAAAAGGAGAAACGATTGACAATAAAAAACCTAGAAATACTATCTTTGCAATTATTTCGTGTTGGTTATTTTCTGCTTTTTCTGGTTTGAGTTTTGCTTTTGGAGCTTATATTTGTTCATTAATTTTTGAATTATATGCTGAAAATCAAATAGGAGGTTGGTTAGCTACTATATTATTAATGGTTTGGTTAATCATTGTTTTATGGAAAGGATTAATAGATGGTTTAAAGTTTGCTTTAATTTCTTTTTTAGGAATTTTAGGAATCGGAGGAATATTAGCAATCATAGGGTCAATTACTTATGCGATCGCCTTAGTTTTTTCTATATCAGGAATGCTGATGGTAATTGTAAGTATTACTATTACATTAATGGGTTTATTAGGGCTAACTTTTACATTAATAGGAAGCATTCTCGGAGTTATTGTATTAACGATGATATGGACAGTTTCTTTTCTTATTTCAGGGTTGGTTGCTTGGGTTTTCTCTTGGAGTTTAACAGTTATTTTTGCAGGAATATTTGTGGGAGGTGGTGTTTTTATAAATCAATTTTCTTTGATTGGTTTAGTTATATTTATTATCTTAAGTATTTATCTGAGTTTACAAATGATTCTTAATCAGAAAAGAGAAACTTATTTCATGAAAATTGCCCAAAAAATTGCCAATGTTTGAAATACTTAATTTTACTAATATCCTATAACTAATTTATTAGGTCAAAAATTATATAGAAAATACGACAGGGAATAAGATAAAATCGGATTAAGAAAAAGAAAGGGTAAAAATGGTTGTTACTATTGCTAAATCCATCACTGTAGAAGAATACTTGGCACAAGAAGAAGTTGCCCAAGAGAAAAACGAATTGATTAGGGGAGAAATGATTCAAATGGTGGGAGCTTCTGCAAATCATAATCTTTTAACGGGTAAACTTCACGCTCGGTTGTTATTAGCCTTAGAAGATTATGATTATACGGTATTTATGAGTGATATGAAACTTTGTCCTCCCCATTTTCAGAACTATTTTTATCCTGATGTTATGGTAATTAACGGTGAACCTTGCTTCACCAATGCAAAACAAACTACAGTGACGAATCCCTGTTTAATTGCAGAAATATTATCCGTTTCAACGGAAGGATTTGATAAGAATCAGAAATTTACTTTTTATCGGATGATTCCTGAATTACAAGAATATTTGTTAATTGATCAGTGTGCTTATCGGGTAGAATTATATCGTAAAATCGGCGATCGCCAATGGTTATTAACGGAATTAATTGGTGAAGAAGAAGTTTTCACTTTAGAATCAGTACCAGTACAAATTACCCTTGCAGATTTATATAAATGAGTCAACTTTATACAAGAAAATAAATGATTAAAACTGCTAAAATTTCGGTTAGAGAGTATGAAAAAATCGTTGAAACGGGAGTTTTTGCTAATCGCAATATTGAATTGATTGAAGGAAACTTAATAGAAGTGAGTCCAGAAACCCCTTACCATGCTAACTGTAATAATAAACTCTATAAATATTTTCTTACTTTATTCAATAGTTTAGCAGATGTGCGATCGGCTCATCCTATCAGTCTGATTAACTCTGAACCACAACCGGATTTAGTATTAGCAAAACTTCCTGATACCTTGTATGATAACAGACATCCCGAACCCGAAGACATCTATTTATTAATTGAAATTTCCTATTCAACGTTAAATTATGATTTAAGCGAAAAAAAGAGAGTTTATGCTAAGTCAAATATTCAAGAGTATTGGATTATTGATCTTGAAAATAATCGCTTAATTATCTTTAAATATCCTCAAGGAGATGACTATCAAAACCGACTTGAATTAAAGACTGGTTCTATTTCTTGTTTAGCTTTTCCTGATGTTATCATAGAAGTGAATAAACTAATTAATTAAACTTAGAGGTTTCGAGGCTTTTTTATTATTCACATGAACACCATAACCCTAAATGTTAAACCCGTTAAACTCACGGATGAAGAATTTTATCAACTTTGTCAAGTTAATGAAGCATGGCGACTAGAATTAACTGCTAAAGGAGAATTATTAATTATGCCTCCACTGGGTGGAAAAAGTGGCAAGAGAGAAGCTAGATTAATTAGTAAATTATGGGTGTGGAATGAACAAACTAACTTAGGGGTTGTTTTTAGTTCCTCGACGGTTTTTCGTTTACCTAATGGCGGAAAACGTTCCCCTGATGCAGCATGGGTTAAACTAGAAAAATGGAATAATTTAAGTGAAGAAGATCAAGAAAAGTTTCCCCCTTTATGTCCTGATTTTATTATAGAATTACGTTCTCGAACGGATAAATTAGAAGACTTACAAGAGAAAATGCTAGAATATCTTGACGCAGGTTTATGTTTAGGATGGTTAATTAATCCACAACAGCAACAAGTAGAAATTTATCGTCAAAATCAACCTAAAGAAATTATATCCCTTCCTACTAATTTATCAGGGGAAGATGTGTTATCTGGTTTTATTTTGGATATCCCTATAATCTAACTTATTTCTAAGTTTATAGTTTCATTTTTAACCAATTAAATACCTGTTCTACAGTTAAATTTAGATCAAGACTATCAAGAACAAATAAAGTATCATTACGATGACAAAATTCGGGTTGTTTATCTGGTTGAAAAATAAGAATTGAACGATCATTAGGATCAATTAACCATCCTAATTGACAGCCATATTTTAAACAATGTAAAATGTTATTGATGACTCGGTTAGAACTCTGTTCAGGGGAAAGAATTTCAATTGTCCAATTAGGCGCAATTAAGATATTATCTTTCGGTTCTCCATTGTCATCAATCGCTATTACTCATCAGGATATTTTAAATGATATTCAAAATATGACAACTCAATTGATAATAGTAGGTTTATCTGTACAGCAAAATTTTCCAATCTGTAAATCTTTTCCAGATAAACTTTATCAAGTTACTTATGCTAATATGCAAGATTTATCTATTGTTTTGAAAAATAGAAAATACGAAGAAATTTATGATGAGTTAGAGTCTAATAATAATTTTAATATAAAAATGATTGATGGGACTTTACTACAAATTTTATATACATATCAGAAAAAGAAATTAATTTCTCACAGATTAGCTTTTTTTCCATCCCCTTATTTAGAGTCTTTTCAAAATGAACCAGAGATTTATGAAGATGATGAAATTTATGCAGATATTTTAGAAAAGAATATTATGGCTGTACCGATAAGATTTGATTATGATCCTAAGAATTTTCAAGAACTTGACCATCCTAAGTGTCATCTTACTTTAGGACAATTTAAAAACTGTAGAATTCCTGTTTCTTTACCTATTACGCCTAGTTTATTTATTTCTTTTATTTTACGAAATTTTTATAATACTGCTTTTCAAAAATTTTCAAATGAATTAATATTTCAAGATGCTTTATTTGATGAAACGATCACCAATCTTGAAAAAAATCTATTACATCTTGCTATTTTTTAATCCTTTATCATAAAAACTTGTATTTTTTGGTAACTTTCTATAAACTTGCTAATCTTTCCTCAATTTCTGGGAATACTAAATAAAGCAAACAATTAAGTCATAGGAAACTGTAATGTTAGCCAGGGTTTGGTGTGCTTCATTAGTGGGTATTGATGCGGTAAAAGTTGGGGTTGAAGTAGATGTTGCGGGTGGACTTCCTGCCATAACAATTGTAGGATTACCAGACACTGCTGTACAAGAATCTAGGGAAAGAGTCAAAGCAGCAATCAAGAATTCAGGCTTTGCCTTCCCCGTGCGAAAAATAATTATTAACTTAGCCCCGGCTGACTTACGCAAAGAAGGCCCTTCCTTTGACTTACCTATCAGCGTGGGCGTATTAACCGCCTCAGAGCAAGTAGATGCCCATTTATTGGGGGATTATTTGTTTTTAGGTGAACTCTCCCTCGATGGTAGTTTGCGCCCTGTAGCGGGGGTTTTACCCATCGCTGCTAAAGCGCAACAGTTAGGGATCAAGGGGTTAGTTGTGCCAGCAGATAACGCCCAAGAAGCTTCTGTAGTCAAGGGTTTAGCGGTTTATGGGTTCAAACACCTCTCCGATGTTGCAGACTTCCTTTGTCAACCGCAAAACTATCAACCTGTCAACTATCAACCCCCAAAAAAGGATGATTTAAGCCCCATTTTCCCCCTGGATCTCAAAGACGTTAAAGGCCAAACCCACGCCCGTCGCGCCCTAGAAATAGCTGCTTCTGGGGGGCATAATTTAATTTTAGTGGGGCCTCCTGGTAGCGGAAAAACTATGTTAGCTAAGCGTTTACCGGGCATTTTACCCCCTTTATCCTTCACAGAGGCGTTAGAAGTGTCTCAGATCCATTCTGTGGCTGGTTTACTGAAAAATAGAGGCTCTTTAATACAAGATCGTCCTTTTCGTAGTCCCCATCATTCTGCGTCAGGACCAAGTTTAGTGGGGGGGGGGAGTTACCCAAAACCGGGAGAAATATCCTTATCTCATCACGGTATCTTATTTTTAGACGAATTAACCGAGTTTAAGCGCAATGTTTTGGAGTTTCTCCGTCAACCGTTAGAAGATGGTTACGTTTCTATCAGTCGTACTCGTCAGTCAGTGACATTTCCAGCTTGTTTTACCCTCGTCGCAAGCACCAACCCTTGTCCCTGTGGGTATTTCGGCGATCCCATCCAACGCTGTACTTGTTCCCCCCGTCAACGGGAACAATATTGGGCCAAGTTGTCTGGTCCGTTGATGGATAGAATTGATTTACAAGTAGCAGTTAACCGTCTCAAACCCGAAGAAATGACGCAACAAGTGACAGGAGAGGGATCGGATAGTATCAGAGAGAGGGTAAAATTAGCCCGCGATCGCGCTCAATATCGTTTTAAGGAAGATGCTGCGGTGTCTTGTAACGCACAGATGCAAACCTCCCATTTACGGCGTTTTTGTGCGTTAGATGAGTCCAGTCGTAACTTATTAGAAGGGGCGATCCGTAAGTTAGGGTTATCTGCAAGGGCGATGGATCGGGTGTTAAAAGTATCTCGCACGATTGCCGATCTCGCTGATGATGATAGCGTTAAAAGTTATCATGTTGCTGAGGCGATACAGTATCGAACCATTGATCGAATGCAGTAAAATTGATAATCATTTAGCATTAATTTTTTGTGAAAGTTGACTGAGTTAGACTATTTTTAATTTAGTCTTAATTCAGATATTGAGCAGGAAACAAGTTATGGTTAAATCTCTAGAAATAGATAGAGCAGAATCTAACAATAATTGGGAAGAGGAAGAGATTGAGGAATTAGAATATGAACAAGATCACTTAATTTATAATCCAGAAGATATTAATATCACCACAAAAGAGCCAACGATTGAACTATTAATTAGACGCATTGACGAAGAAGCTCTTGACTTAGCCCCTGATTTTCAACGTCATGCTAATCTATGGAAAAATGATCAAAAAAGTCGTCTCATTGAATCCATTATTATTCGTATTCCGTTACCTGCTTTTTATATTGATGCAACGGATGAAGATAAATGGTTAGTGGTTGATGGAATCCAAAGATTATCCGCACTTAAACAGTTTATTAGTGATAAAACTTTAAAGTTATCTGGTTTAGAATATTTAGACTCTTTAAATGGAAAAACTTTTGATAAAATTGAAAGAAGATATCAACGCCGTATAGAAGAAACACAAGTCACTGTTTATTTAATTGATAAAGGAACCCCACCAGAAGTTAAATATAATATCTTTAAACGAATTAATACGGGAGGTTTACCTATGTCTCCCCAAGAACTTCGTCATGCTTTAAACCCAGGTCAAGGAAATAAATTTATTGCTAAACTAGCTGAAAGTCAAGAATTTAAAAAAGTTGTCAATTTAAGCAATGCTCGTAAAATGCGAATGGATGATCGAGAGTTTGTTTTAGCTGGTTTATCTTTTTTATTGACCGATTATACAGAATATAGTAACTATTCTTCTAGAAATAAATTTTTAGCAAGAAATTTAGTGATTCTGAATAAACTATCTCAAGAACAATTAAGAGATTTAGAGAATAAGTTTAAAAGAGTGATGCAAGTAGCTTGGAAGATTTTTGGAGATCAAGCATTTCGCAAACTCATAAAAAATGCTAAACGAAAATCACCACAAAATCAAGCTCTATTTGAAACTTGGTCATTTTGTTTAAGTGGACTAACTGATCAAGAAATTAAAGTCCTGATATCTAAAGAAGAGAAGTTGAAAAATAAGTTTATGAATAAGATAGAAAGTGATCCACAATTCTTAAAATCGATTTCTCAAGCATCGGAAAAAGTTGAATATCGCTTTGTTGAAATTCAGAAGTTAATTAAGGAAATATTATCATGATAGAATTCTTAAAAATAGAAAATTTTAAGCCCTTTCAATCACAAAGTTTTACCATTAAACCATTAACTGTGCTAACAGGTTTAAATAGTACAGGAAAGTCATCTGTGATTCAAGTCTTGTTATTATTACGACAATCTTATCCAGGAGGACACGACAAAATTCATCTGCGAAAAACCTTAAAACTTAATGGTAATTTAGTGAAAATAGGAACAGGAAAAGATGCTTTATTTGGAGGAGCCAGAACAAAAGATTTAATCTATTTTGAAATTCAATCAATGGAACAACTAATATATGGGCTAAAGACAAAAATAAATTGGACAGAAAAATGGAATTTTAAATATGCCTTAGATGATAATACACTCAACATAGTTGATTATAAAACAAATTCAGAACCCAGTTTAAAGAGTTTTAAAAATCCGCATGGTTTGCCTATTAGTTTTGGAACATCAACCCTTTTTCAAGAAGATTTTTATTACTTAAAAGCTGAGAGAATTAGTCCACAAACTTATTTTGAAATACCTAATGATGAAATATCAAAAATAGGCACAAAAGGTCAATACTCAGCTTATTTTCTTTCTATGAATGAAAATAAAAAAATTCTTCCTAAATTAAGTCATCCCGAGGTTAAAACTTTTGTCAGAGAATTAGGAGAAAAACCGCAAAAATCTCTTGAGTTAAAAGATCAAGTTGAAGCATGGATGAGTGATATTAGTCCTGGGGTTGAACTTAATCTTGAAACTAGACCTGATCTTGATTTAATTAATCTTCGATATAACTATGGTGATGAAAATTTCTATCGACCAACTAATATAGGATTTGGAGTCACTTATGTTTTACCTATTCTTGTTGCTATTCTTTCTGCAAAACCAGGTGCATTAATTATTCTGGAAAATCCAGAAAGTCACCTTCATCCTAGAGGACAATCTCGTATTGGTCAATTAATGGCACTTGCAGCAAGTTGTGGAATACAAATTATTGTGGAAACTCATAGCGATCATATTTTAAATGGAATTCGTTTAATGACTAAGAAACAACAGATTAATGCTGATGATATTGCTATACATTACTTCACAAGAGGAAAGAAAGAAGGAAAATATCAAACTGAAGTGATATCCCCTAAAATTTATCAGGATGGAGGAATTGATCAATGGCCAGATGGATTTTTTGATCAAGCAGAAAATGATTTGATGGAGTTATTATAAATGCACTTTTTAATTAATGAACTTTCATTTATTGGTCAAGCAGAAGATATTTATCAAGCTGATCAATTGATTGAAAGTTTAGTTAAGATTATTAAAGAAATTAATGAAATTAAAGGTTCTGATCCATTACAAACCCATAGCACTTTATCGTATCAAAAAATCAGTCAAGATTTAACTTTGAAACAATGGTTACATAATAATTTTAAATCTCTTGAGTCTAAAAATCAAAAAATAGCACAAGTTTTAATCCGAATGTTAAATAAGGGTCCTTTTGTGGATGTCCAAGGATTATTAAATACCAAACCATGTTACTATAATGAAAAAGATGTCTCTAATAGTTCTATTTCAAGTGCAGTTTATTTACAAGGGATTTTAATTAGTTTACAAAATAGTGATAATTTTACTGCTGAATATATAACGATCAATATTCAAAATGAACCTAATGAAAATATATGTATTCATAACTTAACTAAGATTCAACAAGCAAGAAAAATCTGTCCTAAATATAATCCTCATCCTAAACATGATTCCCAAAGTAGTTGGAAAAATGCAACTCCAATGAATTTAAACGATGATGATGCACAAAAAGCACTGAATCAAAGTATAAAATATAAAGAATTACAAAGATATAGTTATTTTGATGATAAGTATTATCGCTTCCATAGTGATAATACTTTTAATAATCAAGGATATCCCACTTATCATGGTTATCCTGTAGATAAATCAGATGTTCCTAATGAAGTTCTTAAAAAACTAACTAGATAAGATTACAAAGTAAATTGAAAATCATTAACAATCATTCCTGGGGTTAAAATACCGCCTAAACTTCTTTGTCCATAAGTACCTGTTCTCGGAATAAATTCCCTAAAATTAGTTAAAGCGACTAAATTTTCTCCCCAAAAACGGTATAAACTTTCATCAAATCTTAAGTTCTCAATGGGTGCAATAATTTCGCCATTTTCGACCCAAAAACAAGCATAACGAGTCATTCCTGTGATGCGTCCCCCTGTGCGGTCGCTCCAGTTTAAATAGTGTAAATTAGAGACATATAATCCTGTATTTAAGGTAGATAAAATGTCTTCCTGAGCTAAATTTCCTGGTAATAATTCGGGCGATCGCAAACTCTCAAAATTATTCGCAGCATTAGGGGTTAAATTATATTCTGATGCAGTACGAGAACTTATTAAAGTATTAATTAATTTTCCTTCAGTAATAAGAGGTAAAATTTCAGGAGCAATTTCTCCTAATTCATTGAACCTAGGAACGGTTCCTTTACTAAAGTTTTCTTGTAGGGAAAATTGAGAAGATAATGTTTCTCCTTGTTGCAATTTTAATAAAGAACTATCTCCTCTTCTTAACGAAGATTCACTAATACCCCCCCAAGATAACATACTAATTAAATCAGCAACGGCAGCAGGAGCAAAATAGGTACGATACCCTCCAGGTTGAAGAGTTTTTGATGGTTTCTCTAAAGCAATAAATTGATTTTTATCAGTTTTTATTTGCTCTAAATATTTATTATGATCCCAATTTTGTCCTGAGAAGATGCCTTTAACTGCTTTTTCTCCTGGCGTAATTAAAGAATAATCAACAATGAAGTTTTCAGTGGCAAACCAATGAAATTGACCCGCAGAATTGGCATTTCCTCGAATGACAGAACCGGCGGTATAAAGTCCCGTCATATCTAACTCAGAAACTGGGAAAAGGATCTCATTTACAGCTTTTTCTGTGGATAATAAGTTGCCTAGATAAACCTCTTTACTGGTTCCATGATTCTCAGGAATAACAATGTGAGGATCTTCTGGCAATTGGGGTAATTCTTGACGTAAATGGTTTAAGTTTTCCACGGCAAGTTGACTATCAACCGCCGTATCTCCTGTAAAGGGAAACGTGGCAAAAGCTGTTCTTTTATTGGCTATTAAGGTAAGTTTAATGCTTCCATCTTTTACTATTCCTGTTTGTCTTACTTTTGCACTATTAAACCGAATAAATTGGGTTTGTTCTCCATTTAATTCAATGGTTAAATATTCTTCAGACTTTAACTTTTCAAGGAGAAGATTACACAGTTGTTCAAAGCTAGATTCTAAATGTTCTAATTTTTGATTGTTCATCAGAGAAAAAATAAGAAAACTTAATGTATCAAGGCAGTTAATTGCTTGGGGATAACAACCTATATTAGCAATAATTTTTTTGAGTTATTAGATTTTAACAAAAATTTCGAACTAGAGGCTATGATCAAAAATATCCCCACAGTTATCCGTGGGGATATCATTGAAGTTAGTTAAGAATTATGGCTAGAAACAGCGTTAACCCCGTCAATAGAATAAACTGTTGCAAAACTTTTTTTATTGGTTAAAAATTTAAACATCCTAGGTTCTTATGCCAATTTCACAATCTAAGACTACAGATCAAGATTTTTCCTCCTCCCACACTTCCCACACTCCCTCATCTGTAGCCAACTTTAAGGAAAATGGCATTAACTCGATTCACTGTTCTATCACTTCAAAATCTGACTCTTCCAGGGATAATATTATGGATTCTGGTTCATGATTAAGGGGATTTTGCGCTAATTTAACTAACCACCGTCCGTTGCTTTCTTGTGCTTCGATACGTCCCTCTATTCCCCTTGCATAGTCAGGGTAAATGACACGCACTAGCATTCCTATGCGGATCATAGCCATATATTTCTTCACAATAAAATTAGTAAAGTCAAGGTTAACTTTAGGTTAAGTTTATAACGTTAGAGGACAAATGGGTACTCTAAAATAGAAATACCTAGAAAGATTTTCAACAGGGACAACCATCATGGACAATACACCAGCTAACATAAAGGATCACTTCCTATATCCCATTTCTCCTTATCATGGAGCTTTAAGTAAAGATAAAGTCATATTTAACGCTAAATTACAAGAATTTGCCCAAAAGGTGGGATTTATTGCCAATCTGTACACAGGGGGAAAGTTACCTTCAGAGGAAGCTTATGGTCGAGTGGAATCCTTGTGGAGAGAGTTAGAATTAATGAAAGCGATCATTACTGATGATCCATCAACTTAACACCGAGTTATCATAGGCAAGAAGGCAAGATTTTCAACGTCTGAGCAATTAGGATTATAGATGACTCTTTTTGATGCTTTTCAGCCTATGGCGGTTATCGCTACTACGCCTCACGCAACCCAATTATTACATCCTCTGTGTCAATCCTTAAAGACAACCCTGTATGTTCCTGCAACCCTCCCTTTAATTGATACCACCACTTGTCATTATCAAGGTTCTCTGAAAACCCATTTAGCTAAAATTTGGGCAGAAAATCGAGCTTTTCTCTTTTGTTTAGCCACAGGTGCGGTTATTCGTCTCATTAGTCCGTTATTAAAGGATAAAGCATCCGATCCCGCCATTATTGTTATCGATCCCACGGGTCAATTTGTCATTAGTTTATGTAGTGGCCATCAAGGGGGGGCCGATCACTTAGCGCAATTAATCGCTAATCAACTCAATGCTACCGCCATTATTACTGGTGCATCCCATCATCTCAATTTACCGGCCATTGATACATTAGGACAGTCGTTCGGTTGGCGCAAAGGACCAGGAGATTGGACAGGGGTCAGTCAGGCGATCGCCTCTCAAAAAACGGTTCAAGTGATACAAGAAGGGGGTTCTCGCCTTTGGCAAGAGAATTTACCTCAAAATCATCCTTTTTACTTTGGATTCCCTGAAATTGGCGAAAATATACAACCAAAAGCCCGTATCTGGATCAGTGCCACCAAACGCAGATTTGCTCAAGCATCCACACTTCCTAAGGTGCAATGGTATCCCCGCGTCTTATGGGTGGGTTTAGGGTGCATTCGGGGAACGTCTCAGGGGTTGATTGCATCGGCGATTGAGGAGGTGTGTCAAACCTATCATTTAGCCACAGAGGCCATCGCCGGTATGGCCACCATTGACATTAAAGCCGATGAGGTAGGAATCCTTCAATATTGTCAAGACAAACAGTATCCTTTATTAACCTATTCTGCTGATGTTTTAAACACCATAAAAGTGCCGAATCCGTCTGAGGTGGTTAAGCAAGAAGTTGGGACGGCAAGTGTGGCTGAAGCAGCAGCTATTTATGGGGCAAATAATTGGTTTGATTATCTAGGGAATAGGAAGAATATTGACGTTAAAAAGACGCTTTTAGTAACAAAACAAGTCATTAAATCTGATAAAGAAGCAGTAACCATTGCCATCGCCCAAAGTGAGTTAGAATACACAGGGAGAGAGGGAAAAATTTATTTAGTAGGAATGGGACCAGGGAGTTTAGAACAGATAACACCGGCTGCTAAAATGGCTATCAATAAAGCAGATGTAATCATCGGTTATTCTTTGTATTTAGACTTAATTAAACCATTACAACGTCCCGAACAAATTGTTGAATCTTTACCGATCACTAAAGAAAAAGAAAGAGCGCAAAGAGCTATAGAATTAGCAATATGGGGCTTATCAGTTGCGGTTATTTCATCGGGGGATTGTGGCATTTATGGTATGGCTGGTTTAGTGTTAGAAGAATTAAAAAATAATCAGTGGGATGGCAATTATCCCAGTATTGAAGTATTCCCAGGAATTACCGCCTTACAAGCAGCAGCAGCAAGAGTAGGAACCCCCTTAATGCACGATTTTTGTGCTATTAGTTTAAGTGATTTATTAACCCCTTGGGATGTGATTAAAAAACGATTAACCGCAGCAGCAATGGGGGATTTTGTCACCGCCCTTTATAATCCGCGATCGCAAACCCGTCAAACCCAAATTATTGAAGCCCAAACTATCTTTTTACAGTACCGTGATGAGAATACCCCAGTTGCGTTGGTTCGTTGTGCTTATCGTCAAGATGAAACCGTAATATTGACAAATTTAGGAGAAATGTTAACTCATACTATTGATATGTTAACCACTGTTTTAATTGGAAATAATAGCACGTTTACTTATCAAAATTGGATGATTACACCAAGAGGATATAATCAAGTCAGATAGTTTGAGGACATAATAGTATTATGTCCCTACAAGGGTTCATTTGTACGGATTTAACACTGTTCAATCCGCCTACTGTTTTTATAACTGAAACCTGATTGCTATAACTATCGTATCTAAAACTTTTGCCCACCGTATAAAATTGATTCCTGATGTTCTGATAAACTGGTAATATCAGTTCTCAGAAATAGCTGGAGAGATTGCTTCAGGGTATTTTAAGTACAAGTCAAAGCTGACTGTTTATGTTACCCCTCGCAATGGCAACTTAAGTCTCTAATAACTTTTGAGAATTGATATAATTAGGAATTAATGTGACAATTTTTATGGAATTATTATTATCAGGTTTAATGACATTAATAGAACCCTTAAAATATGGGTTTATGCAGCGATCGCTAATGGAAGCGGTGATCGTGGGGGTTATTTGTGCAGTGGTAGGTAGTTATTTAATGGTACAGCGTTTGGCGTTGTTAGGAGATGCCATTAGTCATTCTGTATTGCCAGGGTTAGCCATTGCTTTTATTTTAGGGGTTAATATTTTTGTGGGGGCGTTTATTGCCGGATTATTAAGTACGGTTTTTATTAATATTATTCGCACGAGATCGCCCATTAAAGAAGATGCAGCAATGGGGATTGTTTATTCTGCTTTTTTTGCTTTAGGAATTACCTTAATTACCATTGTTCAAAAAGATAATAAAGTTGATCTCAATCACTTCTTATTTGGTAACATTTTAGGGGTCAGTTTTGCTGATGTTCGAGACACTTTCATTATAGCAGTCATTGTTTTAATCATTGTCGCTGCTTTCTATAAAGAATTATTGTTTTATACCTTTGATAAGTTAGGCGCACAAGCGGCGGGACTTCCGGTTAAAAAGTTAGATTTTGGCTTAATGATTTTGATTGGGTTAACCATTGTTGCCAGCTTAAAAGCCGTTGGGGTAGTCTTAGTTTTATCTTTATTAATTACTCCTGCGGCCACCGCCTATTTATTAGTAAGTCGTTTACATTTAATGATGATTTTGGGGGTTATTCTTGCGATTTTTTCTAGTATTACTGGGATGTATTTGAGTTATTTTTATAACCTACCCTCGGGTCCTGCCATTGTTTTAGTGGCTTCTGGGTTGTTCATTTTGGTGTTTCTCTTTGGTCCAAAATATGGGGTTTTATACCCCCATTCTGTTTAGAGGGAATTTTCTTGAGACCAAGCTGGATGAGAAAATAAAGAAGCAGTTACCCTAACCCCTCTTAGTTGATTTAATAAGGGTAAATGACCAATGGGTGCGCTCAAATCCCAAGTAAATTGATTAGGGTACTGCGTCCAATTATTAGCTTGTTTCCAGCCAATTTTTGGCCATAATTTGTTAAAGTCTTTTCCCACAGATAACCACAGTTTTCGCTGCACCGAAAAGCCAAATTTTCCTTCTGAATGTAACCACCATAAAGCATTAATGGTCTGTAAATCTATTGTTGGAAACTGCTCCACTTCCGTAAAATACACCCACTTACGTTGTATGGCCCCTTCTCCTGCTAATTCACACAAAAGATGACGGGTTAAGGTATCTGCATCTTGAAACTTTTGCTCAACCAGTAATTGATTCAGGGGTTTATAATTGATGTCTCGTTGAGAGTTAAGGGGGATAACGCCATCAGAAAAATGGGTTTGTATAAATTCTTCTGTGAGGGGGTTGTTTAAGCGATACAGACTACCGTAAATTTTGCCGCGCACAATATCAGGTTCATTTGTCTGTGATCCTTGTAAAAATTTCATTAAGACTTGCCAACCTCCTTCTCCCATACTCATTAGTTGAGGGATTAATCGAAGTTGATCTTTTTGGTTCCCGTTAAGAAACTGCTCCCTAAGTTGGGAGAGATTATGGTCTGTATTATCAATTGTAGCGGTTTGCTGGTCGGTCATGAAACTATCCGTTGAGACTCTACAGTCATATATTTTTTCCTTAGCTTAATACTGAATTAATATCCGTCAATCTAAGGGTTAATCCATACGACTGTCTGATAAGGATCGAGGACAATGATTGCTCATTGACCGCTACTAATATTATCTCAAAAAGAGGTTCACTTTAGAAGAGAAATTCTTGATTAATTTAACTCGTGACCAATAATTTCGGGTTCGGTAAACTCGTCTGACATCTCTAAAACAGCGCGTATGACGGGTTTCATCATAGGAGTGTCAGCATTTTCATTGTCTTGATGACGACAGCGTTTGGCTCGTCTCGATACTTGTACCACCACACGATAACGGTTTGAAGCGGCACTCATCAAACGATCAGCCCGCTCTACCATTTCAGCAGCATTGACGGGAAAATGTCTAGCCATTTTATTTAATGATTAATAAGTATTTCTTTAAGACTAGCAAACCAGGGTAAAGAGTAATTGAAGGTTAGACTAGGAAAAAATTAATATTAATCAAAAAAAATCTCAAAACTGTAACCGCACGTTTTTATAGGAGTTAGTCAAGGATCAATCTTTTTAAAAATCTGATACTTCCTCACCATTTATATCAACTCCATAGCTATTCATCAGCCTTAATAAATAGTAACTTTCTAGATTACTTTCAGTGGGTTCAACTTCTGGGTACATAATCTTAACTAATTCGGTGGTTGGCATAACTTTGTTGTTCCTAATCAATTAACTATATTGTCTGCTTTATTTTTACAATTGCCTGTGTTGACTATCATTGATGCTCTGTGATCTTTATCAAAAAAGATTGATTCTATGCTAATTTTACTGTTACAGTAAATACTTAATTAGTGAACAAAAATAGTTTTATGTCAGTGATAGAACATAAATGAAATTAACTACTTAAAAGAATTCAACAGTTCTTATATTAAGTCGTATTAAGTATAGGCTTAAAATCCATCAAAAAAATGCTTTTCTTCCATTTATTGCTCATTGGCAGACGGTAATTCTAAAGGTATTTGTCCCATGATTCCTTTTCTAAAATCATTTAATAGCTGCATCGTTGCTCTTTCTTTATCTCCTTTATATCGGGTATTACCTAAAATTTCAATGTAGTCTTCCCCCGTAATTTCCTGGGGATCAAGTTGATAGCGAGATAACAAAACTTTCTCAAACTTCAACTTAACTAATAAATCAACTAATGCTGCTCCAATTTGTTGATTATCGTAAGCTGCTTCGCCAATATCTTCACAGATGGCCAACTTTACTGCATTGTCTTGATTATCTAACCTCACTGGAATAATCCCAGGTGCGTCTAATAGTTCGAGATCGTCAGAAATTCGTATCCATTTCAACTGACGAGTAACTCCAGCACGTCTGGCACTGGCTACTACCTTACGTCCCAATAAACGGTTAATTAAAGCAGATTTTCCCACATTAGGAAAACCAATAACCACTGCTCTAACCGCACGGGGACGCATTCCGCGATCGCGTCTCCTCTGGTTCATATGTACCCCTGCTGCCTGTGCTGCTTTTTTGAGAGATTTAATCCCTTTTCCTTGTTTGGCGTTGGTACAATACAGTGTCTCTCCTTGCTCAGTAAACCAGCTTAACCAACCCTGACGAACGGATTCTGGTATCATGTCCATGCGGTTGAGTACCACCAGTCTCGGTTTATCCCCTATCCATCCTGGAACGTCTGGATGATGGGATGCTAAGGGAATACGAGCATCTAACACTTCAAAGATAACATCCACACGGTTAAGTTGTTCTTTGAGTTGTCGTTCGGCCTTGGCAATATGGCCAGGATACCATTGAATGAGGGGCATAAGATTAATGAAGTCAGAAGTCAGAAGTCAGAAATTGTTGAAAACAAAAGAATATTTAATCCTCGCTCCAAAAACTTTCTGCTTTTAGAAGCCGAGTCTTAGATTCTATTGTCTCGATAATTGTTACAATAGTCTTCTTAAATTATAGAAGACGTTTGCATGAAATTACCAGATCAACGGTGGTATATTGCCTCTCCTAACCCAGAGCAAGTTAAAATATTAGTAGCAGAAACAGGCTTATCTCCTTTACTCGCTCAGGTCATTTTAAATCGAGGAATTGATAGTCCTAAGTTGGCACAGGTTTATATTACCCCAGATGTAGAAAGTTTGCCCGATCCCTTGGACGAATTTCCTGATTTATTCCCGAGCATTGAACTATTAAAAGAAGCCATCGAAACAGGTGAAAAGATTGCAATTTGTGGAGATTATGATGCTGATGGAATGACTAGCACTTCTTTATTATTAAGAGCGTTTAATCATTTAGGGGGAGATGCTTATTATGAAATTCCTAGTCGAATGAAAGATGGTTATGGCATTAATGAAAGAATTGTCGAAAAGTTTGCAGAAGAAGGAGTCGGAGTCATTTTGACGGTTGATAATGGTATTGCTGCCTATGATCCTATCAAACTTGCTGTGGAATTAGGGTTAACAGTTATTATTACCGATCATCATGATCTACCTGAAAAGTTACCGCCGGCTGATGCCATTTTAAATCCTAAATTATTACCTCTACAGTCTCCTTATCGGGGTTTAGCTGGTGTAGGTGTTGCCTATATTTTAGCGGTAACTCTGGCTGAAAAATTTAACAAAAGAGAGGAAATTATTGATGCTTTATTAGAACTATTTACCTTAGGAACGATCGCAGATTTAGCTCCATTAGTTGGGGTTAATCGTCGTTGGCTAAAAAAGGGGTTAAAACAGTTACCCAATTCACAATTAGCAGGGATTCAAGCCTTAATGCAAGTAGCAGGAGTTAGTGAAGAACAAAAACAATTAAAGCCAGATGATATTGGTTTTAAATTAGGTCCAAGAATTAACGCAGTGGGACGTATTGGTGATCCACAAACTGCCATTGAACTATTAACAACTGATGACCCAGGAATGGCATTAGAACGGGCAATGCAATGCGAACAAATCAATGGAAAACGAAAAACTTTATGTGAAGAAATTGAAAAAGAAGCCATCCATTTAATTAGAACAACTCCGATTGATTATAAAAAAGATAGGGTTTTAGTTGTTATTAATTATAAATGGCATCATGGGGTTATTGGTATTGTTGCCTCGCGTTTAGTTGAGCGTTATGGTGTTCCTGTTTTTATTGGTACGTATGAAGAAGACGATACCAGTAAAATTAGGGGATCAGCGAGGGGAATTGAAGAATTTAATATCTTTGAAGCTTTGGTCTATTGTGATAATTTATTGGGAAAATATGGAGGACATAAAGCAGCCGGTGGGTTTGGTTTAAAAGCTGAAAATTTAACCGCATTTAAAGAAAAATTGAGTGAATTTGCTCATCGATTATTAGACCCATCCCATCTTAAACCTTTAGTCAAAATTGATGGACAAGCGGATTTTCAACAGTTAAACGCTCAGTTATATCAACATATTGATAGTTTACAACCGTGGGGCATCGCAAATGCCTTTCCTGTGTTTTGGACTCCTAATGTAAAAATCTTAGAACAAAGAACCGTGGGCAAAAATCATTTAAAATTAGTGTTAGGTCAAGAAGATGGTCAAGAAATGAAAGCGATCGCTTGGCGGTTTGGTTCCTATTTTCCCTTACCCAAACGGTTAGATATTGCTTATAAATTGACTGAAAATCATTGGAATGGTAACGTTAATATTGAATTAGAAATAGTAGGTATTCGTTTACCTGCTTCGGCAAAAATAAAACCTGAAAATAGTTTTATTTATCAAGGAAAAGAATATATTTGTCATTATTCAGAACAAGAGAAAGAATTAAGGATTAAAAATACTCAAGGAAAAGTTTTAGCTATTCGCAAAGGACAACGAAAAGGATTATTAGGAATTAATCGTCAAGAAGCAAAAGAAGTCGATGTTACGAAAAAGCCTTATTTTGATATAATAAAAGTAGCGATGAATACGTTAAATTTAACTAAGTAATTAATCATTAATTGTTGTCTAGTTGTGATATTTTGATTCAACCCAATCTTGAAATATATTCAAAATTTCTAACAAATTAAAAGAACCTCCTGCACCTTGAAATCTTCCATCTTTTACAGAACAATCAATCCAGTCATGATCAGAACGCTTAATTGACACCTTATCAAACTGATACTTGTCAACTTCTGTTTCCACTAAATCAATAATAACTAACCAACCCGGATTATCTAAGGTTTTAATATCAATGCCATACCTATGTTCCCAATCTTCATTACACTGAGAATTATACCAATTTTGTAGCCAAATAAAAGGGTTAGTTTCCATGATTATTTCCGAATAAAATAGGGACAATTTCTTCAGCGAATCCTAGATATTCTTCATAAAAATAAGGATTTTTGGGGGTCATGGGTTCTAAATTAATTAAAATACTATAGACTTAATTACATAAACTCATTATAATGTCAACGTTATTAAGGCTGCAATAAAAGTTATTAAAAAACAATTAAAATATAAAGATATATAACAAAAAGATTCTTATCTCAGAGATGACTTCTATAATTCCCCATAGATAAACTTCTTAGAGAAATCAAGTTCCCTAATTATTAATCCTCTTGAGGGGATTAGTTGTTTAATTAAAGTATTATTGACCATTGCGTAAGAAGTTTCAGCGTCGTCAAATTTATTGTGAATAGACATTAGGATTTGCAGATGAAAATTATGTTAAAAAGTCTTACTTTGGTCAAGACTTGGTTAATTGTTGCTTTGTTAGTAATGGTGACAGGGTTTGCTACACCCGTGCTAGCAATGGAGACTCAAGGAATTACGGAGCCGATGCTTTTCCAACCGGCTCAACGGAACTATGCTTTACGTATCATTAATGGCGTTGATACAGGAGAAGATGAATTTCCTTGGGTGGTGAGTATTGGTACTGCTTTTGGTTCAAGTAGTAACCTTTTTCAGCGTCATTTTTGCGGAGGTTCTTATATTGGGGATCAATGGGTATTGACTGCGGCACATTGTATTCTGGATGCAAATAATAATCTTGCCAGTCCTTTTAGTATTAATGTGACGGTAGGCGATCGCGATTTACGTAATATTGCAGACTTAGAAGTTCTCAATGTTAGTAATGTCATTCCCCATCCTGACTATACCGGGAATGTAACGCAGGGAGCCGATATTGCCTTATTAAAGTTGAGCCGTTCCCCATCTATCCCAACGGTTAAATTAACGTCTAACCCATCAGAATTAGATGATGCGGGAGTGTCTTCCACCACCATTGGTTGGGGTATTACCGAAGAAGATGAACTATCCCCCATTCTCCAAAAGGTGAATGTTCCCGTTGTGTCTAATGCAATATGCAATGCACCTGAGTCCTATAATGGACGAATCCAAGATGACATGATCTGTGCCGGCTTTGAAGAAGGGGGAAAAGATGCTTGTCAGGGGGATAGTGGTGGTCCTTTAATTGCTATGGCTAACGGTAGTCCCGAACTTACCGGAGTGGTCAGTTGGGGGGCTGGATGCGCTCAGGAAAACAAATATGGCGTTTATACTCGAGTGGCTAAATACGTCGATTGGGTCGCAACTACCACAGGAATCGATTTATCGTCTCCCAAAGATGATGAGTCCATGCTAGACATATTGAAGCGCATTGAACAGCGTTTAACCAATATTGAGGACAAATTACCCGAATCAAGAATTTCACCCCTTGAAACGCCATTTTCCGAATACGAACCCTACGAAGGTCCGAGCGTTTCTGAAACTGATTTAACCTTTGATCGGGCAGCTTTGGAGCGGTCTATTAGTGGATACAGAAATCGCATTGATAACTGGCCTGGACTGCCGAATTTTAGTGGTCGTGAAGTAACAAGCTTCTTTTCTAACCGATGTGGAGGACACACCAACTCACCACCCCCCAGAGATATCTGGAATCGTTTTGCTAGAACTTTGGTGGTATTACAGAAACTACGGACTGATTTAGGGGCCCCAATTACCTTAACTAGCGTTTACCGAGATCCAACCTATAACCGATGTGTTGGGGGTGTAACGGGTTCTGAGCATACTAAAAATCTGGCCATTGACTTTACTTCTAGTACAGGAAATCCCCGACGTTGGGCCTCTGCCTTAAAATCCTATCGAGGTCGGACTTTTACTGATCCGGCAACAGGGGGAAGTTTTGTGTTTAAGGGTGGAATTGGAACTTATGTGGGTCGCAATTTCGTTCATATTGATACGAACGGTACAAATAGAGACTGGGATGGTTAAGACTGTTTGGTTTTCTCAATCTCTGTAAAGTATCAACAAGAAATGAGTAAAAAGATGGTTAACTTTAATAGGTGAACCGTCTTTTTCTTATGTTTTCTCAAAAGACAAAATTTCAATATTCTCATCATTAAAGATATGTAGTTTGCCATTGAGTATTTCGTAATATTGTGATTGCTGTAAAGCGTTTAAATATTGTTTTTCAAATTGATACAATTCTCCGCCACAAAACTTACGCGTATTTTGGATAGAGTCAATGGTTAAAAATTTGTTTTTGCTACGATAAGATGCAGAATAGTGATTACAGCCAGAAAATCCTGAGATAGTTTCTCCGTCGAATTCTGCTTCGACTATTAGACCTTGAATCATCTTGACAGTATCTATCTTCTCAAGATTCCATCGACCGACTAATTCATTGGCATCAGCAGGATTCATTATTAAAAAAGTTAAGAGAGCTACAATAACTATGATAGTAGATTTGATGACCATTTCAAATAACACGAACAACTCTAGTGTTTAAACCATCAATAGGGACAAAAATAAACATTTCTTTGATCAAAAATCTGGATGGATTTTCCGAAAAAAGTGATAATCATGTTTATGGATGTCCCAGTTGTTATCTTATTTCAGTATTCGTTATTAATCCTCCACTGTATGACCGGCTTCGGTAATAATTTCTTTAATGGTTTCTGTCGAAGCATCGCTATCTACAGTGACCATTTTTGAGTCTACATCAATAGAAACTTTTGCATCTGGTTTTTGTCCTTCAATGGCTTTTGTGATGGTATCAGCGCAACCACCGCAAGCAATACTGGGAACTTTTAAAGTAATGGTCATAACAAATACATTAATTGAACATAATTTGACTCTTTGATCATAATTTTATACTGGTTAAAGTTGACGGATTTTAACAAAAAATTTGTTTTGACTTAGGGTTATTGACTGGCCTTTTTTAAGGCATTTATTTCGGCTAAAGCAGCATCAGAAGCGGTTCTTTCCCCCATTTCTTCCCAGATTTCTGCTGCTTTTTGGAAATCAGCGATCGCGTTTTTTTCTTCCCCAAGATCAATCAAGGCTAATCCTCGGTTATAATAGGCTTCCCCATACAAAGGATCGATAGTTACCGCTTGAGTAAAGTCAATTTTCGCCAATTCTGGGCTTCCTGAGTTAAGATGAGCCAATCCTAAGTTATTTTGAGCAAAGGCATCGTGAGGATTAATTTTTAAGGCTTTTTCATAGTCAGCGATCGCTTTTTCATCTTCTCCCAATTGTAGATAAACATTACCTCGATTAACATAAGCTTGAACCATATCAGGATCTAATTTCAAGGCAGTGCTAAAGTCGGCCAACGCTTGTTTAAATTGGCCTAAACTACTGTAAGCGTAACCCCGATTAAAATAGGCGTTAATATCTTGAGGATTTTCAGCAATAACTTGATTAAAATCATCTAATGCTGCTTTATAATTCCCGTTACGACTTTTTTCAATTCCTTGCTGTACCATTTCTATCGTATCTACGGTTAACACCGATGACTCAATAGGAACGGAAGAAGATTGATCGTTACAACCTACCATTAAACTGATCACTAACAATGAAGATAAGTAAAAAAAGGTTTTCTTGCTTTTGTCAGGGTATTGGATAGAAAATACGGGAAATCTAGCAACTTGATGGAAATAATTAAACATTGAACTAAATTATGGTTATAAAAAAGGTTTTAACTGGCCAATCGTAAACGCTGTCTATAGAACCTTATCCCGACTATATCAATCTCTAAGCATATAACCTACTCATTTGTCAACTAGACAAATGGAAAATAACTAGGTATATTAGCCTAGACGTATATCGTGAGGTGAGGAACAGTACACCATGAAAAAACTATCATTATCTATCTTGATGATAGCGTTAGCTGCCGTACCTGCACAGGCACAAACAGCGACTTATTATGCTTCTCATTATCAAGGACAGAAAACAGCATCAGGGGTACGCTTTAATAATAGTGCCATGATGGCAGCCCATCCTAGTTTGCCCTTTGGGACAAAAGTTAAAGTGACCAATCGCAAAACGGGAAAAAGTGTAATTGTTCGCATTGTAGATCGTTGTCGTTGTAGTCTAGATTTATCTCAAACAGCATTTAGGACCATTGGCTCCCTAAAATCGGGTAGAATTCCTGTTAGTATTAGAGTGTTAAATTAATAAAAATTTAAGTTTCTTTGAGTCTTGATTATTTAAGATAAAAATATTGATCAATGAAGGGGCGACAATTGTGTTGCCCTTTCATTAAATTAAGAGTTAATCGAATCATTTAACCCCCCTGGCGAGAAATCCCCGATTGAGGAACGAAAATCGAGGGATGAGAGCCAGGACAGAATTTTTGTGATAGACTAAAGACGGCCGTAAGGTATAAACCTGAATTGTAGCCAGACTTGGAATGTATCCATCC
>JASJDN010000063.1 GCA_030065205.1 Crocosphaera sp.
GCTTTCGCTAATTTATGATTAGCTAACATCCCTGATACATTCAAATCTTCTATCACATTGACTGCGTGGTTTTTGCTTAAATGTGATGTCAACTTATGTAATGTATCTTTTCTAAGATTGGCGATTCTTCTATGGAGTTTTTGAACTTTAAGCTTAGCTTTTTGGTGGTTAGATGAACCAGCCACCTTTCTACTTAATTCTCTTTGAAGTTTAGCTAATTTAGCTGACAGCTTTCTATAAGAATAAGCTCCTTCAAAAATTTCTCCTGTCGATAGGGTTGCTAAGGTTTTTACTCCCAAATCTATCCCAACTACATCTATTTTCTTTTCTGTCGCTATAGCGTCTAACGCTATTTTAAAGGAAATAAACCAACGGTCTGCTTCTCTACTAATAGTGACATTTTTGGGTTGATGGATAGTAGGTAATCTCTCATAAGTTTTCAATTTTCCTATAACGGGAACTTGGATTGAATGAGAAGATAAAATGCGAATAGTTCCATCTAAAGTAAAGCTATCATGTCTCCCTTTCTTTTTAAATTTTGGTCTTTTTTTCTTTTTGCTAAAGCAATCACGCCAAGCAGAAGCTAAATGTCTCAGGGCAAATTGCGGAGCGCATTTTGATACGTCGTAATACCATTGATTTTGTGGTTTAACTAATTGATTTAACCATTTGTGTAAATCAATCGCTGTAGGAAATTTGAGTTTTTCTGGGTCTGAACAAGTTTTATTATGGTCTAAAATAGCTAGACATAAACCATTTCCCCAATTATAAGCATGACGGGCTACTCCTGCATGACGAGCCAGTTGTTGACGTTGAGTTTGATTTAATTTAAGTTGGGTTTTAAAGCCTAACAACATGGCATTTTTGAGATAAGGACCAAAACTGTTAAGTTTAATTGTATCAGATCAGGGGTTTTAGGAGAACAAGCTACTCATTTATTGACAATAGCTAATTAAATGAGTAGATTTAGACAATATTGAGTAGATTTTTGGGAACAGAATCATTCCCCTATATACTACGCTATATTGTTACTTAATGGTTAGACCGCATATCTCTTGAGATACTCCCGTCGACGGAAAAGATGATGAGCTAACTTAAAATGCCAGTCTTTGCGAGTGTCAGTTATCGGAGGCAAGAGCCTTGTTGATGATATAATTTAGCAGTGATGGTAACGTCAAAAATATAGACTAAATCATCAAAAATGCGGGTAGAAACCCCGTCCTTTCAGGCTTGGCTGAGGCAAACGATTCACTGTGACGATCTCTTCACCATTCATTAAGTTATTATGCAGGGAACCTTAAATGAGATTGATATCCGCAGCATTTTGCAACTGATCGAACTGGGACAACGAACGGGAGAACTCTTAATTGAAGCCTATCAAACCTCATTAGGTCATCAAAATTATGATCATCAACTGTCAGAATTAAGAGCATCCCCATCGCTCAAGATGGAAGCTCGAAGAATATTTTGGTTAGTGTTTTTTGTTAATGGACAAATTGTTTACACAATCCCCAGTAAAAATCGAGGTTGTCGTCGTTTACGAGATTATTTGTCTCGTTATCAAATTAATATCCTTCCCCAAGAGCTTGAAAATCTGCAAAGAATTAGTCATAACGAAATTGAATACGCTTATTTATGGCAATTAATTGAAGAGCATCGCTTAACCCCTGAACAGGGCAAAACTATCATTCAACAGATGGTACAAGAAACCCTATTTGACTTATTGAGTTTACGACAAGGGGCATTTATTTTTGAAATGGGTTTAGGGTTAGATCCTCTGTTAACCAGCTTAGAAATTAGTCCATTGGTCAGGGAAATGATGACAGAAGTGCAACAGTGGAAACAGTTACATCCTTATTTTCAGAGTCCTCAACAAGCCTTGAGTATTACCAACCAACAGCAATTACAAGAAACTTTACCCGAAAAAGCCTATGAACAGTTGTTACACTGGGCTGATGGCAAAACATCCCTGAGAGGTCTTTCCCGTCGCTTACAGCGCAATTTAGGCAGCTTAGCACGGAGTATTTACCCTTATGTAGAACGGGGATGGTTGCATCCTATCATAGCCACCTCTCCTTCAGTGTCAAAACCTCAAACCGTCTGGGATGAATCCACTCCCAGACATGAGACTCATGTGGTTTGTCTAGATGATGATCTGACCATTGGCAAAATGGTAGAAGAGATTTTAAAGGAAAACGGCTATCAAATTTCTTTAATTACCGATCCCCTCTCAGGATTAAGTCTCATATTTGAACTGAATCCCGATATCATTTTATGCGATATTGCTATGCCTAAATTGGATGGTTATGAAATTTGTGCCATGTTAAGACATTCGAGGGCTTTTCAATATACACCGATCATTATGCTCACAGGAAAAGAAGGCTTTATCGATCGCATTCGAGCGCGAATGATGGGAGCGACAGATTACCTCACTAAACCCTTTGGAGAACAAGAGTTATTGTTATTAATCGACAAATATATTCACTCTCACTAAAAGCTTCAATCTTTTGATGGGCTTAAGGTTAGTTTAAGGTTAACTTAAATCTGGATCTAAAATCTTATTATCCCACATTCCGCACATCTCGGCTCTCCTGTAGTTATGGTGATCAGAAAAATTTATACCTCGTAGGGTGGGTTAGGCGCAGGGTTGATTTTTATGAAAACACAATAACTTATGGTCTGCGCCATAACCCACCATTTTAGGTATGTAGTCTATTATACTTTTTACCCCACACTGTCGGGAGAGCCTAAAAGTATCATTAACCGTGTAGTAACTTGGATTTTAATTTATTTTTCTTGGCTTTGGTTTAAGGAACATGAACAATTACCTATATGGTTTGATTTTCTAATTAATTTCAGTTTTGTTATTTTTATTATTTGGACTTTTTCAAGAATTTCTAGGCAACTTATTAAAGTATATGGGATCAATTTGTTTAAACAGATAGGGGGAGACACAACAGAAATTTTACTCGCTCTTGAAACAATTTTTAATATTATTTTTAGTTTAATTGCTTTGTCTATTTTTGCTTATAAATACGGTGTTCCTTTGAATGGTTTACTAGCGGGTGCTTCTATTAGTGGTTTAGCCCTTAGTTTTGCCGCACAGAATACGTTACAACAACTATTTGGAACGGTTATTATTTTTTTGGATAAACCTTTTATTCAAGGGGAATATATACGCCTTCCAGATAATGAGAAAACTTTCGGCAGAGTTGAGTCTATTGGGTTACGTTCAACTAAAATTAGAACAGCCGGAAAAAATACCCTTGTTATTGTCCCAAACTCAAGAATGGCTGAGTGGCAAATTGAAAATGTGACCAGAGGAAAAAAAGTGATGATCTTAGTTTATCTAGATTTTGATCATCTTTTAAATGATTATGAAAAATCTTTAGTTAAGCAAATTAATAGTAAATATATTAACTCATTTTTTGGTGTAGAACCTGAGACATCAAGTACACTTTTTCTAGAACATCCAGACAAGAAAGTCAGTCGTGCTAGAATCACATTTTTTATTTTGGGTTCGACTAAAAGTTCCATCGAATTACGAGAGCGAATGGTAAAAGTATCTACTAATCAAATCGCTTTAGAATTAATGAGTCATGGACTTAAATTTACCACCAATGAACCTATTATCTCCTTTGAATCACCTATTAGTTTATAGCTTTTTGTAAGATGGGCATCGCCCACCCTACAAAATTATATACCCACTTGTTTAAGGTCTAAATTTTTCTCGAAAATCTGATCAATCGGTAACATTTGCCCGTCCATTGTCATAAATTTATGATCTTTTGTTGCTTGAATCGTTGACCCATCTTCTAGATAGTATTCAAAGACTTCTTGTTCTCCTCTATTATGCCATTGGGCGATGGTTTGAGTATAAACAAAACCATTCTCATCTACTGTATAAACGGTACAATTGATGTTTTCTTCGACTATTTTACCGATAGGCATGGGTCCGTATTCAACGGTTAAAATTTCTGTGTCATAACTCAAACAATATTCCGCAAATTTGATCATCTGCTCGAATAAATCTTCTGCAATGGCTTGAGGAACTCCATTTTTGGTTGACCCATCGATGAAAATTTCTCGATGTTTGGTCATTTCTGCAATTTTTTTCTTACCCATCGCCCGGCGCAATAAGTCAGCTTCCCCTAAAGAATAACCAGCTAAATCTTGCGCCATTTTCATGATTTGTTCTTGATAAACTAATACGGCGTAGGTTTCTTTTAAGATGGGTTCTAGGAGTTTATGCTGGTAAACAATGGCTTCTCTCCCATGTTTACGGTTGATAAATTTAGGAATGAGTCCTGCATCTAATGGACCGGGGCGATAGAGGGCTAAAATAGAAGAAATATCTTCAATTCCTGATGGTTTTAAGTCTTTTACAATTTGTTTCATTCCCGACGATTCTAGCTGAAAAATCCCTTCTAAGTCTCCTTTTTCTAATAGTTTATGAGTATTTGCTACGTCAGGAGGCAATTTTTTAGCCGTTCCTTTTGCAATAATTTCTAAGGCTTTTCTTTCATCTAAAGGTAGTTGATCTAAGTCTAATTCAACCCCTTGATTGAGTTTGATTAAGTCAGCCGTCCGTTGAATGGTAGTTAAATTTCTTAACCCTAAAAAGTCCATTTTTAGTAATCCCAAGGACTCTAAATCTTCCATATAATATTGGGTGATAACTGCCCCATCATTATTCTTTTGTAAGGGAACAACTTGATCCAAAGGTTCAGAAGAAATAACGACTCCCGCAGCATGAACACCGAAGGTTTTATTAGTTCCTTCGATACGAATCGCCATATCAACCCAACGATGGACAAGGGGATCATTGTCATACCTTTCTTTAAATTCTGGGGTTGGGGTTTCATCAGAAACCATAACTTTTAATTTAGTAGGTTTACCCCTTGAAACTGGGATCATTTTTGTCATTTTATCTGACTCAGCGTAGGGAATATCTAATACCCTAGCCACATCTTTTAACACCGCTTTTGATGTCATACGGTTAAAGGTAATAATCTGAGCAACATTCGCTTCCCCATACTTTCTGGTGACATATTTAATCATTTCATCCCGTCTTTCGATACAAAAATCGGTATCAACATCAGGCATGGATTTTCTTTCAGGGTTTAGAAATCGCTCAAATAATAGACCATGATGAACGGGATCAATATTGGTTATTTTTAAACAATAAGCGACCAAAGAACCGGCTGCTGAACCCCTACCTGGACCGACGGGAATATGGTTATCTCTGGCATATTTAATATAGTCCCATACTACTAAAAAGTAGGTGGAAAATCCCATTCTTTGTAGCATTTTTAGTTCGTATTCTAACCGTTCCCGATATTCTTGAGGTATTTCACTACGAGACCGACATTTTAACCGATTTAATAATCCTTCCCAAGCAATTTCTTCTACATAACTATCAGGATTATGTCCAGCCGGGACAGGGTAATTAGGGATACGGGGTTCTCCTAAAATTTTATAAGGTTCAATTTTTTCAGCTACTTCTAACGTGTTATTAATGGCTTCTTCTATGACATCATCAGGGAGATGATCCCGAAACAGTAAACGCATTTCATCGGCAGATTTTAAATATTCTGTGCCACTGTATCTAAGGCGTTTTTCATCGGTAATCAGTTTACCCGTTTGAATACAGAGTAATGCGTCGTGTGCTTCTACATCGTAACAAGAAATGAAATGAGAGTCATTGGTTGCGACAATTTTAATCCCTAAGTCACGGGCAATTTTAGCAATAGCAACATTAACAATTCTATCCTCAACAGAACCGTGATCTTGGATTTCTAAATAAAAGTCATCTTTAAAGAGTTTTTGATACCATTTAGCTACTGCTTTCGCTTCTTTGTAATCTCCTGCTAAAATTCTTTGGGGTATTTCTCCCCCCAAACAAGCACTGGTAACAATTAATCCTTCGTGATATTGTTCTAATAGTTCTTTATTGATACAAGGACGGGCAAAAATACCTTTTCCTTGCATTCCTTTAAGATGAGAAATAGTAGTTAATTTAACTAAATTTTTATAACCTTGGGTATTTTTAGCTAAGACGACTTGATGATATTTTTTATATTTTTTCTTGTCTTCAATGTCCCCATTAATGACGTACATTTCGTTACCAATAATGGGTTTAATGCTTTTATTTCGACACACTTTAATGAGTTCGATCGCCCCATACATCACCCCATGATCCGTTAATGCGATCGCTGGCATTTCTAATTCTAACGCACGATCAATTAAAGCATTTAATTGGGATGCACCATCGAGTAAACTATAATCACTGTGTATATGTAAACCAACGAAAGACATAATATAATACTGTTAGATTAATTGTGAATAATTAGACCCAAATGTAACAAGTTGTTATCTTAATGATTACCTTGGGAATTACATTATAGCGTTGATCTTATTATTTAGATGAGAAATGCTGTTTTTATATTGAAACTTTAACCTATATTCTGTTAGAGTAGATGATAGATAATCAAATAAGGCTGTTTATAATGCCAAATATTATCTGGTCAGATTATTTACAATATCGGGCAAAACTGAGAGGTTTTAAACTGGAAAAAATTGAAGAAATTATCAAATATTCTGGAGAAAGATACTATGATACTGAAACTGATCGTCTTATTGCTGTAGGAAAGCATGACACTCGCTTGGTTATTGTTCCCTACGAATATAAGTTAGATTCTATCACCCCTATTACTATTCATGCCACGACACGCCAACAAATTAGATTTCGTTTAGCCACTGGGAGATATACTATTTATGAATAACGCAAAAATGAAATATTTTGAAGAAGAAGATATTCTTTATTTAACTATATCTGATGACCCAGAAGCCAATAGTGTAGAAATCAATCCAAATATTACAGTGGAACTTAATAATGCAGGGGAATTAATCGGGATAGAAATCACAAATGCAAGTGCTTTTATTCGAGATTCAATTCTAGAATCAACTCAAGGAAAAATATTAAATTTATCTTCTTTTATTAATTAATTTTACTAGCTTCTTCTTGTACAAGTTCTAAGGGAAGTTTTAATACTTTAGCAATTCTCTCTATCGTTAAACCTTCTTTAATTAATTCGGAGACTGTTTCTAATTTGGCTTCTAGTTTAATTTTGTCTTGTTGATTATTATTTTCTGATGAACCTTCACAAATATTTCCTTTATTAATTTCTATATTACTAATAAAATTAGAATTTGAGAAATGAGAATAATAATATCTTTGTAAACTTGATTTAATATTAGACTTATTAACTTCTTCCCCTAAAGCATTGGATACTTTTCTCCATAACTGTGCTGCCATATCTTTAACATATTTTTCAGAACGATGAATATTGTTAGCGATTTCTGCATATTTTTGATAGTCAAAGGTTCCTTCTAATATAGCAGTTTCGAGATCATCTAAATGTTCTCCTGTGTGTGAGAAAATAAGCTTATCTACGCTTGAAATAAGGGATTGAATGTCATATACGTTCATAACCTGTGTTTAGGGTTTAATTTGATTGGCTTTTATCTTACCTTATCTTGCATAATCAGGCTATATTTTTCTTTAGGATGTTTTTAGATTTGCTTAATTTTTCTTAAAACGAGGAAATCTGGCTTTATATGGCTTTTTTTGTCTTGAAAGTAAAATTTTAATTCGATACACTTCAATCCAGATTCATGTTTTTATAGGTTTCGAGAATGAAAAACGACGTTGTACCCGTTCCCGAACCCACCTCAACCCTCAGTCTTCTCGCCCTCGGAACCCTCGGTGCAGGTGCAACCCTAAAACGCAAACTAAAAGCATCTAAAATGACTGAAAAAATTGGTTAAATTCATGTTTAATATTATTTATATCTCTCTTAACTTTAAGGGAGATTTTTTTATTTATTACTTAACCAAAATAGTTACTAAGACTTATTTATCTTGAAAAATCACATCTTCGTAATTGAACTTAATAACTCCTGATAATTAATTAAATTGATGTATTCATTAAAGGTTCTGATAATTGCTGATGATTAGGTTTATATTTTAGCCACTGCCAAGCAACAACATTTAACAGTAATCCAATCACAAAAAGAATCACCATTAAAGCAATTTGATACCAAGCAATAGGGGTAACAAATAAATCAGCCGTAATATGGCTAAAATTCAACACAGAATAGATAATCGTCATCCAAAAATGTCCCACTTTAAACCGTTTTGACTGAGTAAATAACGTTCCAATCATGGCAAACATGGGAACCACAAAAAAGAGTAACATCAGCCATAAAATCCAACTAATATCACTGCTATCGTGGGAATGGGCGATTGCTTGTCCATGAAACAGAGGCATTAACCCTAGTTGCGTATGAAACAGAAGCCCTAACAGAAATGTTGACCACAACGTAATAATTTTGGTTTGATAATTAACTTTGGTATTCATGAGCCTAACCCTCCTGCATAAATTTTAAACAGTGGATTCAGCAGTCGTTTATTTTTGTAATAGTTCGTTGAACCTCCCGTCGCGAGAGGCGCGAGGGATTCCCATATAGACTCTTGACTAGACTACCGAAATAGTCCCCGTCAGACCGCCATCACTGGGCTGTTTATTTAGCGTTCACGGGCGCACCGACCGCAAACGGATCTAAAATCTATTTAATTTTTTGGCTGTGCGTCACCGCTCAACCTAATTTACCAGTCGCGTCACCTTTACAATTTCTGAGTGCCTAATTCTGAGGAAACCTCAGAATGTAAGAGGCACGAAGGGCGATATTTGTCCCGACGATCTGAGGTAAGGGAAGCCAATCCCCTGAATATTTATTGCGCTTTACCGCTATATATCATTATACTATGAGCCGAGATATCTTGCCCAAAATTCATCCCGTCGGCAAAGCCGAGGGTCTTCTTTTGGAAGAAAGATAAAAATTCCCCCCACACTCCCCACACTCAACTTAACTAAAATATTGATACACTCAATTAAAAACTCCAGTTTCATATAACGGAGTTCGCGCTAAAATAAGGTTTGAAGGTCAGGACTATCAAGAAGCTAACGGGATTCTTGGCCAGATCCTCTCCCCTCATCCTTAAAATTAGATTGTATGAATAATTTGCCTCAAACCACCCAACGTCGCCTTCAGAAAATCCCTCAAATTCCCAGCGTGTGGGAAGGCGATCGCCGTTCGGTGGCAGGGCTGAGAGGCAGAATTTCCGCTAACCCAGACCAAGAAGAATGTATCATTTGGGTTGATGGGTCTCAAGGAGTGGTTCGGGCTATGGATGTCGCCTCTTCTGATATCGGACCTGAAGCAGTGGTGAGAACCCTCCTGCGAGCGATTGAAACCCCTCATAGTCCTGCCCAACCAGCGCGACCACAAAAAATTGTCGTCCGTGACCGAGAATTACAATTCTTTTTGCGAGGGGCCCTACAAAGTTTAGATATCGCCATTGATTATGCCCCAGATTTACCCTTAATTGACCAACTCTTTCGCAGTTTTGACGCGGTAGAAGATACCCGTCCCCCAGCCCTTCCCGACCATTATGAACCGTTATTAATTCAAACGGCTCATGATGTTGCTAAGGCTTCCCCTTGGGATATTCTCGCGGATCACGATATTATTTCCGTTGAATTCAACCGTTGGGGGGTTGATACCCTTTATTTTTGCGTCATGGGAATGTCAGGAGAAGAATATGGTCTGATTCTCTATCGTTCCTTAGAGTCTTTAAAACAGTTTCGTGAAGCTGCCCTCCACGAAACATCGACGCATCAGCTTGAACAAGCCTTTTTAGCTCAAGATTGTTGGTTTTTGAATTTTGAATTTGCCGATGATTTAGACGAGGAACTAGACGAATATGACTATGATCCTTATGAAGACGACTCTGATGGTGAGTTAACGTTGCCTCGATACGGTAGTATTCATCCGTATGAGGGAATTCGTCCTTTTTTGGATGAAGACGAAGCCAGAATTGTTTACTATGCCATACAAGCTTTTTTACGGTTTTTTAAACGGCATCAATTAGCGTTAACCGAAGAGATAATTGATAAAATCGAGAAGTATCATCGTTTTACCGATATGTCCGAAAACGGTGAACCTAAAATGATTAATTTAAAGGTTTCAACCCTTCCTGAACTCACAACAGAATTATTAGAAGAGTTAGAGGTGGAAGAGGATGAGGAAAATCGGCTTAAATTTCCTCTAGGGGATGATCTAATTCCTGAAAACTCTTTTTTAAGTTTAGGGATGATTCCTTGGACGACCCTAGAACAATTACAACATAACCCAAAAACCTATTATCCTTCTCATGAAGCAACACCGAAAGGGGAGGGAATGCCGGTGGTGGTGGTTCAAACGTCTCGGCCCAAAGCCAAACAAATGATTCAAACCCTCCAAGAAGCGGGAAACCTTCAAGGACTTTGTTTTAATCCAGGGGAAGATCCTTGGGAAGAATTAATGTACGATTTGGGCATTTTACAAACGGGAGATAACTCTTTATTCATTTTTGGAGAGTTTATGCAAGATGATCCCGAACATCACCAAGCTCGAAAAAAATGGGAGCAACGGTGTCAACAAACAGGAGGATACTGCGGTTTGGTGGTAGCGATGGGGGTGACGGGTAGTTCTCGGGGTAATCCAGGTTTGAAAGATATGTTAGCTGTCTTTGAAGCCCAATATCTCGAACCAAAAGCTCTGGCTATGGGGATTTTACAATTGATGCCTGAGTCGGAATAAAAAGTAATAGCAAAAGAGGCTGTGATAACAACCTCTTTCTTCTGCTCACCAACTTTTCCAGCAAAGCCTACTTAATTACTGCTATAACTGAAGCACTCTCTGAAGGGGTGACTTGAGGAGACAAGAAACCCTCTGCATAAATTTTAGGATGGGTTTGAGAGATTTGAGTATACGAATCACGAACTTGTGTATTTAAAGCGACGGTCTTAACGTCATATAATTGGGTGGCGAGTTTGGGATACAAGCCAATGGCAACAATTAACACTAAGAAAGAAAGGGCGATAAATACTTCTCTGGGGTTGGCATCGCTATATCTAGCTTGATCGGGTAAAACACAGTTGGTGCCAAAACAAACGGCTTCGGCGTTATCTTGATAGTCTTTGCGTTTAACTGTATCTTCGATGACACAAACAGGAATTTTACCAGTGCCGTAAAATAACTGTCTGAGCATGGACAGTAAATAAATGGGGGTGAGGATCAAACCTACGGCAGATAAAAAGACGGTAACCGTACGAAACGCAGAACTATAAATATCGCTGCTGGTAAAACCGAGGAAAACAGCGATTTCGCTGGCAAATCCACTCATTCCGGGTAAGGCTAAAGAGGCCATAGCACCGGCGGTAAATAGGGCGAAGACTTTGGGCATTTTCTCCCCAATATCTCCCATATCGTTCAACGCGAGGGTGTGGGTGCGATCGTAGGTAACACCGGCTAAAAAGAATAACAACGCGGCAATTAAACCATGAGAGAGCATTTGTAACATGGCCCCACTCATGCCTAAGTCGGTAAAGGAAGCAATTCCTAACAGCACAAACCCCATATGTGACACGGAGGAATAGGCTAAACGACGCTTCATATTAGTTTGTCCAAAGGAGGTTAAAGCCCCGTAGACAATATTAACTACCCCTAACGTCGCTAAAATAGGGGCGAAGTAGATATGAGCATCGGATAATAGTCCCATGTTGAGACGAATTAACCCGTAGCCCCCCATTTTCAACAGTACACCCGCTAAAATCATGGATACAGGGGCAGAGGCTTCCCCGTGAGCATCGGGTAACCAGGTATGAAGGGGAAAGATGGCTAGTTTGACCCCAAAGGCGATCAAGAGTCCAGCATACAAGAATAATTCTAATCCTAAAGGATAATCTTTGAGTCCCAGTTGAACCAGATCAAAGGTTAAATTATCGCCCCCATACAGTGCCATCGCTAAAGCGGCCACTAAAATGAAAATAGAGGCGGCTGCTGTATATAATAGGAATTTCATGGCTGCGTACTGGCGTTTTTGTCCTCCCCAAATGGAGATCAGCAGATAGACGGGAACCAGTTCCAACTCCCACATAATAAACAGGAGTAGGACATCTTGAGCAACGAAAACCCCGATCTGTGCTGCGTATAACATCAGCATCAGCGTATAAAATAGGCGAGGTTTATGATCCACTTGCCAAGCGGAAAACATAGCGAGGGTGGTTACCAGTCCGGCTAAAAGAACCAAAGGCATAGAAATGCCATCTACTGAGACAGTCCAACTCAGCCCTAACGTGGGCAACCAGTCATATTTTTCTACTAATTGAAATCCTGAGTTACTGGGATCATAATTCTGTGCAAAAACGTAACACATTAAAACAAAATCAGCGATCGCTACTCCTAGGGCATACCACCGTACCTGCTTACCTTCTTTAGCAGGGATTACGGGGATCAACAAAGAAGCCACTAGAGGGAGTAATATGATCGCAGTTAACCAGGGGAATTGTTCTGCTATCGTCATCATAAACAAAGATATTAAGTTTGTATGGAAACATTATACGTTATTTTGTCAAGATCAATTTACAAATTTTTAATAATTAAGTGATTAGTAATGATTGATGATAATAAAGATTATAAATTTTTATGGTATACTTACAAAAAACTAATGTTATCAAGAAATAAAAGAGGATTAACGATGACATTTAATAAGAATTGTAGACCAAAAATATTGTTTCTTATTTGGAGAGAAGTTTAACAAACTTATCAAAAATAATCGACTTATTTTAGGGCTTTTAATAGCTAGACTTAGATGATTGATTTTAGACAAAATCTAGTATGTATATATAACCGTAACCTAAGCTTTTAGCCTGTATAAGCTGGATACTTGTGTTACAGTATTCGTAATTAAGTTGGTTTTGTTTAAATCAGATCAATTAGCTTTATTTTTTTATGGTTTAATGTTTCAATGAATGATTTCTTATTACATAGTAGTTGGTTAATTCCTTTTTACGGGTTAATGGGTGCGTTATTAACATTACCTTGGTCTTTGGGCATTATTAAACGGACAGGACCCAGGCCAGCAGCCTATTTAAACTTATTGATGACGGTATTATCGTTTCTTCATGGGACGATTGCGTTTAGTTTAATTTGGCAAGGAAAAACAGAACAATTGGTGTTTAAATGGCTCAGTGTGGCTGATTTAGATTTATTTTTATCGGTAGAGTTATCTCCCGTTGGTTTAGGGGCGTTAGCATTAATTACTGGTATTAGTTTGCTGTCTCAAATTTATGCGTTAGGCTACATGGAAAAAGATTGGTCATTAGCCCGATTTTTTGGCTTAATGGGAATATTTGAAGCAGCGTTAGGGGGTATTGCCTTAAGTGACTCGTTGTTACTTACTTACGGACTTTTAGAAATTTTAACCCTATCCACTTACTTATTAGTGGGGTTTTGGTATGCTCAACCGTTAGTGGTAACCGCAGCGAGAGACGCATTTTTAACCAAACGGGTTGGGGACATTATTTTGTTGATGGGGTTAGTTGCTTTATCTAGCTACGGGGAAGGGTTGACTTTTTCTCAGCTAGAAAATTGGGCATTAACTGACCCAGTTCCCCCATTAACAGCAACCTTACTGGGTTTATCCTTAATTGCTGGTCCTACCGGTAAATGCGCTCAGTTTCCTTTAAATTTATGGTTAGATGAGGCCATGGAAGGACCCAACCCTGCTGGTATTATGCGAAACTCCATCGTTGTGTCGGCAGGTGCTTATGTACTCATTAAGTTGCAACCGGTGTTTACCTTGTCCCCTGTTGCATCGGATGTTTTGATCGTTTTGGGCGCGGTAACCGCCATTGGCGCGTCTTTAATAGCCATGGCCCAAATTGATATTAAACGAGCTTTATGTCATTCTACCAGTGCTTATTTAGGGTTGGTGTTTATTGCGGTGGGGTTAGGCCATGTGGATATTGCCTTCTTGTTGGTGTTTACCCATGCCATCGCCAAAGCGTTATTATTTATGAGTGCAGGGTCCGCTATTTTAACCACCAGTGACCAAAACATAACAGAAATGGGTGGTTTATGGTCAAGAATGCCCGCTACCACCACCGCTTTCGTGGTTGGTTCGGCTGGGATGGTAGCACTCCTACCAATGGGAATGTTTTGGACTTGGGTCAAATGGTTTGATGGCTCCTGGAAGGTATCGTTATGGTTATTAGCCATTTTAGTGTTTGTTAATGCCTTATGTGCGTTTAACCTAACCCGCATTTTTCGCTCTGTTTTCTTGGGGACTCCTCAGAAGAAAACCCGCCGGGCCCCAGAAGTTCCTTGGCCGATGGCTTTGCCAATGGTAACCTTAACTATTTTTACCTTAATTGCACCGTTGGCTCCGATTCGTTGGTCTTTATGGTTATCCCAAGTTAATCCTATTTCCAATAATAGTTCATTTGTCGTTCAATGGGCGATTCCCTTGTTAATGTTGTCGGGTTTATTGGGTTGTTTAGTGGGGGTTTTCCGTCCCATTCGTCGCTCTTGGGAACGACTAGCGAATCTTTATTTACGGGTGTTTCAAGATTTATTTGCCTATGACTTTTATTTAGACAAGGTTTATCAGTTTACGGTGGTGGCACTGGTGGCCAATATTTCTAAAATAACCGCTTGGTTTGATCGCTATGTGGTTGATGGAGCGGTGAATTTAGTCAGTTTGTTTACAATTTTTAGTGGCAATGCTTTAAAGTATAATGTATCAGGTCAATCACAATTTTATGTTCTAACAATTTTAATTAGTGTTAGTCTATTTTTGTGGTTTATTTTGAGTGGTCAATGGTCATTAATTACTGAGTTTTGGTCAAGCTTTTTGGCTACATAAACCCTCTGTAACACAAATGGTAAAGTGGGCAAACTTTTTTATTTTACGGATAGTCTAGATAAATGTCTAAATTTGCCCAACCTACAAAACTACCTGTGAATATAAAGTCTAAAAAACTATGTTACTGTTTCTGTCGGAGAATCAATTTTAATAATGCTTACTACCTTAATTATTATCCCGTTAATAGGAGCGGGTTTAATCGCTTTTTTGCCAGGAAAACAAGAGAATAGTTTTTACCGTTCTTTGGCTCTTATTTTGACCAGTCTTTTACTCGGTTTAACCCTAATTATTGGCTTTCAATTTGATATCAGTAATCCTAATATGCAATTTACTGAGTATGTTCCTTGGATTACTGGTATCGGTTTAAACTACCATTTAGGGGTAGATGGGTTATCTTTTCCTCTCGTTTTTTTGAATAGTTTATTAACGTTAATTGCTATTTATGCTAGTAGTAAAACCGTTGAGCGATCGCGATTTTATTATGCCCTCATTTTAATCTTAAATAGTGGGGTATCAGGGGCATTTTTAGCACAAGATTTATTGTTATTTTTCCTCTTTTATGAGTTAGAAATTATCCCCCTTTATTTCCTCATTGCCATTTGGGGAGGGGGTAAACGGGGTTACGCTGCCATGAAATTCCTCTTATACACCGCTATTTCTGGATTTTTGGTTTTATCCTCATTTTTAGGGTTAGTGTGGCTCTCAGGAGCATCTACGTTCGACTATGAGCCATTACGCTCCCATACCCTACCTCTTTCGACTCAATTATTATTATTAGCCCCGTTACTGATTGGATTAGCCATCAAAATTCCCATTTTCCCTTTCCATACTTGGCTTCCTGACGCGCACGTAGAAGCTTCGACTCCTGTATCGGTGTTATTAGCAGGAGTTTTGCTAAAACTGGGGACTTATGGACTATTACGCTTCGGTATCGGTTTATTTCTTGATGCTTGGACTTATATAGCCCCTTGGTTAGCAACCCTAGCGGCTATTAGCGCGTTATATGGGGCTTCCTGTGCTATCGTGCAGAAGGATATGAAGAAGGTGGTGGCTTATTCATCTATTGCTCACATGGCCTACATTTTATTAGCGGCCGCTGCAAGTACCCGTTTAAGCATCACCGCAGCCACGTTTCAAATGGTCAGTCATGGCTTAATTTCTGCCATGTTATTCTTATTAGTCGGGGTGGTTTATAAGAAAACAGGTAGCCGAGATGTGGACTTTCTGCGCGGTTTATTAAACCCTCAACGGGGTTTACCCCTGACAGGCAGTTTAATCATTTTAGGGGTGATGGCCAGTGCAGGTATTCCGGGAATGGTGGGCTTTATTGCTGAATTTTTGGTATTTAGAGGCAGTTTTCCTATTTTTCCTGTACAAACTTTACTCTGTTTAGTCGGTAGTGGTTTGACGGCGGTTTATTTCCTATTGATGGTTAACCGTGTCTTTTTTGGTCGCTTAACCCCTGAATTATCCCAGATACCCAAAGTTTTATGGTCTGAACGTATCCCTGCTTTTGTTTTAGCTGTTTTTATCGTGATTTTAGGCATTCAACCGGGTTGGATGGTCCGGTGGAGTGAACCCCAGGCCGGTTTATTGTTAACGGGTCAATCTCAACTAGAGGCAACAGCAAACTTGAATGTTTTACCAGAGGGTTAATCCAAAAAAAATTTCCGCTAAACGAAGTTTGCTTAGAGGATGTTGCCAGGGAACCTTTGCTGAACTAACCCATGAATTCTTTTACTGCGCCTATCTCCTACTTAATATTCTAAGGCTAATTGTCTTTGCGTTTGACTCACTAACTGTTCAAACTTTTGTACCGTTTCAATATATTTTTCAGGGGCGATCGCACTAATATCCATATGACCCGCATCCTCAACTAAGAGGAGTTGTTTAGGCACTCTCGCAGCTTGAAATAGGGTTTCACTCATGGTATAAGGAACAGTGCGATCGCTGGTTCCATGAATCAACAATAGGGGAACTTGTAATAACGATAATTTAGCTAAAGAATCAAAGCGTTGGTGGACCAGTAATTGACTCGGAAATAGTTTATAAAAGAACCCTGAATGATCAGTCATATCTATCATAGAAGTGAAGGTATTTTCTACAATAACGCCAGCTGCGTGAGGTTTCCGAACCCCCAAATCAATCGCAACTGCCCCGCCCATAGAATGACCATAAATAAAGATATTTTGCGGTTTAATTCCACGTTCTTCGGTTAAATAATCCCAAGCCACTTGGGAATCACGATAGATTTCTGATTCTGTGGGAAATTGGCCTTGACTGAGGCCATAACCCCGATAATCAATAATCAAGACAGAATAACCTTGGTTGTAAAAGGTCTGAATGGTGCTTAAATTATAACTAACATTGCCACCAATACCATGTAGGTATAGTAAGACCTTTTTTGCATAGGAATTAGGGTTAATCCACCAACCGTGGACTTGTTCTATTTTCCCTTGAGGAGTCATCACCGATAACCAGACATCTTCATAAGACATTCCCCAATCAGCAGGGGTGGTTTTTATCGTCGAACAAGGCTTGAAAATGAGTCGATTTTGACCCAAAATCAGAGCCACACAAACGGATAAATAGGCGATCGCTCCCACTCCTACACCATTTAGTAATCCTTTCAATAAAAGATTAATCATCATTCAGGAATCGTCCTCAAGTTTTGCATATTAATGTAACAGTAAAATTGTTAAGGATGCTACCTTCAAACCCCGAAAGCATTTAACAATTATTGCTATTATCATCATCCCTACTGTAACGGAGGTCGTTGATTATGCCAATCTGTGGACTGTTCATAAGCATAGGCCACTTGAAACAGTTTACCTTCTTCGAGAACATTGCCGATTAATTGTAAGCCAATGGGCAGGTTTTGCTCATCAAACCCACAGGGAATACTCATTCCTGGTAAGCCCGCTAAATTAACAGGAATGGTCATTAAATCAGATAAATACATACTCAGGGGATCGGAAGTTTTTTCCCCTGCTTTAAACGCCGTTGTAGGAGACGTAGGACACACTAATACATCCACCTGCTCAAACCCTGCGTCAAAATCCTGTTTAATTAAGGTGCGAACTTTTTGGGCTTTGAGATAATAAGCGTCATAATAACCGGCTGATAGGGTATAAGTCCCAATCATAATCCGTCGTTTTACCTCGTTACCGAAGCCAGTAGCGCGGGTTTTGGTGTACATATCGATCAAGGTGTCTGCATCTTCACGGATACCATATTTAACCGCATCGTAACGGGCTAAATTAGAAGAGGCTTCTGACGGGGCGATGATATAGTACGCCGGTAAACCGTAACGGAAACGGGGACAGGAAATATTAACCACTTTTGCCCCTAACGTTTTGAGATGATCGATTGCTTTTTTGACAGTTTCGGCTACCACGGGATCTAATCCTTCCCCAAAGGTTTCGTCAATAACGCCCACGGTTAACCCTTCTAAAGAGGGTTTGAGGAATTGGGTATAGTCGGGGATGGGGGTGTTGATGCTAGTGGAATCTTTGGCATCGTAACCTGCGATCGCCCCTAATAAAATGGCTGCGTCTTCCACGTTGCGGGCAAAGGGGCCAATTTGATCCAAAGAAGAAGCATAAGCCACCAACCCAAAGCGAGACACCAGTCCATAGGTGGGTTTTAGCCCCACTACGCCACATAAAGAAGCCGGTTGACGGATCGAACCCCCGGTATCGGAACCTAAAGCCACAACGCATTCTGAGGCAGCTACAGCAGCCGCAGATCCCCCGGAAGATCCCCCTGGAACCCTAGAAAGGTCCCACGGGTTAGCGGTGACTTGATAACCAGAGTTTTCGGTGGAACTGCCCATAGCAAACTCATCCAGGTTGGTTTTCCCTACCATGACGGCCCCTGCGTCTTTTAATTTTTGGGTAACGGTGGATTCGTAGGGAGGGACAAAATTAGCTAAAATCTTCGAGCCACAGGTGGTTTGAATGCCTGTAGTACACATATTATCTTTAATACCGATGGGAATACCCGCTAAAAGGCCAATCTCTTCATTTTTGGCGATTTTTTCATCGACTTTTTTGGCGGTTTCCAGGGCGTGGTCGGCGGTAACTTGGAGGAAACTTTTAACTTTTGCATCGACTGCGTTGATTCTGTCTAGGGCTTCTGTGGTAATTTCAACAGCAGATCGTTCTTTTTTGATTAATTGTTGATGGAGTTCGCGGATAGATGTCATAGTCTACTCTAATCAGTGAAGGGAGGGGATAGGTTACACGCCCACCATCTAAAGATAGTACCATTTTGACGCATGATACTTAAAGATATAGCAGTTCTCATACTTGTGAGGTACAGAGGTTATCGCTTGGAGGCAGGAGGCAGGGGGCAGGAGGCAGGAGTTAAGTGTACCTCATGAGTCCGAGAAACGCTATAGATTGAACTACCCCAACGCAAGGCGATGGGGATTCTTTACACGATAAAGAATCGTCTTGGAGCGTCCAAAAGCCCCTCTAATACCTCCCTCTTTTCAAAGAGATTGGCTTTACTTTTACGTCCAATATTAGCAGAACCATTAATATCTGAGTTGACTAATTTTTCATCCTTAGTCCGATACAAACCTCTCTTAATTCTCTTTCCGAAAAATTCGTAGGTTTGTGGATTATCTGCATTATATTCTGGTAGCTTATCTAAATCTAATGCACTGGCCAAACTGGTGTAGGATTCTTCTTGTTCAATGTAATTAACCCCATATCTTTTACATAAGTAGGCTAGTTGTTGTCTGAGGGCATGAAAAGGAATTTGTACGAAGTTTTGATTGTTGACTTTGCCAATGTTAATCCTCGTTTTCCAACCTTCATTAACTCCTACAATTAATGTGCCTAATTTATGTTCTAGACAGTAATTAATGACTAATCTCGCTGTCTTTTTTAGGTAATCATTTACCTGATTACTTCGCTTTAAGATTAACTTGGCCATCTTATTGGTTAATCTTTTTATTCCCTGTAAATCCTTAAGAGACTGTAATTTACTTAGCTGCTTATTGTACCATTGGTTCATTGATTTTAGTTTTCGTCCATCCACTAGCAATGACTACCCATTTGTATCAATCGCTGCTACTAGATTATTCAGTCCTAAGTCTAAGCTTAAACATTGATTTTTATCTAGATTCTCTACTCTTTCCTCCTTAATTTCATAGACGAATTGAGCCACAAAATAACGACCGTTATATTTAGGAATAATGCTAAACTCATGAATCTTTTTCCCTTTTATCATCGGGGGAATTGAAAATTTAAACGCTTTAAAGGCTTTCCCTTTTGTTTCTCTATAGTTTTTTCTAAACTTGTTAGAAACAGAAAATTGTATCGCTCCTTCCTTAATATAGGGTTGAGGATACACTAAAGGAAAATAACCATCTTTTTTGAGATAATGAGGTAAGGATATTCTGGCTGCTAATTTTCCTTCTTTTTTTCTTTCTAGCAGCTTAAAAAAGCCCCTAATAGCTTCATCTACAGATTTGAGACATTGTTGGACTACTTGAGAATGCAACAAACCATAATTTTCATTGTCTTTGCAATGATGATAGTTCGATTCATAAGCTAAAAAACGATTTTCTGCAAAAAAGAACTGTCTTACCTTGTATAGTCCTACATTATACATATTTTTAGCTAAACGGCATTGATAGCGCAGTATTTCATACTGCTCTGCTGTTAAGTCTCGGATTTGTATCGATTGCGTGACTAACATCGGCAGGACTTTCAACATATCTTACTTTAATTGTAACATATCAGTAAAATATTAAAGCGGTGAGACACAAAAATTCATCTCCTGACCCACCTTGAATTGAATTCAAGGTGGAAAGCAGGAGTGCATTCCGCACCCGACAACTTGTAGAAGTTGGGGTATTCTTTTTGTGTCTCTGGTTTTTCTTTTTGAGATAAAAAAAGGAAGAAAGTTACCTTTCTTCCTTTCATCAGTAAATGGTTTAAAATTATCGCAAGGTACTACGAGCATTGGTTCCACCAGACTTAGCAATTTCCTGTTCTAAGATTTCGTAAGCCTTATCGAATTGAGGATCACCAAAAGCACCGATTTTGTCTCGTTCTTGTTGAAGGTCTTTTCTTTGTTCTTCAGTCAATTCCAACACAACATCAGGTTCAATTCCCTGCTTATTAATATCTCGACCACTGGGAGTCAAATATTTAGCAATGGTTACAGCTAGTCCTGATGTCCCATCTCCCAACCGTCGCACCGATTGTACTAACCCCTTACCAAAGGTTTTGGTTCCTACTAAAGTTGCTCGGTCATTATCCTGTAAAGCACCAGAAAGAATTTCACTGGCACTGGCAGAACCACCATCTACCAAGATGACGAGGGGTTTATCGGTCAAAGCACGGTTTGTCGCCCGTTGCGCTTCCACTTCTCCGTTGCGACTCACGGTAGAGACGATTCTACCTTGGTCCAGCCACATCCGAGCAATTTCAATGCTGGAGTAGAGCAGTCCCCCTGGATTGGAGCGTAAGTCTAAGATGTAACCATTAACCTTAGCGGCTTCAGCTTCACGAATGGCATTACGCATTTCTTCGCTGGCGTGGGCGCTAAACTGGGTCAGACGAATATAACCGACTTTACCAGTCGGTGTGTCTTTCACCTGAGCTTTAACGGGGTGGAGTTCAATACGCGCTCTGACAATGGGATAGTTAATTTCCTCATTGGTACGACGAATGGTTAAAGTAACCTTGCTCCCTGGTTTGCCTCGAATGAGTTTCACCGCATCTTCCACTTCCATGCCTTCGGTGGTTTTGCCATCGATTTTAGTAATAACATCTTTAGCAAGAATTCCTGCCTCAAAAGCAGGCGTATCTTCGATGGGAGCAACAACGGTTAATTCTTTGGTTTCTTCGTCTTTGGTAATTTGAATACCCACACCGGTTAATTCCCCGGAGGTATCAATTTGCATATTTTTGAACTCTTGGGGGTCCATAAAACGGGTGTAGGGATCATCGAGTTGTTCCAACATTTCCCGAATCGCTTTATAGGCATCTTCTTTACTTTTATAGGTTTTAGATTCTCCCACATATTGCTGACGAACCGCAAGCCAATCTACCTGATTAAACGTACCATCAACATAGGTATCATTAATAACTTGCCAAACTTCATCCACTAATTTCTTGGGATTATCGTCAAGATAAGCAAAGCTACGGGAAAGACGTAACCCTGCTCCGGTAACAGCAACGGCGGTTAAAACTGCAGCAGTTGCACCAAGAACTAACCCTTTTTTGTAATTGACCATAAGCTAAGTGTGTGTTTATGAAACTTCTATAACAGGCGAGTGCTGACTCTACGACAGGAACTTGTCTGAACTAATTTTATTCAGTATATCTTAGACTTTTGTAACTTGACTTAGTAAACTTATTTTTACTGAGTTATTTTTTAATAGAGTAAGCCTCTTCCCAATCATAGCATTGTCCTAACGGTGATGACGGAAATCTTATGACAGATAGCACTTTAATTCCTGCTGATTCCCTAAAAAATCAACGCCAAACCCTACGCCATCAACGCCGTTTAAAAGGATGGCAAGGGGTCTGGCGATTTCTCTTCCTCTGTGGTATGACAGGAGGATTAATTTGGAGTGTGAGCTTACCCCATTGGCTCATTCGGGAAAAATCACAAATTAAAATTCTGGGTAATGAGCGACTAGATAAAGAACAAATCCATACCATGCTCGATATAAGTTATCCCCAGTTAATCTGGAAGTTACCCATTCATCGCTTGAGACAACAACTGGAAAATCAACCGCCCCTAGAAAGCGTCTATCTGACTCGTCAACTCCTTCCTGTCGAAGTCACTGTTATGGTCAAAGAAAGACAACCAGTGGCCGAAGCTACTATGGAAGGAAAAGCTGGTTTTATCGATAATCAAGGGGTTTGGATTCCTCGGTCGTTTTATCAAGACGCTAAGGTTAAGCCATCGGTTAAATTGAAAGTGTTAGGGTTGAGTCCTCACACTTTAACTTATTGGGAAAGTATGTATCCTTTAATTATCAATTCCCCTCTGGAAATTACGACCATTGATTGGCGTGATCCCAGTAACTTAATTTTACATACCGCTTTAGGAGCGGTTCATTGTGGAACTTATCGTGATAGGGAACAATTTCTTAAACAACTCCAAGGATTAGGCAAACTGCGTCAACTATCTTCACAAGTGGCCAAAGAACGCATTATCTATCTCGATTTATCTAACCCCGATGCGCCTTCAGTGCATCTTAAAGATATTCCTTCAGAGTCTGATTAGGGAATTTCTAGGCATTTTTAGCAAGTTCATTGACTTTTTTGGCTAATTCTATATCTTTATTCGTAATCCCTCCTGCATCATGGGTGTTTAAATCAATGGTGACACGATTATACACATTACACCATTCAGGATGATGTCCCATCGATTCTGCCACTAAAGCCACACTAGACATAAACCCAAACGCTTCGACGAAAGAACTAAATTGAAGTTGACGATGCAATTTTCCCTCTTTTTCTGTCCATCCTTCTAATTGATCTAAAGCGTTTTTAATTTCCTGGGAAGATAATACGTTAATGTTACTCATAACCCTCTCATTATCAACAGTAGTCATTACACTAGCAGAACGATGAAAGAACGGAATCGGACTAATTAGAACCATCAGACTAACTATCAAAACCCAAAAAAATCCTTTCATTTCTTCTACAGCTTTTAATGACTTATTTCTTCTTAGAATAGCAAAAATCGGAAGAAGATTCAAAGTGAACTACCCCAACTGACTCCGCTAAAATTAGAAAGGAGAAAAATCAAAAATTTTTTGAGAATAAATAATATGCTAATTCTTTAGATTGGGTTGAGGTGATTGATTATAGTTTTTCAAGAAAACTTGAAGTTGTTTAAAGTCAGTCAATATATCCTGCTTCTTACTTCTAGACGCATTGAGAATAGTTTGTAAATTAGTATTTTGGATAAAATTCATAATAGAAGGTAAGATGATTTTAAAACTTTCCTAGAGTCTACTATAAATCATTAATTGTTTATTGCTTTAATATGACTAATCCACCCATTGCAGTTGTGCTTTTATCAGGAGGTTTAGACTCGGCTACCTCGGCTGCGATCGCTATCGACCAAGGCTATGAAGTGATTGCCCTTTCCCTACGCTATGGACAACGACATCAACGGGAGTTAGACGCAGCCAAAACCATTGCTCAAACCCTTCATATCACCCAACACTATATCATTGATGTTAATATCGCTCAATGGGGAGGCTCATCTTTGACCGATCCTTCCTTATCATTGCCCCAAAGCGGTGTTGATCCCAGCGTTATCCCGTCAACCTATGTGCCTGGCAGAAATACCGTTTTTATTGCTCTAGCCCTCTCCTTAGCCGAAGCCAAGGGCGCACAAGCCATTTATTTAGGCATCAACGCAGTGGATTATTCTGGTTATCCCGATTGTCGCCCCGATTATCTCCAAGCCTATCAAACCCTGGCCAATTTTTCCTCAAAAGCAGCATTGGAAGGGAACGCGCCTCAACTGGTTGCTCCCTTAATTACCAAAACAAAAGTTGATATTATCGAAGATGCTATAAGATTAGGGGTTCCTATAGCCAAAACTTGGTCATGTTATCAAGGGGACGAAGAACCCTGTGGACTCTGTGACTCTTGTCGTATCCGCGATCGCGCTTTAAGTGAAGCAGGGTATCCTGAATTAATGACCGCCAAAGGTCAACAAATAGACACATCAAACCAAGAACACTGATGGACTTAATTCTATCGTATTGCAAAGATATAGCACTACCCATTATGCTTAGGACATCATCAAAGCTGAGTATTTAAACGATGATAAGATTGGCAAAGTAATGGACAAACTTTATGAAAAAGATTTGTCATCAATTTTTCTGATGATCGCTTTAGGTGTTGTTAAAAACTATCAACTATTAACTAACTTTTCTCACCTAGATTCCTCTTCATTTTCCGTTGATGGGAAGTATTTAAGCAATAACTTAATCCCTTCAAAACAAGAAGAAAAACAAGAAGAAGAAAAAAGTGAAGAGCCAGCACAGGTGGATTTATCCCCTGTTTAGATAACCTCTAGAATCCCTGCGGTTTTAACCCAGGGATTCTCAAAGTTGGGTAATCTCGGACTAGACCAGAAATTCTTTATCAGTTAAGCAGAAAATAAGTCAGCGATCGCCTGGGTTGGATCATCTTGTTTAACTAAAGATTCCCCAATTAAAACAGCATTAGCTCCCGCATTTTTCACTGTTTGTAAGTGTTCAGGAGTATGGATACCGGATTCACTAACAATATGAATCCCTTGCTCTTTGAGCTTATCGTAACGAGCAGTTAATAAGTCTTTTGTTGTATCTAAACTTACTTCAAACGTTTCTAGGTTACGGTTATTAATTCCCACTAAAGAAACCCCTTCAATCCCTAAAACTCGATCCATTTCTGCTAAGGAATGAACCTCCACCAAAGGAGTCATCCCCAAAGAACGAATAATTTTGATGAAATATTGCAAATCTGAATCTTTGAGAATCGCAGCAATTAATAATACCGCATCCGCCCCTTTAACCCTTGCTAAATAAATTTGATAGGGATAAATAATAAACTCTTTACACAGCAGGGGAATATCCACTGCCTGACGCACTAAAGCTAGGTTCTCAAAACTCCCTTGGAAAAATTTACTATCCGTAAGTACCGATAAACAACTCGCCCCCCCTTTCACATAAGCTTGGGCAATGGCCACGGGATCAAAATCTTCTCGAATCACACCCTTAGACGGAGACGCTTTTTTGACTTCTGCAATCAAAGCCGGTTGGGTTTTACCCCGTACTATAGCCCCCAAAAAGTCTTTGGCCGGTGGCGCATTTCGTTCCTGTTTTCGCAAGTCTAACAAGGAAAGACGTTCCCGCATTCGTTCCACTTCTTTTTCTTTGTGCCAGACGATTTCTTCGAGGATATGGTTAGCCTCTCCATTGGGGTCGGGGACTTGATAACGTAAGATATCGACTTCTACTGCTGGATTGGGGGGTCGTCTTCTGATTTCCATGGGTTTTATTAAGAAATTTTAAGAAACTACCTAAGATATTCTGCCATCTAGGATATTGTATCCATAATTCCCGTACCGTTACCAGAACGGTTACCGCATTTACCGTAAATCTGGTGAGGGAACTTACGGAGAGGTGTGGGTAAGATAAAAAAAAAGATTTTCTATATAATCCGATAGTATCCCTAACTGTAGATTAAAAATTAAGTTAATCATTACCTATGAATAGCATTAAGGAAAAAATCCAATCCATCTTGAATCAATTACCAGATGATTGTTCAATTGAAGATATCCAGTATCATTTGTATGTTCTCGAAAAAATCCGTCAAGGATTACAGGTCGCTGAACGCGAACCCATATTGCAACAAGAGGAAGTCGAGGGACTACTAAGTAAATGGCTTATCGAGTGATTTGGTCTTCTAAAGCAGTAGAAGATGTTGATTCCATTGCGACCTATATCGCCCGTGATTCTCCTTCCTACGCTGCTGCGGTGGTACGCCAGATTTTGGATGCTACCGGTCAGTTGGAGGATAATCCGTTAACAGGAGAGTTGATCGCTGAGGGGGATAGTATAACCCTTCGAGATCAACCGGCTTATACTTACCGTGTGATCTATCAAGTAGATGGTGATACGGTGATAGTAGTGGCGGTGGTCCATACAAAACGGTTATTAGGTCTCAATGAATAATGGAAGATCAAGACATTCACGGTTTAATTGAAGGAGTGCAAAAGGCCGATTCTGCGGTGGGATTACTCATGGCGGTTCGGTCTTTGTCCTCCACTGGGCATGAAAAGGCGATTCCAACCTTAATTGAGGCGTTGGGATACAATAATCCAGGGGCTGCTGTGGCCGCTGTTGAGGGATTAATTAATCTGGGTGATGTCAGTGTCCCCTATCTCTTAGAACAGATTGATGGTTACAATTATGGGGCAAGGGCCTGGGCGACTCGCGCTTTGGCGGGCATTGGACATCCTTCGGCCTTAGACCATCTGCAAGAGGCCGCCTTAACGGATTTTTCCATGAGTGTACGCCGTTCTGCGGCGAAAGGACTAGGTTACATAGGATGGTTCAAGTTATCCAGTTCAGAGGCTTCTGAGGGGCAAAAACAGGCGATTGAGACGTTATTTAAGGTACTAGATGACCCTGAATGGGTAGTGCGTTATGCTGCGGTGGTCGGACTACAAAATTTGGCGGTTTCTCTAGATGATGAAATTTTGGTTAATTCCATTGTTGAACGGTTAGAAAAGCAGTTAGAAATTGAGGAAGAATTAGGGGTTTGTGCGCGGGTTCAGTTGGCTTTACAAGAGGTTAAAAAGAGTTAGGCGTTCAGGGTTTAGAAAAGTGATTCCTATTACACTAAAATTCCATAGCTATTAAATTGATAAATAATACCAATTCTCAAAAGTTATAAGAGACTTAACTGGTCATTGCGAGGGGTAATATAAACAGTAAGCTTTAACTTTTACTGAAAATACACTGAAGCAATCTTTTGAGCTATTTCTGAGAACTGGTATAAAGTCAAGGTGGGCAATATTAATAGATAAACCTTTGTCAGAAACTATTTTAAACATTGCCCACCCTACGCCTTAAGTGGTCATTGCGAGGGGTAATATAAATAGTAAGCTTTAACTTTCACTGAAAATACCCCGAAGCAATCTTTCGAGCTATTTCTGAGAACTGGTATAAAGTTAAGGTGGGCAATATTAATAGATAAACCTCAGTCAGAAACCATTTTAAACATTGCCCACCCTACAGATTTATAATTTAGTTATCTTCTTGAGTATTAGCGATTTCCTTTTCGATAATTTTAACAATCATAGGATCAGTAGAGTCCATATGAGAAAGATTATACGTAGTTAGTTCTGGATTATCTGGCAAATGTTCTTGACAATAAATGTTATTCTCAACAGCAGGATTCTTACACTTGTCCTCAATACATTCTGGCATCATCTTTACGCCCAAATGAAACTATAGACCATTATTATATCTATAAAATATTGAAGTAATTGTTACAAAAGATACTATGATCAATCCAAATAATAACCATTGTTGACTACATTTTAGTTGCTGCGCTTTTAGTTCACACTTATCTCTATAACTTGTAATACTGGGCTTCCAAGTGCTAATTTTATTCCTGGTATTGATTATAAACTGTTTTAATATTTCTTGTTCAGTTGTTAAATTTTCTCTTTCTATAAACTTTAATGTGTCATCAGCAAGCTTTAAGTAACCACTACCAATAGGAGAACTTTTAACTTCCTTAGTCAATAAAACAGAAATAGCACAAGTAACGGATAAAGTTAGACAAAGAATAGCAACAGCTAAAAATAAATTCATTTGAGGGGGTAAATTGTTATTTACTTCTTTAACTAAATTGCCTGACGCTGTGATAAAAATACCAGATGCTACAATATTTACTTGTGCTTTTGTGTCTAAGTTTCGGTAAAGTTCTACTAACTCTTTTTGTTCAGCTTCATATCTAGCTAACACTTCTTTTAATAACTCAATCTCTAACTTTTCTTTTTCTGACATCTTATCTACTCCTCTATTTTATGTCTCAATTATAACTTTACTTGATATAATGGATCATATTGATACTTTTACGACTATGGTTAATGCAATACAAATTAATCTGGACTTTCTCAATATAACGGATGAACAATTTTATCAAATTTGTGAAAATAACCGAGATTTGAGACTGGAAAAAAATGCTCAGGGAGACTTAATTATTATGCCACCCACTGGAGGAGAAACTGGTGACAAAAATGCAGCTATTACAGCACAACTTTGGACTTGGAATTATAAAAGTAAATTGGGGGTTGTTTTCGATTCATCTACAGGGTTTAAGCTTCCCAATAATGCTTATCGTTCCCCTGATGCTGCTTGGATACCCTTAGAAAAATGGGATAATTTAACTGTTGAACAACGTCAAAAATTCTTACACTTATCTCCTGATTTTATTATTGAATTACGTTCGCCTAGTGATAGCTTAAAAACCCTACGAGATAAGATGCAAGAATATATAGATAATGGGACACAATTAGGTTGGTTAATCAATCGTCAAGATAAACAGATAGAAATTTATCGACAGGGTAAAGACGTAGAAATATTAGATAATCCTCAAACTTTATCAGGAGAAAATATATTACCTAGTTTCGTCTTAGAATTAGACCTGATTTGGTAAATATTAAGTAGGTTTCATAAACATAAAATGAGTTCGGTGTTAGAGACTATTTATAAATAGAATCTTAAGACGGTAGGGTGGGCAAGTCAAAGACTGATTAAAACTAACTTGACCCTTGAAAACCTTGCCCACCTTACAAAATTCCTTGTTATTATTACTTGGTAACGATGATTCCAAAATTTAGTATTTTTTCTGTTTTTTCTATTAAAAAAAATAGGATTTTACAGTTTTTGTTTTATACTAATGTGGGGCGGAATATCCCATCCTTCTACTCAGTCCTCACTTATGTCTAAATCGATCATTCATCTCCAAAGCGCAGAAAATCAGGAAATTTTAAGCATATCGCCTCCCCAAACAGGGTTATCCTTACAAGGAACGGTGAAAATACCCGGAGATAAATCTATATCTCATCGCGCTTTAATGTTAGGGGCGATCGCCGAAGGAGAAACGGTGATCGAAGGATTATTATTAGGAGAAGATCCCCGTAGTACCGCCGAATGTTTTCGCGCGATGGGGGCGAAAATTTCCCCCTTAAACAGCCAAAAAGTCACCGTACAAGGAATTGGGTTAGGACAGCTACAAGAACCCCTAGACGTGCTAAATGCGGGGAATTCTGGGACTACTATGCGCCTGATGTTAGGGTTATTAGCATCCCATCCCGATCGCCTTTTCTGTGTCACTGGGGATAGTTCTTTGCGATCGCGTCCCATGTCCCGTGTGATTAAACCGTTACAGGAAATGGGGGCGCAAATATGGGGACGCAACAACAACAGTTTAGCTCCCTTAGCCATCAAAGGACAGTCCCTCAAACCCATTCACTACCATTCCCCCATTGCTTCAGCCCAGGTAAAATCCTGTATCTTATTAGCAGGGTTGATGACAGAAGGACAAACCACCGTCACCGAACCGGCTTTATCCCGTGATCACAGTGAACGGATGTTACAAGCTTTCGGCGCAACGTTAGAAATTGATTCTAAAACTAATAGTGTTACTATAAATGGTCATCCTAAACTAACCGGTCAAACCGTAATTGTTCCAGGAGATATTAGTTCAGCAGCCTTTTGGTTAGTGGCTGCTTCTATTATTAAAGGGTCAGAATTATTAATTGAAAATGTTGGGATTAACCCCACCCGAATCGGTGTTTTAGAAGGGTTAGAAATGATGGGTGCAGATATTACTTTAGAAAATAAACGACTGGTAACAGGGGAGCCGGTAGCTGATTTACGGGTTAAATCTTGTCAGTTAAAAGGCTGTACCATTGCAGGGCATATTATTCCTCGTCTCATCGATGAAGTCCCGATTTTAGCAGTTGCTGCTCTTTTTGCAGAGGGAAAAACCATTATTAAAGATGCAGCAGAATTAAGGGTTAAAGAAAGCGATCGTTTGGCGGTAATGGCTTCAGAATTAACCAAAATGGGGGCGAAGATTACCGAACTACCCGACGGTTTAGAAATCACAGGAGGGACTCCTTTAATGGCTGCTGAAGTTGATAGTTATACCGATCATCGGATCGCCATGAGTTTAGCGATCGCAGCTTTAACTGCTCAAGGAAAGACGATCATTAACAGGGCTGAAGCAGCAGCGATTTCTTATCCTGAATTCGTAGCAACTTTACAACAAGTTTGTGGAGATAACCAGTAATATAGCAGTTCTGATACTTGTGAGGTACAGAGGTTATCGCTTGGAGGCAGGAGGCAGGGGGCAGGAGGCAGGAGTTAAGTGTACCTCATGAGTCCGAGAAACGCTATAAAAAAAGGGGTTATTTACTATAAAAATAATAAATAACCCTTGACGGTTGTATGCACCCGCTTTTTGAATCCTGTACTTATTATGTTCGTTTTCTCTGTTAGGCTCAATAGTATGGATCACGGTAATAATGTGATTCTTATCAACCCAGAAAATGAGCAAAAAAAGGGGCTATTTACTGTCAAAAACAATAAATAACCCTTGACGGTTGTATGCACCCGCTTTTTGAATCCTGTATTTATTATGTTCGCTTTCTTTCTTATCCTCAATAACATTGATCACGATAATAATGTGATTTTTATCAATCTAGAAAATGAGCAAAAAAAGGGGTCATTTACTGTTAAAAACAATAAATAACCGCTTGCTGTTGTATGCACCCGCTTTTTGAATCCTGTATTTATTATGTTCGCTTTCTCCCTTAGCCTCAATAGATTCGATCACGGTAACCATGTGATTCTTATCAACGTTTGGGCAACATTCATTGTAAAATAAGCAGCGAAGGAACGGTTATGCAATCAAGCGGTAATGTTATTCACCTGGTGAATACATAATCGTGCCATATTCCTCAATCACAGTAATTAATAAGCATTCGGAGAAAATTGTGGACTTATCACTCATTCCTGCTCAACCTAAACCTGGTTTAATCAATGTTTTAATTGAAATTCCTGCTGGAAGCAAGAATAAATACGAATATGACAAGGATATGAACGCCTTTGCTCTTGATCGCGTTTTGTTTGCTTCGGTACAATATCCTTATGATTATGGGTTTGTTCCCAATACGTTAGCGGATGATGGTGATCCTTTGGATGGAATGGTGATCATGGATCAACCCACTTTCCCCGGCTGTGTCATTGCAGCCCGTCCTATTGGTATGTTAGAAATGATCGATGGTGGCGATCGCGACGAAAAAGTCTTATGCGTCCCCGAAGAAGATCCCCGCTATGCTAACGTAACATCCCTCAAGGATATTGCCCCTCACCGTTTAGACGAAATTGCTGAATTTTTCCGCACCTATAAAAATCTAGAGAAAAAAGTGACAGAAATTTTAGGGTGGAAAGATGTTGACGCTGTAATGCCTTTAGTTGAAGAATGTATCAAAGCCGGAAGTAAATAAACATGGGATGGGGATAATGGTTAATAGCCTTATCCCCTGATCATAATTTCAATATAGTTTAATTGCTCTTGAGAAGAGAAACCATTACCATCTAAGATATAAGTCTCTATTTTTGTTTGCTTACTATGTTTGTCAAATCTACAACTCGTCATATTCGCATCTATACGGCTGAAATTCAAAATAATGAACTGATAGAAAGTGATAAGATGCTCACTTTAGATGTTGATCCCGATAACGAATTTAACTGGAATGAAGACGCTTTGCAGAAAGTTTATTATAAGTTTGACGAATTAGTAGAAGCTGCCAGTGGCGAAGAATTAAGCGATTATAATTTACGTCGTATTGGCTCAGATTTAGAACATTTTGTCCGCAATCTTCTTCAAAAAGGGGAAATCAGTTACAATCTGAAAAGTCGTGTCCTTAATTACAGTATGGGACTACCTAAAGTAGAAAGTCCAGATACCGAAGGGGCTTATAATCTTTAAGAGTCTTGCGATCAATTTACTCTAAAAGCTAACTTGTAAAAGAGTATTTGGTCAAGGAACATTAAAACCCAGTTTTGTAGTAGGGTGGGCAAAGTTTTCTACTTCACGGGTAGTCCAGATCAATCTCTGATTTGCCCACCTTACCGTCTTAGAATTCTGTTTTTGGGGTCTCCCCAAGTTGAGCGACTGCCGTCCCACTGTGATTGCTTCGTGCCTCGCAACGCTACGCGATTTTGATGAGTGTCTTGTTGAAAAATATGACGGGGGCATTATGGCGACATTTTAGGTAACAGTCTCTCACTTTGAGATGGAGCTAAAAAATGCCAATGGCGATCATAATACCCTTGAGGCTCTGCGTTAATTTCTTCTAATTCAGTTTGAGTTAACCCCCCTGGCGAGAAATCCCCGATTGAGGAACGAAAATCGAGGGATGAGAGCCAGGACAGAATTTTTGTGATAGACTAAAGACGGCCGTAAGGTATAAACCTGAATTGTAGCCAGACTTGGAATG
>JASJDN010000179.1 GCA_030065205.1 Crocosphaera sp.
AAATGACAAAGAGGATTTAACATTGTTAAATCCCTACAGCAGCTTATTGGTAGGGACATAATATTATTATGTCCTCATGGGTTCTCATATATCATTCCTGATTGCTATATGATTAACGATAAAAATCTTACAACCTATTCCACTTCAGATGTGGTTCATTACTATCAATATTTACAACAATTACAACCAGCAGAAGAAACAATTATTCAACTACTTAAACCTAAATTGCCCACCATGAAAATGCTTGATTTAGGAGTGGGAGGAGGACGAACCACACAGCATTTTTTTCCTTTGGTTAAAGACTATATTGGGGTTGATTATTCTTCTGCTATGATCAACGCTTGTCAACAAAGATTTAATCAGTCATATCCATCTATAACATTAATGGTAGGAGATGCTAGAAATTTAAGTGACTTTGAAGATAATTCTTTTGATTTTATTTTATTTAGTTTCAATGGCATCGATTATATTTCCCACGAACATAGATTAAAAGTGTTACAGGAAATCAGTCGAATTGGTAAATCTGGGGGGTATTTCTTTTTTTCAAGTCATAATCTTCAAGCCATAGAAAAACAGTTTAACTGGAAGTATCATCTGAGTTTTAACCCGTTTAAAACCTATGTAAACTTAATAATGTTTGCTTTTTTACGGGGATTTAATGCTTCTTTAACGTATCAAACCATCCAACAAAATCAATATGCTATTCTTCGGGATGAATCCCATAATTTTCGCCTACAAACTTATTATATTCGCGCTTCAGAACAAATTAAACAACTAGAACCCTTATTTAAGGATATTAAAGTTTATTCTTGGAAAACTGGCTTAGAATTGACCACAAATCATGAAAGAATGTCTTGCAGTGATATGTGGCTTTATTATCTCTGTTGCTTCCACTGATAACTAACTATTGACAATTATTATAAATGTATAAAATTCGAGCATCTTCCTAAATTCTCGTGATAGTAATGAAATACTCCTTTGAAATTGTATAGGAAGTTACGAATATGGCTCTTCAACTCGGTGACACCGTACCTAACTTTACCCAAGATACCAGCGAAGGCTCCATTTCTTTTCATGAATGGGCTGGAGACAGTTGGGTGGTGCTATTTTCCCATCCTGCCGATTATACACCCGTTTGCACCACAGAATTAGGCACAGTAGCCAGTCTCAAACCAGAGTTTGACAAACGTAACGTTAAAGTTCTAGCCTTGAGCGTGGATAGCGTGGACTCCCATAAAGGTTGGATTAACGACATTAACGAAACCCAAAATACTACCGTTAACTATCCCATTATCGCTGATCCCGATCGCAAAGTTGCAGACTTATACGGGATGATTCACCCCAACTCCCTCAATAATCTAACTGTTCGTTCTGTCTTTATTATTGATCCTAACAAGAAATTACGCCTGACTTTAACCTATCCTGCTAGTACCGGACGTAATTTTGATGAAATTTTACGGGTGATTGATTCTTTACAATTAACCGATTATCATCAAGTCGCAACTCCTGCTAACTGGAAAGATGGAGATGATTGTGTTGTGGTTCCCTCCATTCCCACAGACGAAGCCAAACAGAAGTTTCCCAAAGGAGTCACAGAAGTTAAACCCTATTTACGCATGACCCCTCAACCGAATAAGTAGGATTATTATTGTTTTATTACCTTGTTGGGGTCAACACTGAGTAAAGTCGAAGTGTTGACCCCCATTTTGTCTGATATGATTCGTGGTAACAGAAAACCCTTCCAGAGTTTGCTACCATTAAAGATCGGACTCGATTGTATAGTATAGGAGGTTGGAAATGTCCCGTAAATGTCAACTCACTGGCAAAAAAGCCAATAACGCTTTTGCTGTCTCTCACTCTCACCGTCGCACCAAGAAATTGCAAGAAGCTAATTTACAATGGAAACGGGTATGGTGGCCTGAAGGCAACCGTTGGGTTAAATTACGTCTATCGACCAAAGCTATTAAAACCCTAGAAAAGAAAGGGTTAAATGCGATGGCAAAAGAAGCAGGAATTAACTTGAATAAAGTCTAGTTATCGAGTGACCAAGATTAGACAGGAGGGTGGGCAAACTAGACACTTATCTTAGATTATCATCTATTGCCCACCAGAAAAAATTGACCGCCAATGCTCTTTAAAATAAAAATCATTTTAGTCCTAAACTATTTTAAATTATTCTAACAATGGATCATTCAAATGTTAAACTACCTAACTTTTTGATTTTCGGGGTTCAAAAAGCAGGAACAACCTCAGTTTATAATTACTTAAAACAACATCCTGAAGTTTATTTAAGTCCTGTTAAAGAAACTAATTTTTTAGAAAAAGATTGGCCGAAACTGATTGAACAAGGCCGTCGGTTTAAAGCGAAAAAAATTGTAACGTTTGAACAATATAAAGACCAGTTTAAAGGGGTTACCAATGAGATCGCCATTGGAGAAATTTCACCTAACTACCTTTTTCATCATAAAACATCCATAGAGCTAATTAAGCGTTATGTTCCTAATGCTAAATTAATCGCTATTTTAAGAAATCCAGTAGATCGGGCTATTTCTGACTATTTAATGCACGTTAGGGAAGGTCAATCTAACACACCATTAAAGGAACAAATTAAATATAGATATCATAAATCTTTTGTGATTTTGAAAGGTTGTTATTATCAACAAGTGAAACATTATTTTGAAGAATTTGGTCGAGAACAAGTTTCGATTTTTTTGTACGATGATCTTCGCAAAGATTCCCAAAAATTTCTACAGGAAATCTATAAAACTATCGGAGTTAACCCTGATTTTGAAGCAGATACGTCTCAAAAATCTCAGGTTGCACAACTTCCTAAAAATGAAGATATTAATAAACTATTAGTTAGAAAAAATCCTATCCGTTCACTATCAGCTACCTTATTGAAGCCTATTTTATCAGAAGAAAAAAGACAAAAGCTACGTTCTTTCTTGATATCAATAAACTCAAAATCGAAAAAAGAAATAGACTCTTTTGATGAAGAAAAAGAACTCCTTTTAAATCTCTATCGTGACGATATTCTCAAACTTCAAGACCTGCTCGATCGAGACTTGTCAGCTTGGTTAACCATTTAAAAATTTTATGGAGCTTTTCAGACTATTCTGGGCAGAATGAGTTATATTATAAATAAAAATATAAAGCTTTTATAACTTTTTTAAAAATCGATCATGATAACGACAGAAACCCTATCCCCTAAAGCGTTACCAACCTATTATTGGCATTGGCAAGGTCACCGTATTAAATACACCGTTCAAGGACAAGGAAAACCCTTATTATTAATTCATGGGTTTGGTGCATCCATTGGTCATTGGCGCAAAAATATTCCCCATTTAGCCCAAGAAAATTATCGCATTTATGCCCTAGATTTATTAGGGTTTGGGGGTTCTGATAAACCTCAATTAAACTATACCGTAGAATTATGGCGGGATTTAATTAAAGATTTTTGGCAAGATCATATCCAGGAACCCACTGTTTTTGTCGGCAATTCCATTGGTGGTTTGTTAGCTTTAATGATTCTGGCCGATTATCCCCACATTAGTAAAGGGGGTGTGTTAATTAATTGTGCAGGAGGGTTAAATCATCGGCCTGATGAGTTAAATTTTCCCCTACGGTTCGTTATGGGAACCTTTACCAAATTAGTCAATTCGTCTGTGACTGGCCCCTTCCTTTTTAACCGCATTCGTCAAAAACATCGTATTCGTCGCACCCTGTATCAAGTGTATTGCGATCGCAACGCAGTCACCGATGAACTCGTCGATATTCTCTATCAACCCTCTTGTGATCCTGGGGCCCAGAAAGTGTTTGCTTCGGTGTTAACAGCCCCGGCTGGACCTCATCCTAACAGTTTATTACCTAACATTGATCAACCCCTATTAGTGTTATGGGGAAGCGATGATCCTTGGACTCCCATTAAAGGATCAGCAATGTATCAAGAAAGAGCAAAAAATGGGCAAAATACCACCTTTTACCCCATCGAAAAGGCTGGCCATTGTCCCCACGACGAAAAACCCCAACAGGTCAATGAATTGATTTTAACTTGGCTAAACTCTCTTAGCTTTTGAATTAAGTAGCGGTAGCTAAATGAAGCAATCTCTATGTCTATGGTAGATTGCTTCGGGGTGTTTTTAGTGGCAATCAAAGCTTACCGTCTATATGACCCCTCGCAATGACCACTTATTTGACTATATTTTTATCAAATCGCCTGGTTTGTACCATTCCACAAACTGGCCTGATCTTAACATCTGATAGCTCAATCACCAGGGAAAATAAGTCAAAGTGTTCAAGTTGTGATCATGTCAGTTTCTCTGGAATCTATTAATACTCAACCTCCTATTACCTCAGACATCATTCAACGGGCAAAAGAGGGCTTATACAATGCTCAAAACCCAGTCATCAAAAACGCGATTCAACAGGGCTTAAATGATCTAGAAACGATGGCAGGAGGGACGTTTGAAAAACCGATTGATGGCCGGTTGCGTCATTTTTTATTGCGATCGCTGATTCACAGTCTTTTCCGAGTTAAAGTAGAACATCCTCAAAATATTCCCCATCGTCCCGTTATTTTGGTAGCCAACCATCTTAACCACATTGACCCTTTTTTGTTGTTATCAGAATGCTTTGCGTCTCCCTATTTTCATATTTTGGGGGATGCTCGTACCCTTTACAATAAATGGTGGAAACGCTTTATTCTCGGGCTTTCTGGTGGAGTTATTCCCTTGGAACGTCGTTGGGGTCAAGAAACCGCTATCATTGCAGCAGCACAAGCAGGAAACCAAGAATTAAAGCCTTTAGCCGAAGCGATTGAAGCAAATGTGCCGTCTGGGGAATCAATCAAAACCCTACGTCAGATTAATAAGGCAGTACAGGTTATTTTAGAGCAAGAACAAGGATTAATGTTGTTTCCAGAAGGCCGTTTAGGAACAACAGAAGGAAAGTTAAGCCTTCCCCTCAAACGAGGAACCGCTATCTATGCGTTACGCAGTGGGGTTGCTATAGTACCAGTGGCTTTAATCGGGACAAAGAATTTATATTACCGTAAAACCTTAACCCTCCGCTTTGGGAAACCCTTGTCATTTTCTCAAGTTAAACATCCTAAACGTCAGGATATTGATACAGTCTTAAACACCTTAGAAAACGCTTTCATTGAGTTGTTACCTTCCCATTATCAAGAACCTGATGAACTCAAACTCTTTTCAAAATTTCTTAATCATTTTTTCTGTTAAATTTTGCTTTTCTTCTCATCAAAATACTCAAAAGTCCTAACCCCAATAATCCCATTATTCCAGCGATAGGATTATTATCAATTCCTGTGAAGAGGGGAGAAACTTGACCCGTATAATCGATCAATCCACCCACATTAATCATATAATATCCCCACACTAAACCCCCATGCAATCCAATACATATTCCTATACGGTTAGAATGGCCTAATTTAGCCCATACTAAAGTCATACCTAATAAAACTAAGGCCGGAAATTGAGGAAAGGTTCTAATAATTTCCTCTAGGGGTTTCAAAAAGTGCAAAACAGCAAAAATAATCCCATTAACGTAAATAAAAATCTGAGAATTATAATCTTTTTTGAGTTCCTCTAATAACCAACCTCTAAAAAATAATTCTTCAGCTAAACCGATACCTAACGCACTCAATAACCCTTCAAAAATTATCCGCGTAAAATTAGCAGATGGTGGTACAAATTTAACCCAGCCTAAAATGGCTTCAATAATAAATAATCCACAGGTAAAGGATAAACCTAAACTTAACCCGTTGAGCAACTCAACGCCATTTTGTCGGGTAAAAACTAAGCCATATTCTCGCCACCAAAACTTGATTTTATAAACCTGTTTATTCCAAATAAATAGTAAAGTAATAAACTCTAAGTACAATATTGCCATCGTGACAATCGTGGTTAAGTTAGGGTCACTGTTTAAGAGTAAATAGAGGGGAATGGCCACAGGAAGCCATAAACATAAGAGAAAAATTATAAAAATTCCCAGTCGTAACGGTACTGGGTAATTAGCGATTATGGTAAGATTAAATTTCAAGGATTCAAAGTTGCGATAAGGGGTGAATTAATAAGTATGATTGTGAGGGTTTTTAATTAGAATTAAAATTATTCATCTGGTTCAATGGTGCTGGTTAAACCATGATTTTTCAACGTTTCACAGTAAAATTCAGCCGGTTCTAACGCACAGGTAATGACTAAAGCGGTACCATTGGTATGTGCTTCCATCATAATATCAACTGCTTGAGGTTGGGTCATTCCTGATACTGTTTGCATCAAAGTTTGTACCACGTATTCCATCGAGTTGAAATCATCGTTATGCAGCAAAACTCGATACCGAGGGGCTGGTTTACGAACGGTAGACGTGGATGAAGACCGTTTTTCAATTACTTCTGTTGTCATAGCTATTCTCCTTATTTTGCATCATATTACCAAAAAATTCTCTCTGATATGAACAGCATAACTAAGTAATTTTGTCAATTCCTAGAACATATAAACTAATTGAGAAAACAATACATTTGCTCAAAAAAGTTGAAAAAACAGCTTTGAAATTGAAAAATATTATTCTATGATTACCCAATAATCAGTATTAGAGGCACTTCAGATAAAAGTAGACACACCATCTACAGATTTTCAGTCTTTACTATCGTACCATAAAGGCGGAACCTCGTTGCTTATTGAAAATAATTATCAGTGTCAGGAAATCTTGAAATATTGAATTACAAAACTATTTAGTCTTAAAACATAATTTCTACTTATGTAAAATTTGATCAACGGTTAAATCCAACTCAGAAATTGACGCTCTCCTGGCTAAAGCCGAGGAGATTCATAACGAATCCCTGTTGGGATGGTTATTTTCTTGATTGAATAGACTTAACTGAAAAGCATATTCGTTCAAGTTCCCAGGCACATC